>NTKD01000001.1 GCA_002457275.1 OM182 bacterium MED-G24
CCAGCTGTTTATTGCGCTCGCACTGGTGGATGCGGTGCCGATTATTGCAGTGGGTATCTCGCTTTACATGATCTTTGCTCTGTAACGAACCGGTCACCGAAGTGATCGAAAGCGAGGTTCATCGTGAATATTAATCTAACCATGCTCGGGCAGTTGATCTCGTTCGTGCTGTTTGTTTTGTTTTGCATGAAGTTTGTCTGGCCACCTTTGACGCAGATGATGCGCGACCGGCAGAAAACGATCGCGGACGGGCTTGAACGCTCCGCAGCAGCCGAAAAGCAGCTCGAAGAAGCGAATAGTGCCGCAGAGGAAGAACTGGCTGCAGCGAAAGGTGAGGCAGCGGAGCTTCTGGCGCAGGCCAGAACCCGCGCGAATCAGATCGTCGAAGAAGCGAAGTTGCAAGCGGTCGAAGAAGCGGATCGTATCAAGCAGGGCGCTCAGGCTGAGATTGACCAGGAGGTCAATCGTGCCAAAGAGGACTTGCGAGGCCGGGTGGGTGCTCTTGCCGTAGAGGGTGCTGAGAAGATTCTGGAGTCCAGTGTCGATCAAGGTGCGCATCAGGCCATGCTCGACAAGCTGGCGGCCCAGCTCTAAGAACCCTTCCAGGAACCCCATGGCAGAAGCAGAACTTACAACGATTGCTCGTCCTTATGCCAGGGCTGCTTTTCGAGCGGCGCTGGATGCGACTGACGGGTTGTCGCAGTGGGGACGGATGCTTGCGCTGTTGCGTGCGGCTGTGAATGAAGACAGCGTTCGTGAAGCGCTCGCGGATCCGCTGCTCACGACGACCGACGAGTCCGCGTTGCTGTTATCCCTACTCGGTGAGGAATTGGATACTCAGGGTCAGAACTTCGTCAAGATCCTGGCGGAATACGACCGGCTGGTCCTGTTGCCCACCATTGCGGATCTGTTTGACGCCATGAAGGCGAATCATGAGAAAACCATGGAAGTGGCCATTGAAAGTGCCTACGACGTCGATGATTCGGCGCGGGAAAAGCTCGCTGCGGCACTACACGCCAGATTGCAAAGGGATGTGGTGCTGACAACGACCGTGGATAGTGAGCTGATCGGTGGCGTGATCATCCGGGCGGGCGACACAGTCATCGACAACTCGGTACGCGGCAAACTCGAACGTTTGGCCAATGTGCTCACTTGATGTGAGTGCAGGCCCAAGACATACAAATATAGTTAGTGTCAGGCCGGACCTGACCCATTTCTCTTCGAGGAATCGATAATGGAACAACTCAACCCTTCCGAAATCAGTGAGATTATCAAGCAGCGTATTGAAACGCTTGATGTCTCCTCTGAGGCGCGCAATGAAGGCACGATCGTCAGCGTATCGGACGGTATTGTGCGTATTCACGGTCTGGCGGACGTCCAGAACGGTGAGATGATTGAGTTCCCAGGCAATTTGTTTGGCTTTGCGCTGAACCTGGAACGGGACTCGGTTGGTGCGGTAGTACTGGGTGACTACAAGAGCCTGCGCGAAGGGCAGACCGCTCGTTGTACCAGTCGAATTCTGGAGGTTCCGACGGGTCCAGAGCTGCTGGGTCGTGTTGTGGACTCTCTGGGGAATCCGATCGATGGCAAAGGTCCGCTCAACAACACCAGTACTTCTCCGGTGGAAAAGGTCGCACCGGGCGTGATTGCGAGACAACACGTTGATCAGCCGGTCCAGACCGGTCTCAAGTGTATCGATTCGATGATTCCGGTTGGTCGGGGTCAGCGTGAGCTTATTATTGGTGACCGTCAGACCGGCAAGACGGCCATCGCATTGGATACCATCATCAACAACCAGGGTAGTGGGATTAAGTGTATCTACGTTGCGATTGGTCAGAAACTATCGTCAATCGCCAACGTTGTAGAGACACTTGAACAACACGGCGCCATGGAGAACACGATTGTGGTTGCGGCAAGCGCGGCAGATCCTGCACCGATGCAATACATTGCACCATATTCCGGGTGTGCGATGGGTGAGTACTTCCGTGACAATGGCGAGGACGCTCTTATCATCTATGACGACCTTACCAAGCAGGCGTGGGCGTATCGTCAGGTGTCTCTGTTGCTTCGACGACCACCAGGCCGCGAAGCGTATCCAGGGGATGTCTTCTACCTTCACTCCCGTCTGCTGGAGCGTGCGGCGCGAGTCAACGCAGAATATGTTGAGCAGCAGACAGAGGGCCGTGTCAAAGGAAAGACCGGATCATTGACTGCGTTACCGATTATTGAAACGCAGGCGGGTGACGTATCTGCGTTTGTTCCAACGAATGTTATTTCTATTACGGATGGACAGATCTTCCTTGAGACCGACAAGTTCAATTCCGGTGAACGTCCTGCCATGAACCCGGGCATCTCAGTCTCCCGGGTAGGTGGGGATGCTCAGACCAAGTTCATGTCGAAAATCTCAGGCGGTATCAAACTGGCGCTGGCACAGTATGCGGAGCTGGCGGCTTTCTCGCAGTTTGCATCGGATCTTGACGACGCGACTCGTCGGCAGCTGGAGCATGGCGAGCGCGTTAACGAGCTCATGAAGCAGAAACAGTATTCACCCATGACGATTGCTGAGATGGGAACGGTCTTGTTTGCGGCGAGTGAAGGATTCCTCGAAGACGTCGATGTTAGCAAAGTGCTTGATTTTGAGGCTGCTCTCATCAGCTACATGAACTCGGAACACGCAGATTTCATGAACGAGATTAACGAGTCCGGTGTTTATTCCGATGATGTTGTCGAGCGACTTCAGAAGGCGGTCGAGTCTTTCAAGGCCACGCAAACCTGGTAGCTGGTCGCTACAGGATTAGGGACAAATAACGTATGCCCAACACAAAAGCACTACGCACCCAGATTGGCAGCATCTCGAATACGCAGAAGATCACCAGCGCGATGGAAAAAGTTGCCGCCAGTCGCATGCGCGGTGCACAGAACATGATGGCGCGCGGTCGCCCCTATTCCGACCATATTCGACAGGTCATTGGCCACGTCGCCAATGCATCGCCGGAGTACCGGCATGCATTTATGCAGGAACGTGAGGTCAAACGTGTCGGGTACATTGTGGTGACCACGGATCGTGGTATGTGTGGCGGTCTCAATAACAACCTGCTGCGGGCCACGGTCCGGCACATTGCGGAACTATCTGAACAGGGTATTGAAGCCGACCTCTGTGTGATTGGAAACAAGGCGACCCAGTTCTTCAGGAGCTTTGGTGGCAATGTGGTGGCGGCGAGCAGTCACACCAGCGAAACGCCTGTGATGGCGGACCTGATCGGGAGCATCAAGGTTATGTTGGATGCCTTTGAAGAGGGCGCCGTCGACAAGATCTACCTGGCTAACAACGTCTTTGTGAGCACCATGAATCAGGATCCGACGGTCCGACAACTGGTCCCCCTGGACCCGATGGAGGATGTCGAGTTGTCGCATCACTGGGACTATATCTACGAACCAGACGCTCGGCAGCTGGTGGAAGGCCTAGTGACCCGGTTTATCGAGGCGCAGGTCTATCAGGCAGTGGTTGAAAATGTAGCGTGTGAACATGCGGCACGCATGATTGCAATGAAGAGCGCGACTGACAATGCGGGCGACATGATCGAGGAATTGTCACTGGTGATGAACAAGCTTCGTCAGGCAGGTATTACGCAAGAGCTGGCGGAGATCGTCAGCGGTGCCGCGGCGGTGTAGGGACTTTCGGCCTTCGGGCGATAGGGCCTTCTTATTGATAGTTGGATTTGTAGTTAGATCAAGCATTGAGCATTAGAGCTTACGAGTAGAGGAACATTATGGGTAGCGGTCGAATCGTATCGGTGATTGGCGCTGTAATTGACGTGGAGTTTCCGCGTGAAGAAGTGCCCGAGGTCTATGAGGCGCTGAAAGTGGACGAAAAGGGGCTGACCCTTGAGGTCCAGCAACAGCTGGGTGATGGCGTGGTGCGCACCATTGCCATGGGAACGTCGGAAGGCGTGAGTCGAGGCCTCGCAGTCACGAATATGAAGGAACCCATTACCGTCCCCGTGGGCGAAGAAACACTGGGCCGGATCATGGACGTTCTTGGTGAGCCTATTGATGAGAAAGGCCCTATCAACGAAAACGAACGGATGCCAATTCACAGAGCGCCCCCAAGTTACGAGGAACAGGCGGGCGGTCGTGATCTGCTCGAGACGGGCGTCAAGGTCATCGATCTGATCTGTCCATTTGCGAAAGGCGGTAAGGTGGGCCTCTTCGGTGGTGCGGGCGTCGGCAAGACCGTAACGATGCTGGAGCTCATCAACAATATTGCAAAGGAGCACAGCGGGCTCTCGGTATTTGCGGGTGTTGGGGAGCGGACTCGAGAGGGTAACGACTTCTACCACGAGATGCAGGACGCAAATGTTCTGGACAAAATCGCGATGGTGTTTGGCCAGATGAACGAACCGCCGGGTAATCGCCTGCGGGTCGCATTGTCAGGGCTGACCATGGCTGAGAAGTTTCGTGACGATGGCAAGGACGTGCTTCTGTTTGTCGACAACATCTACCGTTACACCCTGGCGGGTACCGAAGTATCTGCACTACTTGGCCGGATGCCGTCAGCCGTGGGTTATCAGCCCACACTGGCAGAAGAGATGGGTGTATTGCAGGAGAGGATTACGACCACAAAAGCGGGTTCGATCACTTCGGTTCAGGCAGTGTACGTCCCAGCGGATGACCTGACAGACCCATCACCTGCCACGACATTTGCCCACCTCGATTCCACGGTGACGCTATCGCGGGATATTGCGGCACTTGGGATCTATCCAGCTGTTGATCCGCTGGATTCGACATCGCGTCAGCTCGATCCGCTGGTTGTGGGAGAAGAGCATTATCAAGTGGCTCAGGGTGTTCAGACGGTCCTGCAGCGATACAAGGAACTGAAGGACATCATCGCAATTCTGGGGATGGATGAATTGTCGGAGGAAGATCGGCTGACGGTTTATCGGGCTCGCAAAATCACCCAGTTCTTCTCACAACCCATGCACGTGGCTGAGCAGTTCACCGGACGTCCTGGGGTCTATGTTCCACTTGCAGATACCGTACGCAGTTTCAAGGCGATCCTCGATGGTGAACACGACGATCTTCCTGAGCAGGCGTTTACCATGGTCGGTGGTATCGAAGACGCGATCGAGAATGCGAAGAATCTCTAAACTGCTCTGATGGGCATCAGTTAAGAACCATTGGGGATCGACGGACTTACCGGGAATCGAGGCAGTCATGGCATCAACGGTACAATGCAGCATTGTTAGCGCGGAAGAGGAGATCTTCTCGGGCGCTGTTGAAATGGTGGTGGCCTCGGGGACTATTGGCGAACTGGGTATCATGCCAGGCCATACGCCACTATTGTCTGGCGTGAAACCTGGGCCGGTTCGACTGATTCTGGAAGGCGGGCAAGAAGAGGTCTTCTTTGCGTCCGGTGGATATATCGAGGTTCAGGCGAACCACATTACCATTCTGGCGGATACTGCACTGCGGGCTGCTGATATTGATGAGGCGGCAGCGTCCCAGGCGCAGCAGGAAGCAGAGCAGAAGCTCTCGGATGCACAGGCCGAAATCGATTTCGCAAGGGTCAATGCAGATATTGTGGAACAGGCCGCCATGCTGAACACGTTGCGCAAGCATCGCCAGCTGACCGGCAACTAGCCGCTGGCTAACTGCGGCCATGTGACGGCTTTCCTGCCGATGGCTCCGAGGAATGTCGAGTCTGGGACGGATCAATCGATTCTTGTGCGGGTAGTGTAAACTCTCGGCTTCTTACCCTCGCGTGACAGGTCGCGGAGCAATGAAACCACTCGAAGTCTGTATCCTCGCGGCAGGACTTGGCACCCGGATGAAATCTCAGCGACCCAAAGCGCTGCAGACGCTCGCCGGTAGGACTCTGCTGGCACATCAATTAGCGACCATTTCTCGACTGGAGCCGTCTCGTATCCACGTTGTTATCGGCCAGGGTGCTGACCAGATACGTGACGCCTTTTTAGATGACAACCGTGTCCATTGGATACTCCAGGAGGAGAGGCTCGGTACCGGTCATGCGATGATGCAGGCAATGCTGCACGTCTCGGACAACGCCGACGTACTCATCGTGTTGGGGGATGTACCGCTGATCTCCCTGGACACCATGCGTCGACTTACAGAAAGCGGTGCGGATCTGTCGGTGCTTTCTGTCTTACTGGACGATCCGACGGGATATGGGCGGATCGTGCGTGATGATGCTGGTCAGGTAAGACGTATCGTCGAGCAACGAGATGCCGATGACATAGAAAGAGCCATCCATGAGATCAATACAGGTGTGATGTCCGTATCTGCCGGGTTGCTCAATGAGTGGCTTCCGCGACTTGATCGCAACAACGAGCAGAATGAGTATCTGCTGACCGATCTCGTTGCGTTGGCCAATGATGAACACAGGACGGTGGAAGGCGTGCTCGCTGAGAACCCGCTTGAAGTCACGGGTATCAACTCTCGTCAGCAACTGGCGACGCTTGAGCGCGATCTGCAGAAGAAGATCGCTGATGACCTCATGGCGCAGGGTGTTCAACTGGCTGACCCGATGCGCCTTGATGTACGCGGCGAACTGCTCGTCGGTCGTGACGTGTTTATCGACGTCGGCTGTGTTTTTGAAGGTCGGTGCGAGCTTGCCGATGGGGTGACGGTCGGGCCATACAGCGTAATCCGGGACAGTACGATTGGGCCGGATAGTGTCATCAAGTCTCACGCCGTGTTGGATGGTGCGACTGTTGCGTCAGAATGCAGCGTTGGCCCCTTTGCACGACTTCGACCAGAAGCCAGAATCGAGGAAGGCGCGGCGATCGGTAATTTCGTAGAGATCAAAAAATCCGTGGTCGGACGTGGAAGCAAAGCGAGTCACCTAGCTTACCTGGGAGATAGCACGATTGGTGAGGACGTGAACATTGGTGCTGGAACCATTACGTGTAACTACGATGGCGTGAACAAGCATCAGACCAATATCGGTGACGGTGTCTTTGTAGGGTCGAATACATCCCTTGTCGCACCAGTTTCGGTTGCGGATGGCGCAAGTATTGGTGCAGGTTCTGTGATCACGACAGACGTCCCGAGCCGATCCCTCGCAATCGGGCGCGGTCGCCAGCGCAATATCGAAGGCTGGGCAGCCCGTAATAAGTAACAGCAGAAGGGTCAAATTCCATGTGCGGTATTGTAGGTGTCGTATCGACACGACCCGTCGGCTATATCATGCTCGAAGGTCTTCAGCGCCTGGAGTATCGAGGCTATGACTCTGCGGGACTGGCGGTCGTCAACGCTGCTGGTGACCTTGAGCGAATACGCAGGGTTGGCAAGGTTTCAGAGCTGAGGGATGCCTATACGGCCAATCCGCTGGCCGGCCAGATGGGTATTGCGCACACGCGATGGGCGACACATGGCAAGCCCAGCATGGTAGAAAACGCACACCCACATTTTTCCAGCAGTCGGGTTGGGGTCGTTCACAACGGCATTATTGAAAACTACGATGCCCTTCGAACTGAACTCCGAGCCGAAGGGTATGTTTTCGAATCCCAGACGGATACAGAGGTCCTCGCGCATTTGATCGATAGAGAGGTGGCTCGCTCAGGTGACCTTGTGACGGGTGTCCGGTCAACCGTGACTTTGTTGAGTGGGGCTTACGCGATGGCGGTGATCCATAGTGAATATCCGGATCGGATCATCGCGCTGCGATCCGGCAGCCCGCTGGTGGTCGGTGTAGGCATAGGCGAAAATTTTGTGGCGTCCGATGTTCATGCGTTGAGATCTTTCACCGACAAGTTTGTATACCCCGATGAAAACGAACTGGTAGAGATTCGCCTGGATGGCGTCAGCGTTGAGGGAAGGCCCATGGCAGAGCTTGCCGAACGTGTCGTCACACTGCGCGGTCAGCCGGGAGATTCAGACCGTGGTAATTTTCGCCACTACATGCAGAAGGAAATTTTCGAGCAACCCGATTCCATCAGAGCGACTCTCCAGGGCCGTATGACCAATCGACATGTCCTGCAGCATGCCTTTGGTGCGGAAGCAGAGTCAGTTTTTAACCACGTTCGCGCTATTCAGATCATCGCGTGTGGCACCAGCTTCTACGCTGGCATGGTGGCTCGCTACTGGTTTGAACGACATACCGGTATCCCTTGTCAGGTCGAGATTGCCAGCGAGTTTCGGTATCGCACTGTGGCGCCCCTGGAAGGGACCTTGCTGGTCACGATTTCGCAATCGGGCGAGACGGCAGATACTCTGGAAGCATTACGTAATGCAAAAGATGATGGTCGTTACCTCGCGAGTCTCACGCTCTGCAATGTACCTGGCAGCACGTTGGTTCGTGAATCAGACTTATCGTTGATGATTGAAGCAGGTCCTGAGATCGGCGTCGCGTCTACCAAAGCATTTACGACACAGTTGGCTGATCTGCTGTTGCTGGTCGTTGCGATTGGCAAGGTCAATGGGCTGGCGGAGTCCGATGAGACGCAGATTGTTGAATCGCTTGAACAGCTGCCACGATTCATCGAACAGGTCCTCACGCTCGATGAGGAGATCAGTCGGATTTCTGAACGGTTTCTACACAAACATCACGCGTTGTTCCTGGGCAGGGGCGAACACTACCCAGTTGCGTTGGAAGGTGCCCTGAAACTGAAGGAAATTTCGTATGTCCATGCGGAAGGTTATGCGGCGGGAGAGCTGAAACATGGTCCATTGGCGTTGGTTGATGAGGAGATGCCTGTCGTCGCAGTTGCCCCCAACGACGAACTACTGGAGAAGGTGAAGTCGAACCTCCAGGAAGTCAGTGCGCGAGGCGGTCAGCTCTATATCCTGTCTCACATGGAGGATCTGGAGGTCACCGAAGGTGTGACCCACATACAGATGCCTGACTGTCCACAGATTATTTCACCTATTGTCTACACGGTCCCGCTGCAGCTACTCGCATATCATGTTGCTGTGCTCAAAGGGACGGACGTGGATCAACCGAGGAATCTGGCGAAGTCCGTGACGGTGGAGTAATTTCGAACAGTGATTTAAAAGACGAAAAAGGATGAGTGAAATTCTATCTCTTCAAATATTAATTATACTTCTCATTATTTTCAGTCCTCTGATACTAGGTACTATTTTTCTGGGATGGCAAAAGAAAATAAAAGTAAAACATAATGAGTCAGGCATTCTGAAAAACTGCTTCGTTGGATATTCTTGGACCTATTTCTTTTTTGGATTTTTTGTCCCTATCTTCAGAGGTGAAATATCAATTGGTGTCTTCCACTTAATTTTTTCTATAGTCACTTTCGGAATCTTTCAATTGATCATGCCTTTTTTATACAACAAGCAATACTCAACTAGACTCTTAAACAACTCTTGGTCATTGCATGACTCCGAAGATAACAATGCACTAGCAAGACAAAAGATTGGAATTACAACCGACTGAAATTAACAAAAAATCAAATCACTGTTCGAAAACACTTAGTGACTGTGGAGTAGTCATTCGTCGAGTTTTCGCATGTGCCACAGCGGGTGACCGTCTTGAGAGTTTGTCATCGCCATGACCTATAGCTCGCCGGTATCCGGGTACTCAACTGCGTCCGGTGATGCCAGGTTACTGATAAACAGCTAGCGCACCGGTGTATCGCTTGGGTTGCTTAGTTTGTGAGCACCTTCCGGTCCGCGGACGAAATGGATCTCCTCGCCCTCAATGAAACGGCGCACCTTCTGCACCGGGGGGTAACTCCATCAGGCTCGCGCCGATCAGCTTACCCCGTGGTAGGGGAGGCGATCGAGTGCCACCCTGCCAGTGTTCATCACCCATTGATTCCCACTGATCAGTCCAGATGTTGTTGTTTGGCATGATGTACCTCCGACAGATCTCGCAACGGCAATCATTTCCATTGGATTTCGTCAGCACCACCTCTTTCTGATACGCCTGCCATGCGAATCACGCTATTATCGGATGCTCTGCCGAACGAAAAAATTACATCGGATCGCGATGGACGTCACTCATATTCTCGATGGTTTGAACGATGCACAGCGCGACGCTGTGACAGCGCCATCAGGCAGTATGCTGGTGCTGGCAGGTGCGGGTAGTGGCAAGACACGTGTGCTGACACATCGAATTGCCTGGCAGATTCAGACCCAGAACATGTCACCCTACAGTGTGCTAGCGGTGACCTTCACCAACAAGGCAGCGGCCGAGATGCGCTCACGAATTGAGCGACTGCTCGCCATGCCGGTGCGTGGGATGTGGGTGGGGACATTCCATGGCATTGCCCATCGATTGCTCAGGACACACTTTGCTGAAGCGGGCCTGCCTCAGAACTTCCAGATTCTTGACGCCGACGATCAGTTGCGACTCGTGAAGCGCGTGATCTCCAGCCTAGACCTGGATGAAAAGAAGTGGCCTGCGCGCCAGGCGGTGTGGTTCATCAATGGGCAGAAGGATGAAGGACGACGCCCCCAGCATATTCCAGATGAAGAGGATCTTTACGTACGCACGCATGTCGCGATCTATGAAGCCTACGAACTCGCGCTTGAACGAGGAGGGATGATTGATTTTGCCGAGATGTTGCTGAGGTCCCATGAGCTTTGGCGTGAGCATCCGGCGTTGCTTCGCCACTATCAGGATCGATTTCACAGTCTGCTTGTGGATGAGTTTCAGGATACCAATACGATTCAATATGCGTGGGTCCGGCAACTGGCAGGAGACAACAACAACCTTGTTGTGGTTGGCGACGACGATCAATCCATCTATGGGTGGCGAGGTGCTCGAATAGAGAATATTCAGCGCTTTTCAACCGATTTTCCAGAATCGCAGACGATACGCCTTGAGCAGAACTATCGGTCGACCGGTAGCATCCTCAAGGCCGCCAACGGTGTCATTTCACAGAATGCTGGCAGACTGGGCAAGGAGCTTTGGACTGACGCGGGAGACGGCGAGCCGATCTATGACTATGCAGCGTTCAACGAGATTGATGAGGCGCGTTATGTAGTTTCACGCGTGCGCGATTGGGTGAGTCAGGGCAACAACCATCGAGAGTGTGCGGTGTTGTATCGGTCCAATGCCCAATCAAGAGTGCTGGAAGAAGCGATGCTACGTGCGCAGATGCCTTATCGAATCTATGGCGGTCAGCGGTTTTTTGAGCGAGCGGAAGTACGTTCTGCCGTGGCTTACATGAGACTGATCAGCCACCGCGACTCCGATGCCGCGTTTGAGCGGGTCGTGAACACACCCTCCAGGGGGATTGGGGACCGGACTGTGGCCCAGCTCAGGGAGCTTGCGAGGGAAGAGAATACATCGCTCTGGCGGGCAGCCGAGAAAATGGCCTGTAATACGGGACTCCCAGGACGCACGCGGAACGCGATCGCCCGCTTCATTGAACTGATCAATGATATGGATACTGCGACGATGAATGCGGCGTTACCGGAGATGACCGAGATGGTCATTGAGAGAAGTGGCCTGATTGAATATTACGAGCGTGAGCGAGGTGAGCGTGGACAGGCGCGTATTGAAAACCTGCGAGAATTGATCAGTGCGGCAGATACTTTCGACCCGGAGGACGAAGTGACTTTCGACGCAACGCTACCCGACGAGGAGTCGCCGGATACGCTGCTCGATGAATTTCTGACCCACGCAGCACTTGAAGCGGGCGATCGCCAGGGTGATCCCAACGCGGACTGTGTCCAGATGATGACCCTGCACAGTGCGAAGGGACTGGAGTTCCCGCTCGTTTTTCTGACCGGTCTGGAGGAAGGGCTGTTTCCCAGCATGATGTCGATGGAAGAGCCGGGACGTCTTGAAGAGGAGCGGCGCCTTTGTTACGTCGGCATCACTCGAGCGATGCGCCAGTTGTACCTGACCCACGCCGAATCAAGGCGAATCAATGGTCAGGAATCCTACAATCGACCGTCGCGGTTTGTGCAGGAAATCCCGCAGGATCTATTGACCCCCGTAAGGTTGTCGAGGACCGCACCAGCCCCGATCAGTCGTCCGTCGCGCAGTGCCTCACCCATTGCGACGCACAATGAAAGTGGGTTCACACTGGGACAACGTGTACGGCATGACAAGTTTGGTGAGGGTGTCGTTCTGAACTACGAAGGGCAGGGCTCGCAGGCGCGGGTACAGGTCAATTTTAACGATAGTGGCAGCAAATGGCTGATGCTGAGCTATGCGAAACTGGATGTGGTGTAACCCCCGAACGATGATCAACAGGAAGCGTAAGCAGGTGGAACAGCAATTGGGAAAGGTAATGGGTTGGGTACTCATTCTGGCGATACTGTCAGGATGTGGGCGCGAAGGTAGCAGTGATGGCGCCGCAGCAGTTAAGGCTGAATCTGCAGAGGTGTTCAAGTTCAGGATGGTCACAACCTGGCCAAAGAACTTTCCTGGCATGGGAGTGGCGGCAGAAAATCTGGCCAACGCCGTTGATGAGATGTCTGATGGTCGGTTGACCATTACCGTTTACGGCAGTGGTGAGGTGGTACCGGCGCTCGGGGTTTTCGAAGCGGTTTCGCTGGGTAATGTCGAAATGGGCCATGGTGCCGCCTACTACTGGAAAGGCAAGGTACCCGCGGCGCAGTTCTTTACCACTGTCCCGTTCGGGATGACAGCGCAGGAAATGAACGCCTGGCTACACCACGGTGGTGGGATGGCGTTGTGGGAAGAGCTGTATGCACCCTACAACCTGGTGCCCATTGCAGGTGGGAATACCGGGGTTCAGATGGCTGGCTGGTTCAACAAGGAGATTAACTCCATTGAGGATATTCAGGGTTTGAAAATGCGTATCCCGGGCCTGGGTGGCGAAGTGTTCAATCGGGTCGGGGGTAGCGCGCAGACGTTACCGGGGTCCGAGATTTATACTAGCCTTCAGACTGGCGCAGTGGATGCGACTGAGTGGGTAGGCCCCTACAACGACCTTGCGTTCGGCCTGCACCAGGTGGCGGAATATTACTATTATCCCGGATGGCACGAGCCAGGACCGACACTGGAGACAATCATCAACAAGGACGCGTGGGACTCTTTGCCACCGGACCTGCAGGCGATTCTTCGAACAGCCAGCCGAATGATCAACGAGGATTCACTGTCCGAATACACGGCTCGCAATAACGATGCCCTGAGTGAATTGGTCGAGCAACATGGTGTGAAGATACGTCGACTTCCCGACGATGTTATAGAGGCGCTAAGGCATGCTTCCAGGGAAGTTGTGAGTGCGTTACCCGGTGAGGATGAGCTGGCGCAGCGTATTTACCAATCCTACAGTGATTTCCACGACGATGTGATGAGATATCACGAGCTTTCAGAACGCGCATATATCAATCTGCGTCCAACGAATTAGTATGCTATCGAATCAGCCGAAAAGCCGATTTGGCAGCCAGGTCGCGATGGCTGGTTCGAGTGCGAGGAGCAAGAGCAGGAATAGCTGAAGCGCGATGAAAGGCAGGACCCCTCTGTAGATGTCCCCCGTGCTGATGGACGGGGGCGCAACACCGCGCAGGTAGAACAATGCAAAACCAAACGGCGGTGTCAGAAATGACGTCTGGAGGTTGACCGCAATCATTATGCCAAGCCAGATGGGATCGGTCCCCATCGCGAGCAGGACAGGCCCGACAATGGGCACGACGACGAACGTGATCTCGATGAAGTCGAGGATGAAACCCAGCAGAAAGATGACGATCATCACCACTAGCATGGCGCCAAATGTGCCGCCGGGAAGATCATTGAACAATTCGTGAACCAGGTCATCGCCACCGTAGCCTCTAAAGACGAGTGAGAAGATTGAAGCGCCGATCAGGATGAAAAACACCATGGCGGTCGTCTTGCTGGTCTGCTGGCAGACGGTCAGTAGCTTTTGCCACGACAATGATCGCTGCAGTATCGCGAGGAGCAATGCACCGCTTGCACCAACCCCGGCCGCCTCGGTGGGTGTCGCCACGCCAGTCAAGATCGATCCCAGGACCGCCACTATCAAAATCAGGGGTGGTGCGATTTCACGGGATAGCTGGGTTATCGAGATGTGCTGATCGACCTTGGCTGGCGGCGCTTTGTGGGGCTGGAGTCGTGCGACGAGCATGATCCACATCAGGTAGAGCAGCACAAGGATAAGACCTGGAATTACCGCGCCGGCAAAAAGGTCACCGACAGATACCGTACGCGGATTGAAGATGCCCTGGTTGATCTGCGCTTGCTGATAGGCATTGGACAACACGTCGCCCAGAAGAACGAGCGCTATCGAAGGTGGGATGATCTGACCCAGCGTCCCGGTTGCGCAGATACTGCCTGTAGCAAGGCCAGGATCGTAGTTGCTCTTCAACATGGCGGGGAGTGACATCAGACCCATGGTGACGACTGTCGCGCCAACGATCCCGGTACTTGCGGCCATCAGCATCCCCACCAGGACGACAGCGATACCAAGCCCACCAGGTGCGGCAGCAAATAATTTACCCATGGAATCGAGTAGCCTTTCAGCAATTCGGGATTGCTCCAGTACGATGCCCATAAACACAAACAGCGGGACGGCGACCAGGGTTTGATTGCTGATGATGCCGAAGAGGCGGTTTGGCGTAGCCATGAGCAAACTCGCGTCGAAAACCCCAAATGTGAGCCCGATAGCTGCTGCCATCAGCCCGGTGCCGGCAAGGGTCAGAGCGACGGGGTAACCCAGGAGCAGCACCAGGAAGACTGCTGCGAATAAAATCAGTGGCGCATACTCAACCATGAGCATGGCCATCAGGGTCTGGTGCTCGGATGATTCTGGCAATACCTTGCAGGAGAACGAGGATGGCCATCAACGGAATGAGGGCTTTCTGCAGGTAGACAAAAGGCAGGCCGCCCGGCTCGGCAGAGGATTCACGAATGCGAAAGGACAGTGACACATAGTCGATGCTTGACCACAGCAGGAAACCAGCAACGGGGAGAAGCAGGGTCAGCGTCCCCCCAATGTCTAACCATCGGCGTACACGGTGGCTGAACTGGCTATAGAAGATATCCACACGAACATGGGTATCCGAGGCAAGCCCATAGGCAATGCCAGCCATGATCAGAACACTGTGCAGATAGATGACCGTCTCCTGGATAGGTATAACGTTGGCGCTGAACAGGTAGCGAAGGACGACCACACCCAATGTCAGAACGACCATGATGACCGATGCCAGGGATGAAATGTTGCCGATGAAGACAATAGCCCTGTCCAGGGTCTGAGCGACGTTCTTCAGAACGGTTTTGGGAGTGCGCGGCAGCTTCATGATGGTCACGTCTCGACGCAGGTGAACGGCATCATGTGCTGCGCCACCAAAGGTCTGCCATCACGGAGACAAGCATAACGAGACCAGCCCAATGGTTGTTCAGGAATGCGCGGAAGCACGCATCTCGATCGCGATCCCTGATCAGATATTGCTGGTATGCGAAGAACGCGACATAACTCACAAGACCGATGTGGAACAGCCATGATGCCTCAATGTGGAACGCGACTACCAACATTATGAACAGGAACAAGCCCTGAAGAACGCCGATCATCAAACGATCCAGCTCGCCAAAGAGAATGGCGCTCGATTTCAGGCCGAGTTTCAGATCATCATCTCGATCCACCATCGCATATTCGGTGTCGTAGGCGACAATCCAGATGGCGTTGGCGATCATGAGGAGCCAGGCGAGGCGATCAATCTGTCCTGATACAGCGGTGAAAGCCATGGGGATACCAAATGAAAAGGCCATTCCAAGAAATGCCTGCGGTAGGTAGGTGAGACGTTTCATATAGGGATAGGCCGCTGCGGTCAGTACGGCGAGCGCCGCCAGTGCGACGGTCAGCAGGTTGGTGCTGAGTACCAGAATCAGTGCGGGAAACAGCAGTACTGCGAGCATGATCCAGGCATCCATCATATCGAGTTGTCCGCTTGTCAGCGGACGCGCATGAGTGCGTTCGACGGCACGATCGAATTCCCGGTCCGCCATGTCATTCATGACACAACCGGCCGCACGGGCTAGGACGGTGCCTGTGGCAAAAACCAGGAGCAGGTGCCATCCAGGCCAACCGTCTGCGGCGAGCCAAAGCGCCTGAAGCGTCGGCCAGAGCAGTAGGTAGATACCGATGGGTTTGTCGAGCCTGGCCAGAGCGATGTACACCGGCAGGCGGGGGAACCGGCCGTACAGATTCATGAGCGTACTTTCAGGCATGTGTTGTTATAACCATGACACCAAAGGCCCGTATCAGCGGTGCCTTTGGAAATCGGTTAGTATACGTCGCCGCCGAGATCGTAACAGCAGTCGAGTCGACCTGATGACTACTTGATGACCAGCGCGGCTGATCTGGAAGGAGGCTGACAGAAGAGGACGGAGTGGCCGGGATGAAGAAATACCAGTGTATCGTCTGTGGATTCATCTATGATGAGGCCGAAGGCCTGGCGTCTGAAGGCATCGATGCTGGAACGCGATGGGACGATATACCAGACGACTGGATGTGTCCGGAATGTGGTGTAGGCAAGGCCGACTTCGACATGATAGAGATTGATTGAGTGATCGCGATTAGCAATGGCAGACGGATGATGTGAGGGGAAGCATGGAAACTGGGAATCTTACGCGCAACATCCTGATCGGTATGGTCGCTGGCATTGTAATCGGCTCGCTCGTGCATGTGGCGCCGCTCTCGGCCGAGAACGTCATTTCGATTTACCTAATCGACGGCCTGTTCGACGTGGTCGGGGACGTGTTTGTCATCAGTCTCAAACTGCTTGTTGTCCCCCTTGTATTTGTGTCGCTAGCGTGTGGTGCGAGTAGCCTCGGCGCCAGTGCCAGTATGGGACGTATTGCCGGTAAGACGATTGCACTCTATCTGGTGACGACCGCGCTTGCGATTTCGCTGGCGCTGAGCGTAGCGGTGATGGTGGGCCCCGGAGAGGGTATTGACCTTGGAGAGCAGACAGAGTTTGTAGCCAAGGAGCGCCCGTCTCTCAAAGAGACCATCGTTAACATCTTCCCGTCAAATCCGATCGCAGCCATGGCCGAGGCCAATATGCTGCAGGTGATCGTGTTCGCGATTCTTGTCGGCGTTGCGCTCACCCGGTGCGGCCCTGCAGGGGAGCGCGCCAGAGACATGCTGAATGACTGGAATGAAGTCATCATGCAGATGGTGATCATGCTGATGAAGGTCGCACCGTATGGCGTCTTTTGCCTGCTTGTGGCGTTGTTTGCCAACATGGGATTTGGCGCGATTCTCGATCTGGCCAAATACTTCTTTACGGTTGCGGGCGTGTTGGTGCTGCACTTCCTGATCACCTATGGTTTTCTGATCCGATTCCTTGCCGGACTCAACCCGGTTCGTTTCTATCAGCGTATGGGTCCCGTCATGGCTTACGCGTTCAGTACATCTTCATCCAACGCGACCATGCCGGTGACGCTGGATACGGTTAAGCGACGGGTCGGCGTGCAGAATGAGGTTGCATCATTTACGGTACCGCTCGGAGCGACCATCAACATGGACGGCACGGCCATCATGCAAGGTGTGGCGACGGTTTTTATAGCGCAGGCCTTCAATATCGATATTAGTATCACCGGATACCTGATGGTGGTACTGGCGGCGACACTGGCATCCATCGGCACCGCAGGTGTTCCGGGTGTAGGTCTGATTACGTTGGCGCTTATTCTGGATCAGGTCGGCCTCCCGGTTGAGGGTATTGCGCTCATTATCGGCGTTGATCGACTGCTTGACATGATGCGAACCGCAGTCAACGTCACAGGGGACGGAACGGTCGCCACGATCGTCGCGCGCTCAGAAGGCAAGTTTGATCGAACGATTTTCGATGGCGAAGTCTCCGAACTGGATGTGCCCGAAAACGAAGTTCAGGCAGAAACTGAGACCAGCACCCACGAGCGCTGACGCGCTAAACCTGGGCAAGATTCTCGGGATCCCGCATCCATCGAGCCATCAGTATGAGACACTCTGAATCCGTCAGAGTCGCTGCCCGGTTTCGAATTTCTGTCAGCAGGTCCTGGTCGCGAATGAGATCGGCGACGCGGAATTGGACGTCCCCGGACTGCCTTTCGCCGAGGATGTCCCCTGGTCCGCGTATAAGAAGATCCTGCTCCGCAATCAGAAATCCGTCGGTCGATCGTCGCATGACATCCAACCGTGCCTTGGCGGTCGGGCCCAACGGTGGCTGATACAGTAGCACGCAAAAGCCTGCGTCGTGACCACGCCCAACACGGCCTCGTAGCTGGTGGAGTTGAGCGAGGCCAAGCCGCTCGGCATTGTCGATAATCATCAGATTGGCGTTGGGGACGTTGACGCCGACTTCAATCACGGTGGTAGCGACCAGAACATCAAACGAGTGCTCCCTGAATCGTTGCATGATGTCCGATTTTTCCTGCGCTTTCAGGCGTCCATGAACCAGGGCGACGCGGTGGTCGGGCAACGCCTCGGTCAGCATTCGAGCAGTCTCCTCCGCAGCCTGAAGTTCCGCGTCATCACTGTCTTCGATCAATGTGCAGACCCAATAGACCTGTTGGCCTTCTGCGCACGCCTGATTGACGCGAGCAACGATGTCGCCGCGACGTTTATCGGGGATGACCGACGTTGACACTGGAATTCGTCCGGGAGGTAATTCTTCAATGATGGAGACGTCCATATCGGAGTACAACGTCATCGTCAGCGTGCGTGGAATTGGCGTTGCAGTCATGATGAGTTGATGGGGCATGCCGGCCCTGCTCCGCCCTTTTTCCCGCAGTGAGAGACGTTGCTGGACACCGAACCGGTGCTGTTCATCCACCACGATCAGACCGAGCTGATGAAACATGACGTCGTCGGCAAACAGGGCATGGGTGCCAATGATCACCGGTGCGTCACCTGAAGCGATCCTGCTAAGCGTTTGTGCGCGTGCACGTCCACTCACCTTGCCGGTGAGCCATGCGATTTCGATACCAAGTGGCAGCAGCCATTCGGAGAAGGATAGCAAGTGTTGTTCAGCAAGGATTTCTGTAGGCGCCATGATCGCGACCTGATAGCCACTTTCGATGACATCAACCGCGGTGCGTGCGGCTACGATGGTTTTTCCCGACCCGACATCTCCCTGCAACAGGCGAAACATCGGTAATGGTTGGACCATGTCTGCGGCGATTTCCTTCAGTACACGGTCTTGTGCGGTTGTCAGGGTGAAGTCCATATTCCGATCGAATCGGGTAGCGAGCTCGCTGCCCATTCCTTTCATCACCGGAGCCCCCTCACTACCGATGTGTCGTCGTAGCAAACGCATGCTGGCCTGATGGGCGAGCAGTTCCTCGAACGCGAGTCTTTTTTGTGCCGGGTGCGTACCCTGCAGAAGTGACGCGATATCGTCGTTGGGCTGGGGTTTGTGAACGATGCGCAGCGCCTCAGCCAACGTTGCCCCGGGAAGCTGTGTGATTTCTTGAATAACCGAGGGCTCGTCGATGGTCGTAAGTAGCGGTGTGATCAATGAGCGAAGTCGCGCCTGGGTGACACCCTCGGTTGCAGGATAGACGGGTGTCAGGGTCTCCTCCACGCCTGCGGCAGGATTGACCTGGTACTCGGGATGGTAGATCTCGGGACCGCTGGCACCGCGCCGGATCTCGCCAAACGCCCTTACGCGGCGTGCTCTCTTCAGATTCTTTTGTTGTGTGCCTGAAAAGTAATAGAAACGTAGGCCCACTCGACCCGTCCCATCCGAGACGTAGGCAAGCAGACTACGTCTACGGCCGTAAGCGACATCGCAAGCGTCTAGGACCCCTTCCACAAGCACCGTGTCACCAATCCGGCACGAGCCTATCGCTGTGATGTGGGTCCTGTCCTCGTAACGCATGGGCAGGTGGAAAAGAAGGTCTTCTGGAGACCCGATACCCAAGCGATTCAGTTTGCCGGCGAGTGCAGGCCCGACGCCTTTGAGGTCCGTGAGTTTGTCGGGTAGCGTCTTCAATCAGGGATCATTGATCCTGATTCACGAGGACAATGGCGTCTGCCTCAATGAGCACGTCTCGAGGCAGTCGACTGACTTCGACGACCGCACGGGCCGGATACGGTTCCTGCAGCCGTTCTGCCATGATCTCGTTGATGATGGCGAAGTGTTCAAGATCGGTGAGATAGAGGGTGAGCTTCAGCGCATTGTTTAATGAGGCACCTGCAGCGTTCGCGACTGCTTTCAGATTGTCAAAGACCTGGCCGGCCTGCTCGACGATGTCATTGCTGATGACTTCACCCGTCTCGGGTCTCAGTGGAATCTGTCCACTGATGTAAAGCGTGTGGCCATCACTGATGGCCTGGGAATAGGTACCGATTGCAGCGGGGACCGTATCGGTCTGTATCGGAGTTCTTTTCATAGGGAATATGCTTCAGATACCCGTTCGGTAACGACTGATGCGTCCAACACCTTTGACGGTTCGAAGGCGCCTTAGGACATGGGCGAGGTGAACGCGATCACGAACGGCGAGTACAATATTAACAACGCTCAGCCTGGCATCTTTATCGACGGTATTGATACGCTCCACACTGGCATCGGCGTTGGTAATCACCGTGGCGAGAGACGCCACGATGCTGCGATGGTGCTCTACCTCCACTCTGAGTTCCACTGAGAATTCCTGGTTCACTTCCGGGTCCCATCGCACGGCAACCAGTTCTTCAGGTCGATCGCGCAGGTCACGGATGTTGTGACAGGTTTCGTTGTGGATGACGATGCCACGGCCCGCACTGATATGGCCGACAATGGGGTCACCTGGAATCGGTTTACAGCAGCCGCCATATTGTACGACCAGGCCTTCTGTGCCAAGAATGGTCAGAGGTTGACCCGACGACGTGATCGTGTCGTCGTCACTGGCGGTCTGGAGTTTGCTCGCAATGATGTGGGCCATCTGATTACCCAGGCCAATGTCCTCCAACAGGGCATCAAGTGTATCGGCGTTGTGCTCGCTTATGACTCGATCAACACGTTCCCCGGAGACATCTGCCAGCGACATGTCGAAGCTCTTCAGTGCTCGGTCGAGCAGGCGTTCACCCAGCGCGATGGACTCGCTCGCTTGTTGATGCTTGAGGGCGTGGCGAATACTGGAACGTGCCTTCCCGGTCACCACGAAACTGAGCCAGTCCGGATTGGGTTGAGCGCCTGGCGCGGTGATAATCTCTACGGTTTGGCCTGAATCGAGCGTCGCGCTGAGTGGTGCCAGATGACGGTCGATCCGGCACGCGACGCAGGTATTGCCGATGTCCGTGTGAACCGCATAGGCGAAGTCAATCGGTGTGGCGCCCTGAGCCAATTCGTAGATCTCTCCTTTTGGGGAAAAGAGATAAACCTCGTCAGGGAACAGATCGATTTTGACGTTCTCGATGAACTCCAGCGAATCTCCGGCACTCTGCTGCATCTCCAGCAGATCACTCATCCACTCGCGTGCCCGTTGATGGCTGCCTGAGATGTTCTCGTCGGTTGACTTGTACAACCAGTGCGCAGCAATACCATTGTCTGCCATCTTGTCCATCTCAACCGTACGAATCTGAATTTCGATCGGTATCCCATGCATGCCAAACAGCGTCGTGTGTAAGGACTGATAGCCATTGGCTTTAGGGATCGCAATGTAGTCCTTGAACCGACCTGCGAGCGGCTTGTATAGATTGTGTACGGCGCCCAATACGCGGTAGCACGTGTCGGCGTTGTCTACGACGATGCGAAATCCGAAGACATCGGTGATCTCCGCAAACGACTTGTGTTGGGTGCGCATCTTGTCATAGATGCTGTAGAAGTGTTTCTCTCGTCCGAGGACATTGGCCACGATGTCCTCCGTGGTAAGTGCCTGTTCGATAGAGGTCTGGATCTGGGAAATCACTTCCTTTCGGTTTCCCCGGGACTTCCTGACCGCTTTTTCGATCATGTTTGAACGAAGTGGATGCAAAATTCTGAAGCCCAGTTCTTCGAACTCCACCCGCATCTGGTACATGCCCAGCCGGTTCGCGATAGGTGCGTAGATTTCCATTGTTTCGCGCGCGATCCGTTTGCGTTTCTCCATGTCGAGATGGCTGAGCGTTCGCATGTTGTGCAGACGATCGGCGAGTTTCACCATGATGACACGGATATCACGCGACATGGCTAGCGTCATCTTCTGGAAGTTCTCAGCCTGGGCTTCAGCCTGAGTGTAGAACGATCGGTTCAGTTTACTGACACCATCCACCAGATTGGCCACCGTGTCGTCAAACTCGGAGCTGATCATCTGCTTGGGAATCCCGGTGTCCTCAATGACATCATGCAACAGTGCCGCGATCAGGCACTGATGATCCATGTGCATTTCCGCAAGAATGTGAGCTACCGCCAACGGGTGACTGATGTAAGGCTCGCCGGATTTCCTGGCCTGGCCGTCATGCGCTTCGTGCGCGAATTGATATGCTTTGCTGACTAGGGCGACCTGGTCGTTATCCAGGTATTGACCGAGCCTCTCGGTGAGTGAAGTGAACTGGTTATTGGCGGCTGCCGTATTCATGGCCGGCAGAGGGTTACTCGGCTCTCAATAAGCCAGAGGTAACACCATCGTATCCCGTATTGTTGACAGGCGCTGTGACAGAAGTTAGAAGGAGGGGTCGATTGGGCGGTCAAATTCATCCTGTGGAAGATCTCCAAGGGTGATCTCAGGTACTTCTTCGTGTTTCGGCTCGTCCAGAATGCTTGCATCAACGTGGCCTTCGGCGATCTCGCGCAGGGCAACCACAGTTGGCTTATCATTTTCCACCGGTACCATTGGGTCTTTGCCGTAGTTGGCAAGCCTGCGGGCGCGTTCGCTCGCGACCATGACCAACTCGAATCGGTTGTCCACATTCTCAAGACAATCTTCAACGGTAACTCGAGCCATCAGAACCTCTTTTTTTGCGCGTCTTGTTTGCGTGATGTCCACGCGATCATGCTTCGCCCAGTGAGCCGCGCAGTTTAGCCTATTTCCTACCGCGTGCAAGCGTAGCCAAGCTGTATTCTGGCACAGGACCAGACCCGAGGTCATCCCATCGGATCCAGCAGCTGATCGAGCAGTGGCGTCAGCTGAGCAATCTGGGCTTCCCGCTTAAGGCGAGGGTCCCTGTCGATCACAATCGCCGCCAAAGTATCAAGGGCGACGTCAAAGTCGTCATTGACGACCACATAATTAAAGTCGCTGCAGTGGGACATCTCTTCAACGGCTGCCGCAGACCGCTTTTCTATACTCTCCTGGCTGTCCTGGCCTCGGCCAGTGAGGCGTCGTAACAAAACCTCCCTTGACGGCGGCAGGATGAAAACGCTGATGGCATCGGGGCGCAGCGTGCAGACTTGGGCCGCACCTTGCCAGTCGATCTCAAGGACAATGTGATGGCCGGTGCCCAGTATTCGTTCCACTTCCGCACGGCTCGTACCGTACCGATTCCCGAATACGACCGCTGACTCGAGGAATTCACCAGCGTCGTTCATGGCCGAGAATGCAGTGGGACTCACGAAGTGATAGTTCACACCATCAACTTCATGGGCGCGCGGTGTCCGTGTAGTATGTGAGATGGTCACCCCTACCTCGGGGTGACGTTCGATCAATGCTCTGACGAGACTGGTTTTACCCGCACCTGAAGGCGCGGCAACGACAAACAGATCACCGGGCATATCGGTTGGCTCGACGACGTGGTGGATTACGATCTGAATAGTTCATTCGATATTCTGAATCTGTTCCCGCATCTGCTCTATCAGCACCTTCATCTGAACAGAGTGGTTGGATGTATCAACGCTGGCAGACTTTGAGGCGATGGTATTGACTTCACGGTTCAGCTCCTGCATGAGGAAGTCCAGCCTGCGGCCGGCGGGTTCGTCACTCGAAAGGGCAGCGCTGACTTCGTCAATGTGTGCATTGAGGCGATCCAGTTCCTCCTGAATATCACTCTTCTGAAGCAGAAAAACCATCTCCTGTTCGAGCCGACCGGGGTCCGCCTCAGTGGTGAGTTCAGCGAGGCGGTTCCTGAGCCTCGTTGACTGGTGTTCTCTGATTGCATCGGCTGTCTCAGCGATCTGGTTGACTTCGTCCTTCAGGTTCTGAAGCTGTCCTGCAATGGCCTGCTGCATTTCATGACCCTCACGACGTCGCATCTCAGTCAGGTCGGACAGGGCGTCGTCAAAAAGCGCACTGGCCAGTTTAAACAGACGGGCTTCGTCAAAGGACGCCTGGTCGAGCACGCCTGGCCAGCGAATCAGATCCAGGGCTGTGGGTGTGGCGGCCCCGGGGACGATCCGATGAACGGCATCCATCAAAGTCCCAAGTTGTGCGAGGTTGCCTTCATTGAGATTCGTCGCCTGGTTATCTTCGCTGTCATAACGCAACAGACAGTCGATTTTGCCGCGATGAAGGCGTCGGCGCAGCCTTTGACGCAGCAAAGACTCGAGCGCTCTAAACGTGTCGGGAATCTTGAATGACGGTTCAAGATAACGTTGGTTCACAGATCGGATCTCCCATGTCATCCCATCTGCCTGGCATCGGGTGAATCCTGTCATACTCTGCGTCATCGGTGCATCCCGCTGGCTAGGGCTGCAGTATAATGGAGTTTTCCAACCAGCAGGTGAACATGAAACGAGCAGCAGAACGGCCCAGCGACCAGATGCGCCCTGTGACGATTGAACGTGGCGTCAACAAACACGCTGAAGGATCTGTGTTGATCTCTTTCGGCGATACCCGGGTGCTGTGTACGGCGAGTCTCGAGTCTGGGGTGCCCTCGTTCCTCAGAGGCCGGGGTCGCGGCTGGATTACGTCTGAGTATGGTATGTTGCCACGGTCAACACATGAAAGAATGGATCGGGAAGCAGCCCGTGGCAAACAGGGGGGTCGAACCGTTGAGATTCAACGATTGATCGGCCGATCACTCCGGGGGTGTGTCGACATGAAGTCGATTGGCGAACGCACGATCAAGCTGGATTGCGACGTCTTGCAGGCGGATGGGGGAACCCGCACCGCGTCGATCACGGGCGGATGTATCGCGCTCTACGAGGCGCTCGCTGGCGCTAAACTTGAGAGTGCCTGGCAACGGTTTGTCGCCGCGGTTTCCGTGGGTATCGTGGGCGACGATGCCGTTCTGGACCTGGAATACGCTCAGGATTCCAATGCAGAGACGGACATGAATGTCGTGATTTCCGAGTCTGGAGAATTTATCGAGGTCCAGGGAACGGCAGAAGGCCTGCCTTTTACGCGTCCTCAGCTGAACGAACTCCTCGATCTGGCAGAGAAAGGGTGTCGGGAACTGGTGACACAACAGAAACAAGCGCTGGGGCTCAGCTAGCGCCGCGGCTCATCTAAAGGAGCGATCGATCAAACTCTACCAGGAACAATTTCTAGATTTTTCGATCCAACAGGGCGTACTCTCCTTTGGCGAGTTCCAGCTGAAGTCAGGTCGAACCAGCCCCTATTTCTTCAACGCGGGTCTGATCTCCGGGGGCGCGGCGCTGGCAAGGCTTGGCGAATTCTACCGGGCGGCGATTGTGGACTCGGGAATGGTGTTCGATATGTTGTTCGGTCCCGCTTACAAGGGGATACCGCTGGTCACTTCGACCGTGATTGCATTCTCCCAGACCGATCGTGATATCAAAATGGCATACAATCGCAAGGAAGCGAAAGATCATGGTGAGGGAGGGCTACTGGTTGGTGCGCCCGTTGAAGGAAAAGTCCTGTTGATTGACGACGTGATTACCGCAGGTACCGCGATTCGGGACGTACTCACTTTGCTTCGTCAGCAGACCGAGTGTGAGGTCGTGGGTGCGGTTGTTGCCATTGATCGTCAGGAGCGCGGAACCGGTGACCGGTCTGCGATCGACGAACTGCAGGATGAGTATGGTGTTCACGTCACCAGCATCGTAAAGTTGGACGACGTCATTGAGTTTCTCAAAGTGCGTCAGGATGTGGACGCCAGCTGGGAAGCTGTTTACCGGTATCGGGAGACCTATGGTGTCGCGGTCTGATATCAAAACACGGGCATTGGGTTTGCTGACGGCAGTGTGTCTGCTGTCACCGGCGCATCTGTCTGCTGATCTCTAAAAATACCTCAATGAAGATGGCGTGATCGTGCTGGATTCGCACGTTCCGGCACGTTATGTCAAAAATGGTTACACGGTGCTGAGCCTTGACGGAAGGGTCCTGGAGGTGGTGCCAAGGGCGCTGACCCCGGAAGAGATTCGTGAGCGTGACCGGAAACTCATGGTTCAGCGCGCTCGCGATAATGCTGCCCGTCGCCAGGCGGAGGCAGATGAGCGATTATTGTCAAAGTACTCCACTCTGGCGGATGTGATCAGGGCGCGGGATACCAAGGTTTCCAGCATTCAGAGCTTCATCGAGACGAGCGAAGGCAACCTTGCATGCCTTGAAGATCAACGTCGTAGCATACAGGGACCGCTGGTGAACGTAGAAACAGCCGGGGGAACCATTGATTCGGCAAGCCTTGAGCGCCTCTTCACGGTTGAAAATCGGATCAGTCAGATTCTGGAGGAGATCGAGGAGAAAAAGTCAGAGATGTCCGAGCGTCGTTTGACAAGGAACTGCAATGGGTTCGCGAACTCTACGGCGAGACCGTATCGACGGCATCAATCAACGATTGATTCCACTCCGATTCTTGAGAACCGGCGTTCCGGATTAACGCCTTTCCGGTGCGTTTCCGGCATTGTTACTGGTTGCCTTGGTGTCGCTGACGACGAAAAGCGCGTGTATCAGGTGCTGCCATTGCTCGGGCCAATCGGTTGTGGGCGATCGTTTGAAGTCACTGCGCACGAACTGAATCATCTTACCTTCAGCAGTTGAAAGGCAAAGATTGGCGCATAGGGCAACCGGCATGCTCAGCGTAAGATCCTGCTTAAGGGAACTTTCGCGGAGGATTTGACGCAACTGGGTTTCCAGCCGTTCAAACAGCTGCTGAATACGAATTCGCAAACGATCCGACTCGCCGACCAGGGGATCGCCTGTCATTAGGCGGGTAATACCGGGATTCCGTTCTGCAAAACTCAGCAGCAGTTGCAATGTGTACTCAACGCGGCTGACGGTGTCATCAGTATCGGCCATGATCCGATTGATACGAGAGAACAGCGAGTCTTCGATAAATTCAATGAGGGCGTCAAACATCCGTGCTTTCGAAGCGAAGTGACGATACAGGGCGGCTTCCGATACACCCACCTGCCTCGCGAGCGCCGCGGTCGTAATCCGGTTCCCTGGCGCCTCCTCAAGCATCGTAACGAGTGCAGCGAGTATTTCGTCCTTGCGCTTACCCATAGGCTATTCGGCGACAATCATGGTGCCAACACCCTCATCAGTGAGCAGTTCCAGTAGAACGGCGTGGGGCACTCGTCCGTCGATGATCTGGCAGGAGCCAACGCCCGCGTGTACCGCATCCAGTGCGCATTGGATCTTGGGTAACATACCGCCGGAAATGGTCCCATCGGCGATCAGTTCGCGGACCTGGCTCGCGTTGAGTTGTGGCAGGAGCTGGCCTGACTTGTCCTGGATGCCCTCGATGTCGGTGAGGAGAATGAACTTCTCTGCGGTCAGGCACTCGGCCAGTCTCCCCGCCGCTAGATCTGCATTAATGTTGTAGCTTTTGTGATCGTTACCGATACCGATTGGTGACACCACCGGAATCATGCGATTGCCCTGGATAATATCGACAATATCGCGATTGATATTGGCGACCTCTCCCACCTGTCCGAGGTCAACCGGAGCACCGGTCTCTGGATCTGTCATGGACAAGGGGCGTGCAACGATCAGGTTGCTGTCTTTGCCGGAAATCCCGACCGCTTGTCCCCCATGCATATTGAGCAGGCTGACAATCTGCTGGTTGACCAGTCCGCCCAGAACCATTTCGACAACTTCCATGACTTCGGGGCTCGTGACACGCATCCCCTGGACGAAGCTGGACTCAATCTGAAGCTCTGCGAGCTTGGCGCCGATCTGCGGACCACCGCCGTGCACAACGACGGGATTCATTCCGACCAGGCGCATCAGGGCCACATCTCTTGCGAAGCCGTTCTTCAGGTTTTCGTCGACCATCGCGTTACCGCCGTACTTGATGACGATGGTCTTGTCCTGCAATCGTTGAATGTAGGGAAGTGCTTCGGTCAGAACCTGGGCAATATTGAGTGCGTTGTCACGTGTGAGGGCCATGTCAGAAGGTCAGGTTGTGGTGTTGCAATTGGCCACGGAAAATTTCCTGTATCTCCGTCAGGCTGGCTTCATCGTCCGCCTCGAATCGAAGCGTCAGGCTTGGTGTGGTGTTTGACGCACGGACGAGGCCCCAGCCATTGGCGTAGTCAACACGAAGACCATCAAGTTTGGTGATTGTGACGTCACCAAAGCCGCCTTCGTCTACAAGGTTCTGCATGACGTGGAACTTGCTCGATTCTGCGACAGGTACCCGGATCTCTGGCGTCCAGCAGCTCGTAGGAAACTCCGCCATGAGATCGGCGAAGGTTTCAGTTTGGCTGCCAACAATTTCAATGAGGCGTGCCGCTGCGTAGATACCGTCATCGAAGCCATGCCATCGTTCTTTGAAACAGATGTGCCCGGAGAGTTCTCCTCCTAGGATGGCATCTGTTTCCGCCATTTTGGCTTTGACAAAGGAATGTCCGCTCCGACTCATCACGGGTCTGCCACCGTGGTTGGAAATCACAGAGCTCAGATGTCGCGTACACTTGATGTCATAAACCACGTCAGAGCCCGGGTTTCTTGACACTACATCCTTGGCGAACAACATGAGGAGTTGGTCAGGCCAGATGACGGCACCCTCGTGGGTCACAGCCATGATCCGATCCGCATCACCATCGAACGCGAGCCCCAGGTCGGCGTCTTCGTTGACAACTGTCGCGATCAGATTTGCCAGATTTTCTTCTATCGTAGGATCGGGTGGATGATTCGGAAAAGTGCCGTCAACATCACAGAATAAAGGTATGACGTCACAACCAATGTCGGAGAACAACAGGGGTAGGGTCTCCCCGGCGATACCGTTGGCGCAATCGACAACGATCTTGAGAGGCTGGGCGATCACGATGTCGTCCACGATGGCGTCGGTATACTCCCTCATGATGTCGAGTTCCATGACACTACCGCTGCCGCTTGAAAAGCTCCCTTCGTCAAAGATGCGATAGATTTCCTGCAGGTCATCTTCGAGTAGTGTTCGACCTCCGATAACGATTTTGAGCCCGTTATAGCGGGCTTCGTTGTGACTCCCGGTGACCATGACGCCGTTTGCCGTTCCCGCGTTGTTGACTGCGAAGTACAAGGCAGGTGTGGGGACGGTCCCGATACTGATGACGTCCCGCCCTGCGACATTGAGACCTTCGATCAGCGCTTCCATCAACTCGGGAGTTGATGATCTCGCGTCACCGCCGACGATGAGCGTCTGCTCACCCTGTTGTTCTGCAAAGGTACCAATGGCACAGCCGATACGGGTGACAACGTCCGCTGTCAGGTTCTCGCCAACCACCCCTCGAATGTCATAGGCCCTGAAAATTGATGCCAGCGTGTTGGGTTCCGACGCGGTATTCAGCGCGTCCCGGGGTTCATCCAGCGAGAGATCCGTTTCCTCTGGCACCTCCGCAATCGCGGTGTCGTCGAACAGGTCCATTTCGTCGTTGTCGCCATCGGTCAGTTCGATATCGATCATGTCTTCGATACCGCGATCGTTTGTAGTATGCGAGTGTGTCCCTGCTGGCCGTCGTCAAGTGTGTCGGCAAGTGCAATTGGGTCGAGGTAGATAAAGAGCGAGCCCCGAATGGTTAGATCCGAAAGCGCGCGAATCGGTGCAGTAAGACTGAGCAACCACCTACCCTGCGCGTTTACCGCTTCTGCGCGGACAGGTTGTCCGATCTCAACCCGGTCGATCATATCGACCGAGGTATAGCCGAAAGGAGGATTGGCAGATTGATCCACTTTGGCTTCCCTGAGTTTGAACAGCCTGACTCTGATGGCGTCCGGTATCATTTTGCGGAGCCGGGCTTCTTCGAGCGTACGCTCTGCCTCGTCATCGGTCGCGATCAACTGGGTGAGCCTGATGCTGGTGGCAGCAGCCGTCAGTTGTTCTTCCCTGCCGTTGATTCGCGCCTCTACGGAACTGGTTGCCGAATCGATCATCTGCTGTTCGTGTCGGTCTTGCGCCGGTGTGCTGAGGATAAAAATGGCCAGCAGCACTGCGATGATCAATCCCGCGGCGGGTGCGATCAGCGCAGGTCCTGAGATCTGGAGCAGGTTCTGCCCTATACTGGACTCTGGGTTCGCTGAAGCGCGGTTTTCGCTACTCACATGAAACCCCTAGGATCTGCCGGAAGAGCCAAAGCCGCCGGTTCCGCGTTCGCTTGCCTCAAACGATTCGACGATGTTGAATTGTGCCTGCACGACGGGAACGATGACCAATTGTGCAATTCTGTCACCGGGTGCGATGGTGAAAGGTTCATGACCGCGGTTCCAGGTCGAAACCATCAATTCTCCCTGGTAGTCCGAATCAATGAGTCCAACGAGGTTACCCAGCACGATGCCATGTTTGTGACCCAGGCCTGACCGGGGAAGGATCATGGCTGCCAGAGACGGATCTTCTATATAGATGGCAATACCGGTGGGAATCAGTTTGGTGGTACCGGGTGTCAGTACGATCTGTTCTGTCAGGCATGCGCGGAGATCAAGACCTGCTGATCCATCCGTGGCATAAGTCGGGAACTCAATGTCCTGTCCGATCTGATCATCGACAATACGGACCTGAACATCAGTCATGAGCGTGCGACTCTGGTAACGCTTCAGCGATAGTTCCTACGATTTTTGTGGCGATATTGCGTTTCGACGCGATCGGCAGTGTTTGTTCCTGGTTGCCCCAGATCATGGTGGTCTCGTTTTCGTCGCTATTGAAGCCGATTTCTTGATTGGAGACGTTATTGGCGATGACCATATCCAGATTCTTTTTTGCGAGCTTGGCACGTGCGTAGTCGATCACATGACTGGTTTCGGCTGCAAAACCGACCGTAAATGGACCGTCGCCCAGGGCAGCCACGGAGGCAATGATGTCCGGATTCTCTTCGAGTGTGATGGTCACTCGTGACCCGGATTTATCTTTTTTAATCTTCTGGCGACTGACCTCCGTTGGCCTGAAGTCAGCAACCGCAGCCACGCCGATGAAGATGTCCGCACCTGTGGCCTCCTGCATAGAGGCCTCGTACATTTCCTGTGCGCTCGTCACGGGGATCACGTTTGCACGGTTTGGCGGTGCGAGATTGGTGGGGCCTGAAATCAGGATGACCTCTGCGCCGGCTTCGATCGCCGCTTCCGCAAGTGCGTAACCCTGCTTACCTGAAGAGTGATTGCTGATGTAGCGCACAGGGTCTATAGCTTCGCGGGTGGGACCTGCTGTGATGACAACTTTGCATCCGCGTAGTTTTCCGTTGGGAAATGTTGCGATCGTCAAATCGACGATGCCCGCAACATCCAGCAAGCGACCTTCGCCAATCTCGCCGCAGGCCTGCAGGCCTTCGTCGGGTCCGAAAATGGCGGTGCCTTGAGTCATCAGGGACCGGACATTCTCCTGGGTGGCCGCATTAGCCCACATTCCCTGATTCATCGCAGGAGCCACGGCGATCTGACACTGGGCTGCGAGGCAGATCGTCGACAATAGATCGCTGCCATGTCCTTGGGACAGGCGGGCGATAAAGTTGGCGCTGGCGGGCGCGATCAGGATGAGATCTGCCCATCGTGCAAGCTCAATATGGCCCATCACGGATTCTGTTTCGGTGTCTAGAAGGTCCAGGTGTACCGGGTGTCCCGACAGTCCCTGCAGGGTCAAGGGCGTGATGAACTCTGTAGCCGCCGCCGTCATGACGACATGTACGTCAGCCCCCTGATCCTGAAGTCTTCGGATCAGTTCTGCACTCTTGTAGGCAGCGATGCCACCGGTCACACCGAGCAGTATTCTCTTTCCCGCAAGAAGGTTCATCGGGTCGACGCTTTGGTCTGGTTGATGGCAACGGGACTACTGTTGATGGCCTGTCGCCCTCGAGGTTGAAGAACCCGTTGATGAGCGTTCGGGCGGGGGTCTGGGCCATCGTTTGGGCGAAGGTATAGGCGCGGGTGCTGGCGTACGTGTCCCATAGCGATTCGAAGACAGGGTGGATAGGTGTGGGAGGCTGTTTCGCCTGCTCACTGGTGGTCATAATTGGCGCCAAGATTAGCACACATACTGCCTACGGGGTGTATTTCATGGCGAGGAAAGTAAGTAAATGGTCACTGACCCATCAGCGCTGCATCGACGTGGCGGCTTCCCGGAAAACAGCTTGTTGGATCATGAACCGTCTGACACGGCAACGGTCGAATCGATGTCCGGCCACTACATGATGGCGGCTGATGCGGAAAACATGGCACCTGGGCTGCTGACCCACTGTGGTGGCATCCGTGGACTCCTAACCATCTCACCTTCGCAGGTTCCGCGCCATGTGGTCATGGCGGCAACCGTCGTGCAGACAGTGGTCTAGGTGGTGCTGCGGGCACAGTGTGCTTCGTTTCACCAGGGGGTCACGTTGACAAGTCCTTGGGGCATCAGGAACGCGAATTATTCGCCTGTATTCTCATGGACAACCAACACCGGGTGATCGATTATCGGGAACTCCTCCATGGCACCATCGATGGTGCCTAGGTCCATATTCGGGAGATTGTTCGTCACGCTCTACGACGGAATGCGGCGGCGTTGATGCTGGTGCGCAATCACCCTTCAGGGGCGACGGCGCCGAGTGGTTTCGATGTCAGGCCGAGCAGACGGGCCAGGGACGCCTTGGCCTAGGTGGAGGTTCGGGCCGTCGACCATCTGTTGGTCGCGGGCGATTCGGTTGTTTCACTGGCACAACTGGGTCACCTTTAAGGTGTTGATACGGACTCCCATAGAGGGTCAAAACAGGGCCCAAAGTCGGTAGTCATTGAATGCACGCGACCCTTCTGCTATAAAGTCGCGCTCAAATTTCAAGCCCCCATATTGAGGTGAGGCGACATGTCCAAGGTTTGTCAGGTTACCGGTAAGCGTCCGATCAGCGGTAACAATGTATCGCACGCGCACAACAAGACCCGTCGTCGTTTCTTGCCGAATTTGCATACCCACCGATTCTGGCTGCCCGGCGAGAATCGATACGTCAAGCTACGTGTATCTTCCAAGGGGATGCGTATCATCGACAAGAAGGGGATAGAATCGGTCGTGTCAGAGATCCGGGGTCGTGGCGAGCGCGTTTAGAACGTGCCGAACCATATTGACGCCCGTTTTGTCGAGCGTGGCACGAGACACTTTTTAGGAGCATCGCGATGAGAGAGAAAATCAAACTGGTATCTTCTGCGGGCACCGGTCACTACTACACCACCAGCAAGAACAAGCGAACCATGCCTGACAAGATGGAGATCAAGAAATTTGATCCTGTTGTTCGCAAACACGTTGTCTACAGCGAATCAAAAATCAAATAGCCTTGGCTGCTGAGCCCGCTTTTGGTTTGGTGTATCCGTCCTTGGGTGTGTTGTTCAACAAGCGGCTGAACAACTGAAAAGCTGCGGCCAGGGCGGCCAGAGAGAGCCTCGATCTCGCACGGTCAACCTCTGGCGTCAGGTGCGCAGGTGCAGGTTTCCAAAGTCATCACAGTTTAGCGACCAACCCGGTCGCACCAGTACCGTCGTATGCCTGTCAGCAATGAGAATAGGTCCGATTTGCCCGTCAAACTGCGCAGTCTCTTCCCCTGAGAACACCGGAATACGGTGACGCTCTCCATCAAGAAAGACCGATGTATATATGCTGGTCCTGTCCGCTTCTCCCGAGGTCTTTGATCCGAGCTGCGATGATGGTTGAGATGCATCAATGGGAGATTGACGCGCTCGCGCATTGACGCGTAGATGACACAACTCAACCGTCCGTTCGAGTCTGTGACCGAATCGTTGCTCGTGCAGGATTTGGAAATGCTCCGCGCTGACATCAAGATTGCCGTGATAGGGGACCTCAAGAGTATGGGTCTGGCCGGCATAACGGAGATCCAGTCCGCGGCGAAACAGGAGAGCATCGTCGGTCTCCCGTTGGAGTTCACTGGTGGCGGCGTTCTCCAGTTCTCTGAACCAGGTGTTGATCTCAGCGTCGGTCACATCGCGTAGCAGTGACTCTCGCGTTCGAATCATTTCCCGTCCAGGCGCGGTAGCAAGCATGCCGACCGCTGACAGAACACCGGCATCCCGTGGAACGATGATCTGCGAAATCGCCAGCGCTTCCGCCAGTTCGCAGACGTGGAGGCCCCCCGCGCCACCGAAACTGGTCAGTACAAAGTCTTGTGGATCAAAGCCTCGCTCGATCGAGATGACCTTCAATGCTGCCACCATGTGTTCGTTGGCGATGTCGAGGACTCCCTGAGCGACCTCGGGTGCAGGGATAGCGAGGTGTTCAGCGAGATGCTCGATGGCCTTACGGTTTGCGGTCATATCCAGGGGCAACCGGCCGCCAAAAAACCGGTCAGCAGGAAGTCGACCGAGGAAGGCGTGCGCATCAGTGACCGTTGCTTCAAGGCCGCCTCGCCCGTAACACGCGGGTCCGGGTTCGGCACCCGCTGAGCGGGGCCCGACCCGCAACAACCCGCCGGAATCTACAATTGCCACTGATCCACCCCCCGCACCGATGGTATGTATATCTGTCATTGGAACGTGGATTGGCAGATCCGAGATCTGTCCCCGCGCAATGAGAGCGGGCGTGCCATTCAACAGCGACACGTCGGTGGATGTGCCGCCCATGTCGAATGTGAGCATTCGTTCATGACCCGTCTGCCGAGACAGCATCGTGGCGGCCGCAATACCGCCTGCCGGACCCGAGAGGAGTAGATTCACGGCGCGTGCCGCTGCCTGTGTTGCGGAGATCGTAAGTCCCGAGGATTGCATGATCGCGATGGTTGATGGCTCGACGGCGTTCACTATGCTCTGCATATAAGATGCGATCGACGGTCCGATCCAGGCATTGATCCAGGTTGCGATGCCACGTTCATATTCGCCTGTTGCTGGGAGTACAAAGGAAGAACGGGAGACGAAATACTGATCGCTAAGCGCAGATTCAATACGTTCTTCTTCGCTCGAATCGAGGTAGGAAAAAACGAGGTTGATGGCGACAGATTCGATGTCCAGCTGTGCCAGTCGTTGTTTCAATCTTTGGAGGTCGTCGTCCGAGAGCCGCGTCAGCCACTGCCCGTTCGCCGAAAGCCGGCAGTTGACCTCGATCGTGGGGTGTTCAGCAAAAGGTCGATGTGGTGGTGCCGGGGTCAGGTCATACAACCGACGACGGGTTTGGCGTCCAATCAGGAGCAAGTCTGCCAGGCCCTCGTTGGTAATGTAGGCCGTCCTTACGCCTTTGTCTTCCAGAACGGCGTTGGTGGCGACCGTGGTGCCGTGGATGATGGTGAGGTGACCGCGACTAGCTGCTTCAACGAGCCCCATGTCCTCGATGCCCTGCCAGATGGCGCGGTCCGGGGCGTCCGGGGTGGAGGGGACTTTATGGCTGATCAGTTTGCCCTCGCGGAGCAGAACGAAATCCGTGAAAGTGCCTCCAGTATCGATGCCCAGGTAGAGCCGGGGCGCCGGGACGCTGGTGACGGGACCGTTGTCTGGCATGCTTGTCATTTTGTGAATGGGTTGCCCAGTGTGGCATGTCATCCCGACCCCGGGAAGTGACTGGTATGATCTGATGAGCGAGGGGCGCCGGTGATCGCTCCCCCCCGGGTCGTTTTCGGAGAATTGGATGATTGATACGAGTGCTTGACCGTGCCTGAACTGCCAGAGGTCGAAACTACACGGTCTGGGATTGAGCCTCACGTGGTTGGTCGCCAGGTGACGTCAGTTGTGGTTCGCGACAGACGTCTCCGTTGGCCGATTGATCCTGGGTTACCACAGTATTTGACGGGACAACGAATCCTGTCAGTGGCTCGACGCGCGAAATACCTGCTCCTCGTCACCCCTGGTGGTCGGTTCATGATTCATCTGGGTATGTCGGGATCGTTGAGAATGACCAAATCTGGTGTTGAACCGGGCACCCATGACCATGTGGATATCGTGTTTGATCGGGATCGTTGCCTGCGGTACCGGGATCCTCGGCGATTTGGTTCGATGTTCTGGTTAGTCGGTGATGACAGCCATCCCCTTCTTGATCATCTTGGACCCGAACCCTTATCGGACACGTTCTCGGGTGATTATCTCTATCAAACGTCCAGGGGTCGCCGCGGACCGGTCAAAGCATTCGTTATGAATGCTGATGTTGTTGTTGGCGTGGGCAACATCTACGCGAACGAAAGCCTGCATAAGGCGGGTATTCATCCAGGACGAGCGGCGGGCGCGATCTCAGCCGAACGCTACAACCGGTTGGCCGGGTGTATCAAGGAGACACTTCAGGCAGCTATCGAGGCGGGCGGTACGACGCTTAGAGACTTTGTGCGAGAGGACGGCGCACCGGGTTATTTCAGCCAGGCACTGCTCGTCTACGGCCGTGCGGGCCTGCCATGTCAGGGCTGTAGTAGAACACTCAAGGAAATCCGACAGACCGGTCGGACGACGGTTTATTGCACCAGCTGTCAGCGCTAGGTGATGACACCGTCTTGCAGGGCTTTCGCAACCTCTGGGCAGACAAACTTCTCAACGTTGCCGCCGTAGCCTGCTATCTGTCGGACCAGCGATGATGAGATGTAGGAGAACTCCTCGCTGGTCGCGAGGAAAATGGTCTCAAGCTCTGGGACCAGCGCTCGATTCATGTTCAGCATCTGGAACTCGTATTCGAAGTCCGTTACGGTCCGGATGCCTTTCAGGATGGCGGTGGCGCCGATCTTCTGGGCGTAGTCCACGGTCAGCACATTGAACCGTGCCACCTCAACGCCGTTGATATGGCTGAGAGCTTGTTCAGCGAGTTCGACGCGAGTTCCGAGTTCGCTGGGGTTTTTGTGTGGGCTGGTTGCGATACCAACAACCACGCGATCGAACATCTTGATGGCACGTTCGACAAGATCGACGTGTCCATTGTGGATGGGGTTGAAGGTGCCGGGATACAGTGCGGTTCTCATAAATCATCGAGGCGGCCGTTCAGTCGCCGCTAATCATACACAAACCCCGTTGGTGGGGCATCCGGATGATTGGCTCAGCAGGCCATAGTGTACATCTCCTGCTCGTTTATACCGATCGATCTGCCATTTTGAAGGCAGCGTAAGGGCATCCAGTGCGCGGGGGCTTTCCACGTAGACCATCGCAGAGTCTGCCAGAAGCCCGTGCGCAGACAGGTCCTCGAGTGTTGAGAGCATCAGGTTGTTGTCAGCGGTGTGGCCGTCACAGAGCGAAAAGGGGGGGTCAAGGAAGACAAGATCGAACTGTTCCTTTGAGCCTGAGACGAAGTGATCCGCATGGCTTGCGTGTAGTGTCACGGTGTCTAGACCGCCAAGATGCGACAAGGTCGATCGAATGTGGTGGACGACTTCGGGGTTGCGGTCGACCAAAGTGACACTGGCGGCACCCCTAGATAGTGCTTCAATCGATAAAATGCCACTCCCGGCGAACAGATCCAAGCAGCGACTACCCGGGGTTCTGGTCCCTAACCAATTGAACAGGGTCTCCCGGATTCGGTCCGGGGTTGGGCGAACTTCGATTGAATCGATGAAATCAATTTTTCGTGAACGCCATCGACCTGCGATAATGCGCAGGCTGTTTTGAGGACGGCGCCTCCCTTTTGGACGACGGGCCAAGAGAACCTCAGACAAGTTGTTAGATCACACCCAGAACTGATCCATTATGAATGACGAGAGTGAAAACGAGAAACGACCCGGTTTCTTCGGTCGGCTGAAGGCGGGGTTGGCGAGAACACGGTCGCGCCTGACCGATTCCATTGAAGACCTGGTCCTGGGAGAGAAAGCGGTTGATGACGCTTTGCTGGAGGACATTGAGGCAGCATTGCTCAGTGCTGACGTGGGCGTTGCTGCAACATCGGAGATTTTAGAGAACATGACAAGACGCGTTGCTCGCGCCGAGCTTGCCGACAGTGAGGCCGTGTATCAGGGGTTGCGCGAGGAACTCCTCGCCATCATAGCGCCGTGCGAGGTATCGATGGACGTCACTGCGGCGTCGCCGTTTGTCATCCTGATGGTAGGGGTCAACGGCGCAGGTAAAACCACCACGGTCGGTAAGCTGGCGCAGCACTACAAGAGGGAAGGTCTGGGTGTCTTGCTTGCCGCTGGTGATACCTACCGTGCGGCCGCGGTCGAGCAATTGGAGGTTTGGGGTGAGCGAAACGGGGTACCCGTCGTCGCACAGCATATGGGAGCAGACAGTGCGTCGGTGGTGTTTGATGCGCTGTCAGCCGCTCAGGCCAGAAACATGGATCTCCTGATTGCAGACACTGCCGGCCGATTGCAGAGTAAAAAGAACCTGATGGAAGAGCTCTCGAAGGTTCAGCGCGTTTTGAAGAAACTGGATGAGAATGCACCACACGAAGTATTGTTGGTTGTGGATGCAAGTACGGGCCAGAACGCGATCAGCCAGGCACAGGAGTTTCTGGCAGCGGTTGACGTGAGCGGTATCGTCATTACCAAGCTGGACGGAACAGCGAAAGGCGGTGTTATTTTCGCGATTGCCAAGCAGCTTGCGATTCCCATTCGTTATATCGGCGTCGGGGAATCGGCGGAGGATCTCCGACCCTTCAATGCCGAAGACTTTGTTGAAGCGCTTTTCCCGGCCCCCTGATGCGGTTTTCACTGAGATGATTCGATTTGATGCGGTGAGTAAACGGTATCCGGGAGGGCAGGACGCGCTATCCGGGGTCACGTTTGAGATCGCCGAACGACAAATGGTCATACTCACAGGGCACTCAGGAGCCGGAAAGAGCACGCTGCTCAAGTTGATTATGCTGATGGAGCAACCAAGCCACGGGCAGGTATTCGTGGGTGGGCAGAACCTTGCACGTTTGGGGCGGCGCCAGATTCCAGGCTTGCGTCGGCAGGTGGGAGTGGTGTTCCAGAATCACCAGCTACTTTTTGATCGCACGGTCTATGACAACGTGGCATTGCCTCTGATTATTGCGGGTCTGGGCCCCAAGGAAACTGGCCGAAGGGTGCGCGCCGCGCTTTCCAAGGTGGGGCTTTCAGGTAAAGAGAACCAGTTGCCCATCGCATTATCGGGTGGAGAGCAGCAACGGGTGGGGATTGCCCGTGCGGTAGTGAACAAACCACCCGTGCTTCTGGCGGATGAACCGACTGGCAACCTCGATCCGGATCTCTCGCGTGAGATCATGGCATTGTTCAGCGAGTTCAATCAGGTGGGTGTGACTGTCCTGATCGCGACCCACGATCTAGGGCTGATCGGTGAAATGGGTCATCCGGAAATGCGACTCTCGGGCGGGCGGCTCGTGTCATGAGTGAGCGGTTTCCTGGCGTTGGCGCGACACGGCAACAGGCCCGACCCGGTTTGCGATCCTGGTTGGACCACCATAGGAGCGTCGCACGTCAAACCCTCGTTGATCTGACCGAACAGCGACTTGCCAATGCCCTCAGTTGTCTCGTCATCGGTATCTCCATGGCGTTGCCTACATTGTTTTATCTTATGCTGATGAATGTGGCGCAGATCGGTGATAGCTGGGACGGCCAGCCACGGGTCAGTCTGTACGTTCTTCAAGACGCGGAGCCCGAGAGCGTTCTGAATGAGGTTGAGCAGATCGTAGGGACGACGAGGGTACATCTGATTTCCGCAGAGGATGCCCTGGTGCAGTTTGCTGCATCGTCAGGATTTAGTGATGTCCTGGCCGCTCTGGATGACAATCCACTCCCGGCTGTCGTGGAGGTTCGACCCGCCGGGACGGCCACGGAAGTTAGTGCGTTGATTGGGCAGCTCTCCATGCTTGCGGGTGTTGATGATGTCACCGTTGATATCGCCTGGATCGAACGGCTGAATGCACTGGTGCGCTTTGGCGAGTACCTGGTGATGGTCGTCGGCATGTTGTTGGCATTTGGTGTGACACTTTCTATAGGCAACACCATTCGGCTTGCGATTGAAAATCGCCGGGCAGAGATCCTGGTTGTCAAGCTCGTGGGTGGTACGGACGCGTTTGTGCGTCGGCCGTTTCTCTATCTCGGCCTCTGGTACGGTCTGGGTGGCGCGCTCATGTGTTGTTTCATGTTGTGGGGTTCGATGTGGCTGTTGCAGGCGCCGATCTATCAACTGATTGCCTCCTATGAGTCGAGCTACAGCCTGAGAGGGCTGACGCTTTTGGATATTCTGACGCTCATGATCGTTGGCATTGTATTGGGTGTCATGGGAGCGGCGCTCGCAGTCGGACGCCACCTGAGAGAGATTGAACCCCGCTGACAGGGACCTCTGGCTGGCGAACTCGCCAGGTGGCCGCGTTGAGTACCGCATTATGCAGGTGTACAATCGCGAGCCCTTCAAAACACCCGTGCCAAACGATGGCGACCGCAACGCAGTCTCTGCAGTCATTCCTGAACAACACCCCCGGTGCTGATCTGGATGCTTACATCACGGCAGTGAACAGTGTGCCGATGCTGTCTGTAGATCGTGAGCAATCCCTGGCCAACCGATTGTTCTATGAGGGTGATCTGGAAGCCGCTAGGGAGATGGTCCTGGCTCACCTACGTTTTGTTGTCTATGTGGCACGTTCTTATAGGGGCTATGGACTGGCGGAAGCGGACCTGATCCAAGAGGGCAACGTCGGCCTGATGAAGGCCGTGAAGCGATTCAATCCTGAATACGGCGTGCGACTGGTTTCGTTTGCTGTCCATTGGATCAAGGCGGAAATCCATGAGTTTATTCTGCGTAACTGGCGGATTGTTAAGGTTGCAACCACAAAGGCACAGCGGAAACTCTTCTTCAATCTGCGCAGTGCGCACAAACGACTGGGCTGGATGAACTCGGGAGAGGTCGACGCAATGGCCGAGGAGCTTGGGGTCACGGCGAAAGATGTCAGGGTGATGGAAGGGCGGTTGGCGCAGGCAGACGAGCCCTATGATGCTGCGGAGCTAGAGGAAGGCTATGTGCCTGGTACCCGGGTCAGCCCTGCTCGAATGCTCGCAGATGTAGACGGCGACCCAGCGCTTGCTGTCATAGCCGCACGTATGGAGCGTGCCCAGAGTGACTCCCTGATGAATGCGTTCAGCGAACTGGATGATCGATCGCAGGATATTGTTCGATCACGTTGGCTGGTGGAGGACAAGGTCACCCTTCAGGTGCTGGCGGATCGATACGGTGTTTCTGCTGAACGGGTTCGACAACTCGAAAAAAACGCGCTCGGAAAGCTGAAGAACATTCTTCTTCCTGACGATCGTGTCGACTAGCCATGTGCTCGGTGCCCTTGCCAGCCTGGCAGGCGGATTGTCGGTCCTGTTGGGTGCTTTCGGTGCGCACGCCCTCAAAAACAAGATCGAACCAGCACTGCTGACTGCGTATAACACGGCGGTGGCTTACCAGATGGTGCACGCGGTCGCGGTGCTCGTGATCGTGTTGCTGGCAAGAACTAGCGAGTCTCCCGGGCTTTACCATGGTGCGGCCGTGTCCATGCTATCCGGCATCCTGCTGTTTAGCGGTAGCCTCTACGCATTGACTTTGCTGGGTTGGCGCTGGTTTGGTCCGATCACACCGCTTGGTGGATTGTTGTTGATGATGGGTTGGGTGTTACTGCTGGTTGCGATGATCCGATCCAATGCATGAGGATCTACCGGGTCCACCCCGAGGAACCCGTGATGGGGACCGGGAATTACATCCTTCGAGCCGCCGAGGCATTCGATCCTATGTCTTACGCCAGGGAAGAATGACCCCTGGCCAGCGTCGGGCGATAGATGAATTGCTCGAACAATACGGGATAGGCGGAGCCCAGAAGCTCGACTTCGCCACCCTGTTTCCCGTGAACCAACCCGTGACGCTCGAAATTGGCTTTGGCATGGGCGACTCACTGCTGGACATGGCGATCGCGTTTCCGGCGCGAAATTTTGTCGGTGTTGAGGTGCATGCACCCGGTGTCGGTCATCTGCTGTCACGTATCGAGAAGGCAGATATCTCCAATCTGAAAGTCATACATGGTGATGTTACGGGCATTATCGATCGTTGCCCTGAGGGTGTCTTTTCGCAGATCCAGATCTTTTTTCCCGATCCCTGGCACAAGAAAAAACATCACAAGCGACGGTTGATCAATCCGGGTTTTCTCAGGCGCCTCCTGCCACTGATGCGAGAGGGCGGATTGCTTCACGTCGCAACTGATTGGGAGCCCTACGCTGAGTCCATCGTCGAGTCGTTCTCTGGGTTCCCGGCGTTGTCACGTTGTGAGGCTCCCTGGCGACCCAAGACAAAGTACGAAGGGCGAGGTTTGCGGCTTGGTCATCGGGTCTCGGATCTCTGCTATCGCAAGACGATGAAAGCACTGGCGATGTCGACTTAGTCAATCAGAGCGAGCAGATTGTTGTGAAATCGCATTCCCTGTTCTGTCGGGACAATACGATCCTGATATCGAGTTATGAGGGAGAGTTGCTCTGCCCGAGCAAGAAAGTGGTCAAGCTGGGAGGATGGCAGTCCGGTGCGTGCCTCGAACTGGCTCGCTTCAAAACCGGCATGGAGTCGCAGACAACAGATCAGGAATTCAAGCATGCGTTCTGATTTGACGACTGGTTTCATCTTCCGGTGCGGTGAACGCAGGTAGTCACCCGGTTGTCGCGTCCGTGTTGTTCGGACCACCTGATCTGTACCTGTGAGTTTTCCATGGGCGCCTGCGCCAATGCCAATGTAGTCCCCGAACTGCCAGTAATTTGAATTGTGATGGCATTGCTGGTCCGGCAACGCCCAGGCGGAGATTTCGTAGGCGGAGAAGCCCGCATTGCTTAAGACGCGTGCGCCTTCGTTATTGATGGCGTCTATCGTGTCATCGTCCGGAAGTGAAGGTGGCTGATTGTGGAACACGGTATTGGGTTCGATGGTCAGCTGATACCAGGATAGGTGGTCGGCAGGGAGCGCGAGTGCATCGTCCAGATCCTGCAGGGCCTGTTCAACCGTTTGGTCAGGAAGTCCGTGCATCAGGTCCAGGTTGATGCGTGTAAAACCAGCCTGTTTCGCGGCAAGCGCAACCCTCACGGTGTCAGCAGGTCCGTGGATCCTCCCCAGGTGGCGTAGTTGACGCGCGTTGAAGGATTGTGCCCCGATTGACACGCGATTGATCCCGGCTTTGAGGTACGCAGACAGTTGTGAGGCCTGCTCCAGGCTACCTGGATTGATTTCCATGGTGACCTCTGCATCAGACGCAACATCGACCCGCTGTGCTACTCCCGTCAACAGCCGTGCCATCGCGTCAGCGGAGAACAGACTCGGTGTTCCGCCGCCCAGAAATATCGTCTGTATGGGCCTGTTGTTCACCCAGGATGAGTCCGCTGCAAGATCGACCAGCAATTGTTCGGTATACCGGGTTTCATCCAGGGATCCTGACGACTCGTGGGAGTTGAAATCACAATAGGGACACTTACGGATGCACCACGGAAAGTGGATGTACAACGAAACAGGTATGGAAGAAGGATCGAGCATGTGACGCCGGGGCAGACCTTAATCCGTCAAGCGTCGGTCGAGAGCAGGTCGTGTAGTTGCCTTGCGGCAAGACCGCGATGACTCTGCATTCCTTTCTCGTCCTGGCTCAATTGCGCAGCCGTCGATGGGTGACCGCTGACTGTTCCTCTCACTATGAAGAGGGGATCATAGCCGAAACCCTGGTTCCCTGATGGCGTGTGGGCGATCTCACCATGCCAGCAACCGGTTGCGATCACAGGCGTCGGATCATCGGCGTGGTTGAGAAGTACAAGGTAGCAGTAGAAAAATGCATCGCGTCGCGTCGAGTCCGCCAGCGCGGCCAGGAGTTTGCGGTTGTTATCAGAATCAGAGGCTCCGACCCCAGCGTACCGGGCAGAGTAGATTCCCGGTGCGCCACCCAGGGCCGGAACGACGAGCCCCGAGTCATCTGCGAGGGCGGGCAGCCCCGATTGTAAGGCTGCATGACGAGCCTTGATCAGCGCATTTTCAATGAACGTCGTACCTGTCTCGGGCACTGGTTCGATGCCAAACTCATCCTGACCGACCAGAGACAGGCTCGGTAGCAGTGCCTGAAGTTCGCTGACCTTGTGCGTATTTCCAGAGGCTAAAACAACTTGCATGGGATTCCTCACACAATCAGTGTGCTGTCAGTGAGAAGTCAATGGGGCGATCGTTTCTTCGCCTGTGAAATATCGATAGTCGAAGGTGACTTCAATGGGCGCCGATGTGTCGTCCTTTTGGTAGTCATGCTGCTTGCCCTGAGGTTCTACGATAAGTCGGTAGTGATGGGTGTCCTGCTGGTCGGCCGTGTAAGTCGCGAGGTAGTAGAGGGCATCGTTTTCTCGGACTTCTCTGAATTGCAGGTCTACCTGTTGCGCGAGCAGATTGTTGACCTCCCCGCGGACCAACGCGGAGACTGCTTTGCCACTTTCCACCTCATGAACCGAAACGGAGACTGTCAGGTAGCGTGGACCGCGCGGCAGGCCGTGAGCTCGTGCCACGAGTGGTGGAACCAACCTGCTGTCAATACTTGAAAAATAGACTATGTGATCAGGTGTTTCCTTCTGGCCCGCGATGACTGACAAAGGCAGCGTACAGACAAACCCCAGGACAACCAGCATCGTTCGCAGAGGGTCCCGCAGGAAATTCGAATGTGCCGCCATCGTGCAGGACGACCCGTAAGCCGGCTTCACAAGCCCATGACAAAACCCGGTGGAATCCCCAGGGTCTGCATCAAGCCAATGATGACAATTCTCTCTGTCACGGTGATGGCCAGGAATACCAGAATTATCGAGAGATCGAGTCCACCCATCGGTGGAAGCAGCTTTCGCGCCGGCGTACACAGAGGCTCAGTCAGTTGCTGTACGAGGTTCAGAGCGGGATGACCTGAATGGGGGGCGATCCAGCTGGAAATCACCATGATCAAGAGCGCCCAGAAATAGATATCCAGAATCTGCCCGAATAGCGCGAGGGCGACCCAGGCCAGGAAAAAAGGTTGGAAGGCGCTGTAGCCAATGAGCATCGATATCAACATGAGCGATGCCAGCGTGATCAGGAAAGCCAATACGAGGGTCGCTAGGTTCACCCCCCGGATGGTGGGGAACAGCATGGCCAGTGGCTTGAGTGCAGGTTCCGTGATCTGAACAATCCCCTGGCAAATTGGGTTGTAGAAGTCGACACGCGCGATCTGCATCAGAAACCGAACCATCACCAGCAAACCGTAAAGGCCGAAAATCACCTTCACAATGTAGACCCCGGAATCCGCGAAACTGTCTGCCATATGGACCTTGCTTACCTTGAAGTCTGTGGAGGGATTGGTCTGGACATTGCATTATAGCCGATCATGAATGGATCTCGCCCCATGCGTCACTACACGCTGTTACCCAATTCGATAGCGCGTTCATAGGCGGCCCGGACAGCTGCGTCAAGGCTCTCAGATAATCCCTGGGCGGAAAGAACGTTTAATGCCGCTTCGGTGGTACCCCCTGGGGAGGTGACGTTTGCGCGTAGCTGAGCCGGAGAATCTGGGCTTTTAACGGCCATGGCGGCGGCGCCCATGGCGGTGTTCAGGACCAGTGTTCGACTTGCTTCGGTGCTCATACCCAACTCGACACCGGCATCGATCATGGCTTCCATCAGATAGAAAAAATAGGCGGGTCCACTGCCGGACAACGCGGTGACCTTGTCCAGGTCATCGTCGGAGTCGAACCAGGCGGTAGCTCCGACAGCACCGAGCAGGTCGCCTGCGAGTGCGCGTTGAACGGCCGAAGCGTCTGCAGAGTAGAGTCCAATCATGCCCTGACGGATCAGTGCTGGGGTATTGGGCATACATCGAATGACCGTGGCTGCCCCTGACCAGGCTGTTAGGTCAGAGGCACGGATTCCGGCGGCAACACTGATCAGCAATCGATCGGTCAGTACACTGGCGAGCCCGCTGACGACAGGTTTGGCCATGTTGGGCTTTACACACAGAATGACGACATCGGCGTCGGCGACGGCAGCCAGATTGTCCGCAGAACGTTTCACGCCGGTCGGGAGCATGTCCAGGATATCGGGATCGGGGTCAGCCGCGGTCATATTGCTGGCGGTTAATCCCTGATTGATCAGGCCACCCATAATTGCCTGTGCGATTCTGCCCGCGCCAATGAAAGCCAGTCTGGTCATATGCACTCCGTGTTTGATTTAGGTCGTTCTTTGTTTGTGCGCTAAGTGCGAGCACCAAATATGGCGGTGCCAATCCGGACCCACGTGGCTCCCTCGGCGATGGCTGCCTCGAGGTCTTCTGACATGCCCATGGACAGGTGGGTCAGATCGGGGTAGTCAGACCGCAGGGAATCGCGTAGTTCACGTAAACGTGCAAAAGGTGCTCGAATGTCGGTGATTTGATCGGCCTGCGCTCTGGCGGGGATTGTCATCAGCCCGCATATGCGTAGTCGTTCCAGGTCACGGGTTCCAGCCAGGAACCCGGAGACATCGTCCACCGATAGTCCGGACTTGGCGGGATCGTTGTCGATGTTGACCTGGAGCAGCGTGTTCAGGACAGGCAGGTGATCGGGTCGTTGAGTATCGAGTCTTTTTGCCACTTTCACGCTGGAAAGCGTATGAACCCACGAGAAGTTCTCGGCGATCAGGCGCGTCTTGTTCGATTGAATCGCGCCAATGAAGTGCCACGTGGCCGCCAATCGTTCGACCTTGCTGAGGGCGTCCTGCAGGTAGTTTTCACCAAAATCTACCTGCCCTGCCACCATCGCGGCTTCGACGTCCTCATGTGTTCTGGTTTTGCTGACTGCCAGCAGGCGGACATCGGAGGGGGCCCGCCCGACGGCCTGACAGGCGGAGCGTATTCTTGAATCAACGGCGTCAATATTGTCGGTGATACTCATCGAGGCGCATTCACTGTGGATACAAGTGCAGAATTCATAATCTTGATAATACTATTAGCGAGGACACGCATTTAACACTCAGGATGACATATAGATATCACGGAATTGCTAGCATTTAGTGAGAAGCAGGGTGCTTCTGATCTGCATTTGTAGGCTGGCCTGCCGCCAATGATCCGTTGGACGGAGATATCTGGCCAATCAACCTGCCTGCGCTGGATCATAAGGAAGTTCACGCCCTGATCTCTGAGATCATGAACCACAAGCAGCGCAAAGACTACGAGGAGTTCTTTGAGTGTGACTTTTTTTGAGGGGCCGGGTGTTGCTCGATTCCGGGTGAACGCGTTTGACCAGAACCGTTGAGCCGGAGGTGTCTTTCGAACCATCCCCTCAAAAGTGCTGACGATGGAAGAGCCGGGGATGGGGGAGGTCTTCCGCAAGATTGCAGAAACACCCCGCGGACTGATCACCGTGACAGGGCCAACCGGATCAGGGAAGAGCACCATGCTTGCGGCGATGATGGACTAAATCAACAATAATCGTTGTCAACTCATCCTGACGATCGAAGATCCTATCGATTTTGTGCACGAGAGCAAGAAATGCCTTGTGAACCAACGAGAAGTCCACAGGGATACGCTGGGTTTCAACGAAGCACTGCGGAGTGCGTTGCGAGAGGACCCGGATATCATCCTGGTTGGCGAAATGCGGGACCTCGAGACCATCCGGCTGGCTTTGGAAGCGGCTGAAGTTGGCTATATGGTCTTCGCCACGTTGCATACATCGTCAGCGGCCAAAACCATCGACCGGGTTATCGACGTGTTCCTGGCATCCGAGACAGCCATGGTGCGCTCCATGCTGTCCTAATCATTGCAGGCGGTCATTTCACAAACGCTGCTCCAGAAGATTGGTGGTGGACGGGTTGCGGCTCACGAAATCATGCTTTGCACACCGGCTATTCGAAACCTCATTCGTGAGGACAAGGTTGCGCAGATGTATTCAGCGATCCAGACTGGAGAAATCCATGGAGATGTCGACACTGGATCAGACCCTCGTTAGTCTGCTCGATATAAGCCTGATCACCAAAGAGCAGGCGAGGGAGAAAGCCAAGAGTCCTGAGGACTTTGTCTGAGCTGCATCGCTTTTTATCAGGCGATGAACTGCCATAGACCCGACGCAGAAACCGCATGATCGATTTTGACAAACTTCTGAAGGTGGTGGTGGACCAGAGCGCGTCAGATCTCTTCACCACCGCCGGCCTGCCGCCATCCATCAAGGTCAGCGGTCGAATGATACCGATGTCCAAGACGCCATTGACGCCGGAACAGGCTAGGGAGATGGTGTATAGCACGATGACCGAGGCGCAGGTCCAAGAGTACGAAGCTGAACGAGGGTGCTTTGCCATTCACTCCCCTGTTGCAGGTCGATTCTAGGTCAACGCAATTTTGCGGGCATGGTGCTCCGCCGCATCGAGACGCATATTCCGACCGCCGATGAACTGCAGCTAACAGATATCGTCAAGAATCTTGCTATGACGAAACGGGGCTTGATCATTTTCGTGGGTGCGACAGGAACCGGTAAGTCCACGTCACTGGCCTCGATGGTCGGACATCGTAACGAGAATAGTCGCAGTCATATCATTACAATTGAAGATCCCATTGAATTCATTCATGAACATCGCGGTTATATGGTCACGCAACGGGAAGTGGGCGTTGACACACCAAGTTTCGAAGTTGCGCTCAAGAATACGCTCCGGCAGGCCCCTGACGTCATCATGGTGGGTGAGATTCGGAGTGCTGAAACGATGGAATATGCTGTCGCGTTTGCGGAGACCGGACGCCTTTGCTTGGCGATACTGCACGCGAACAATGCCAACCAGGCGTTAGATCGGATTATCAACTTCTTCCCGTCGGAACGACACAACCAGGTATGGATGGACTTGAGCTTGAACCTGCGCGGTATGGTGGCGCAGCAGTTGATTCCAACATTGGATGGCGAAGGCCCTCGTGCGGCTATCGAAATCCTGATTAACACCCCGCTGGTCTCTGACCTGATCAGGAAGGTTGAAGCCCACAGTTTGAAAGAACTGATGTCCAAGTCGACCGAGGATGAGTTACGACGACGTTAGGTGGGGTTTTGAGCCTGGTGTGACGCAAGCCAGGTCTCTGTGATGAGCACGGCCGCGACGTCATCAACACGAACCTCGTCGCTGAGTGAACGGGCTTCCGCTGACGTGAGCCGTTCATCGACCATCTCACTGGGAATATGCCAGCGTGCCTCAATCCGGCGCGCGAATTTGCGGGCCAGCCTTGCCATCTGACTATCCGATCCATCCATGTTGATCGGTTCACCGACGATGAGATGGCTGGGTTGCCACTGCTTGATGAACTCATCGAGATCCTGCCAGGCAGGGATACCGTCGCGGGCCCCGACGATAGCGAGCGGAGATGCGGTCCGGGTGATCGATTGCCCGACGGCGACACCGATCCGGGACATGCCAAAATCAAAGCCCAATACCGTCAACGTGGGCCTCATGGTCAATTCATGCCCGTGGGTTGTATCAGGTTGAGGTCGATACCCAGGACATCCGCAGCCCCCTGACGTTTTTGATCGTTCGGAAGATCGAACATGACGTGGGTCTTCGCGGGAACTACCATCCATGCATCGCGGGCGATTTCCTGGTCAAGTTGTTCCGGTGCCCATCCTGACGACCCAATAAAGGCGTGGCATCGGAGAGGAGCCTCCCCGCTTCGTAGCGCTTCAAGAAAACCGGCCGTACTGGAGAGAAAAATGCCGTCACACAGCCCCATGGATTCCGTCTGAGGGGGGTCGTTGTCATGCAGAAACAGCACCATGTTTCGGTTCACCGGTCCGCCGACCATGAGCGGTGGCGAAGTCGGTCCCTCGGGAAGATCGTCGACAATTTCGGACAGCTTTGCTGGTGCTGGCTTGTTGATGATCACGCCAAACGCACCTTCGTCATTGTGTTCAATGAGATAAACCAGCGAATGGTCGAAGAAGTCATCGGTCAGCTGCGGAGAGGCGATCAGGAAGTGGTTTCTGAGGGACTCCAAAATCAGAAGCTTCGCAGCGAGCTGTTCTTGCGGAACGGCCATGTGCGGATGATTTCGAGTTCATCCGGGAAGGGTCCAAACGGCGACGCCAGTTGCGCGATTCGGATCGCAGCGTCATCGAGTACCCGCACACCCGAGGATTCAAGCAGATGCGCGTGTTTCAACGTACCGTCGGGGAGAATCATCACCGGCAGCCGCGGGCTGCCGAACAGTTGCTGACGTTTAGCTTCCGCTGGATAACGCAGATCGCCTACTTTTTCGATTTTACGGCGCCACGAGTTCAGGTAGAACGCGTCAACCGACGATGTGGTGGACAGGCTTGTTAGTCGCTTGATCAGTAGTTTTTTTGCATACACCTGTCGTTGCTGCGCGAGACGGGCCTCAAGGCTGGCAATTTCCAGGCTTTGTTGAAGCGGTGTCTTCTGTCCGGATTCAGTGGATTCCCGATTTGGCTCCGGTGTATCAGGGTTGGCAGCCGTCTTCTCTTCTGACAGGGACGTGGTGAGGGTGCTGTTTTCATGCACAGGCTGCGATGGAGCGCTGACTTCCGAGATCAAGGTCGTCTCGCTGATCTCTGTATCGTGGAACCCGGCTTGGGTAGGGGATGTGATCATCTCTGCGGACGCCAGGGTGCCGCTGCCGATTTGATTGAACTGGGCAAGAAAGTCCGCCTTTTCGAGTTTGTCGTCCGCACGATGCTGGGCCAGGGTCACCTCCATCGTGTGCGTTGACGGTTGGCGATCCTCAAATGAAAAGGTGATGCCGAGTATGATTGCGGCATGCAGAGCCAGCGCCAGGAAGGCGGTAAATGACAACCTGTCCCCAAGGGTGACCTCGGGTGCGACGGGGCGCGGTGACATTACGGCTGCCAACTGAAGCACCATTGCCGAGGTGTCGGTCTCATCTAAAGAAGCGTCTCAGTGATGAAATCGAGATAGCGGTCTGCGATATCCAGATCCCGCTGCGCATCCAGCTCGCGAATGCACGTCGGGCAGGTTACGTTGATTTCCGTCAGGTAGTCGCCGATGACGTCAATGCCGACAAAATAGAGGCCGTATTCTTTTAATGTTGGAGCGATCTGCTCACAGATCCATTGATCACGGTCGTTAAGCGCGCGGGACACGCCGGTTCCACCTGCCGCGAGGTTTCCACGACTCTCGCCTGCAAGGGGGATACGGGCGAGACCAAAGGGTATGGGTTCCCCGTTGATCAGCAGGATGCGGGTGTCTCCGTCAACAATCTCGGGAATGTATCGCTGTGCCATGATCTGGCGCCTGCCACCATCAGTCAGGGTCTCTATGATCACAGAGAGGTTGCTGTCGCGTGGTGCGGCTCGGAAGATCGACATGCCTCCCATGCCATCCAGCGGTTTATAGATGACGTCCTGGTGTTCAGCGTGGAACGCCCGCAAGAGTGCGGGATTCCGGCTGACCAGGTGTGGAGGGCAACATTGGGGGAACCTGAGAGCGAACAGTTTTTCGTTCGCATCCCGTATGCTGCCTGGCCGGTTCAGAACGGGCGTCCCGGAGCGCTCTGCCATCTCAAGCAGGTATGTCGCGTAGATATATTCCATATTGAATGGGGGATCTTTGCGCATAAGCAGGACGCTGAAGTCGGACGGCGAACGGGTCTCCTCCGGGCCCAGCTGATACCAGTCTGAAGCAGATGACCAGTCGGTGATGGTGGTATCGATCCGGATATCATGGCCACGAATTTGCAGTTGTCCGTCGCTGACATGAAGGCCGTCAAGAGTGATAACGAACACACTCCAATCGCGGCGCGCTGCCGCCAGCATCATCGCCAGCGTGCTGTCCTTCTTCGGGTTAATGGTCTCCACCGGGTCCATAACGACACCGAGTCTGACAGTCACATTCCGTCTCCGACGATTGCCAGGCGAGGATTCTACCTCGGCTTGATGTCGATGGCTGTCGTTTGTGGCCCGTCCTTGTGAAATGTGGACGGTTTTTACTGCAGGAAACGAGGTTGCGTCCGAAAACCGGTACTGAGGGTCGAAACAGCTATCATCGAAGGACAGGATCACTGACGCACGTCACTCGTCTGATTATCCAGTGCGAGGACTTTGGGAGCTTCTTCGAAATCTTGTTTTCTTCTTGAAGTTCGGCGCGTTGAAGGCTCACCTGACTACCTGCTGGGATTATTGTCATGGCGCGGTGAACAGGTTCCCGTGGTGTCTTTTGAGATGCTCACCGTGGAACGGGGCAGCTTCTCGCTGGTCAGTGTGGCCTCTGTGAGTTTAATCGTGGTGAAGATGGTCAGCGGGGGTGCGTTCCCTTTTTACGCGTTGGTTGCGCAGGCACTGCTGCGACTGGTTCGGGTATCTGACAGTGAACTGTTTGATACCGGAGAGGCGACCGAAGCCGCCGAAGTCGTTCGCACAGGGTATACAGACCAGCTGGTCTAGATTCCCGACATCGACTACATTGAAGCGACGCTACAACCTGTCGCAGGTTTGTTGCAGGAACAACCCCTCGGACTTGACTGTTTGTTCCTGTGGAACGTGGCCCTACAGTCTCGCTGCGTCCATATCCCCCCAGCGCGACTGCGTCAATGCAAGGAGGCTGAGCACGGCCGTCGGTGTACGCAGGACGCGTGGTCCCAGATTGACGATTGAGAATCCGCCATCTGTCAAAAGAGCCAACTCATCGGGATTGAACCCTCCTTCCGGTCCAATGGCGAGCGCGACCCTCGCTGGCGTCCGTGCTGGGAGTATTGGTGAACCATGACCGGGATGTGCGATCAGCCTGTGTTCTGCCTCGACCTGCCATGTGTTGACCGGTGTGACGGGTGCAAGTCGGGGCAGGCGGTTCCTGCCACATTGTTCGGCAGCACTGATGATGATCTGGTGCCAGTGGTCCACTCGTTTTTCTAAGGATCTTTGGTTGTTCTGGCTGTATGCACAGTGCAACGGTGTGATTATGGTTGCACCCAGTTCTGTCGCGTGACTCAGTGATTCATCCATGGCCGAGGACCGAACGATACCAATTCCTACGTGCGTCTCCAGTGGGGACTCTCGATCGTTTTCGAGAAACGCGGTGAGATCAAGATGAATGCTATTCCGGCTCACCGACACAATCGTGGCCACGAACTCGCCACCTAGTCCATTGAACACGTGACAAACCTGTCCCGGGCGCCCGCGGAGGACCGAACGCAGGTAGTGTGCCCGATAGCCTTCGAGATCGAGTCCCGAGCCGACTTTGAGGTCCTCGCGAACAAACAGCCTGTTGATTCGCATAACGTTGGGTTACAGGGAGAGCTGTCGGAAAATTCGCAATGTTGGCAGCGACTGGTTCAGCGTATAGAAATGCAGTCCAGGCGCGCCGCCTTCCAGCAGGCGATGGCAAAGACTTGTCACAAGATCTGTTGCGAAGGATTGCAGTGACGCCTTGTCGCCACGATACTCGATGAGTTGCTGTTTGATCCAGCGCGGAATGTCCGCGCCGCACTTGTCTGAAAACCGGATCAACGTATCGACGTTGGTAATCGGCATGATTCCGGGAACGATTGGGATATCCACTCCCAGTGCGGCGGCTGAGTCTACGTAGTGAAAATACGCATCCGCGTTGTAGAAGTACTGAGTGATCGCACTGTCTGCGCCGGCGTCCACTTTTTGCTTGAAGTAATCAAGATCACTCTGAGGCGATTTTGAGTCGGGGTGGACCTCCGGGTAGGCGGCAACCTCGATATGAAAATGATCGCCCGACTCCTGCCTGATAAAGGTCACCAGTTCATCCGCATAGATGTGCGTGCCCGGGCCTGTTCCGCTCGGTACGTCTCCTCGTAACGCGACAATCCGATCTATGCCGGCCGCCTGATACTGTGCTAGCAGATCCCGGATGAATACCTCATCGTCTCCGCCGAATGAAAGGTGAGGTGCGGTATTCGTCCCGGTAGATGCCAGTGCCAGTGCAGTCTGGAGCGTACCGTCCCGTGTGGAGCCACCCGCGCCATAGGTGATGGAGAAGAATGCGGCATCGAGTTCTGACAGCTTGTCGCGGACAGTGAGGACCTTGTTGCGGGCCTGCTCATCTCGCGGCGCTGAAAACTCGAAACTGATGACCGGGGTGTTCACAGGTCAGAGCGCTGCCGACAACGCATCTGCTTTGTCCGTGGCTTCCCAGGAGAATCCGGGTCGACCGAAATGACCGTACGCAGCAGTGTCGCGGTAGATCGGTCTTTTGAGGTCAAGCATCGCGATGAGACCTTTCGGTCTGAGATCAAAATGCTCCCGGATGAGTTGTTCGATCACATCATCTGCCAGCTTGCCTGTGCCAAACGTATTGACGCTGATGGATGTGGGTTCGGCAACGCCAATTGCGTATGAGACCTGCAACTCGCATTGATCAGCAAGACCTGCGGCGACTGCATTCTTGGCAACGTACCGCGCTGCGTAAGCAGCACTGCGATCCACCTTGCTGGGGTCTTTGCCTGAAAATGCACCTCCACCGTGACGGGCCATACCGCCATAGGTATCGACGATGATCTTGCGGCCGGTCAGCCCAGCATCACCGAGTGGTCCGCCGATGACGAAACTGCCGGTGGGATTGATGTGGAACTTTGTATCTGCGTGCACCCAGTTGGCAGGAATAACCGGTTTGATGATCTCTTCCATGACCGCCTCATGAAGGTCACTTTGTGAGACGTCCGGATCGTGCTGGGTCGACAGGACAATGGCATCGATGCCTTCCGGTTGCCCGTTCTCACCGTAGCGAAAAGAGATCTGACTCTTTGCATCCGGTCGCAGGAACGTGAGCGTGCCGTCTTTGCGGACCTGGGATTGCTTCTCCACGAGTCGATGAGAGTAGGTGATCGGGGCGGGCATCAGCACGTCGGTTTCGTTCGTCGCATAGCCGAACATCAGACCCTGGTCGCCAGCGCCCTGTTCCCTGTCGTCGGTTTCATCAACGCCCATGGCGATGTCGGGGGATTGTTTGCCGATCGCATTTAGTACCGCGCACGACGCCCCGTCGAATCCCATATCCGAGCTGTTATAGCCGATATCCAGAATCACGTTTCGACACAGGTCTTCCAGATCAACCGAGGCCGTCGTGGTGATCTCGCCAGCGATGACGACCATGCCTGTCTTGATGAGGGTTTCGCAGGCGACTCTTGCCTCTTTGTCTTCACTCAGGATTGCGTCAAGGATGGCATCCGAAATCTGGTCCGCCATCTTGTCGGGATGGCCTTCAGAGACTGATTCGGAGGTGAAGGTGCGATTGACAGACATCTTTAGGCGGTTCCTGCTGGGTACAATGAAAGAATACCGGTAGACACGGTGAAGCGCATTCTATCGCAGTCAGAAGTGTGGCGAGTGACATATCATCAAGAAGGCATCAAACCATATTCATGATCGTGTTATGTGCGTTCTGGTGTTGGCAGGTGCACAACCTTTAAGGGACAATACCCCCCCCGATTCTCCCGCCGAAGCAGAACATATGGTTTCAAGACGTCAGAAAGCCAACGCGATCCGAGCACTATCGATGGATGCCGTTGAGCAGGCAGCGTCCGGGCATCCGGGTGCGCCGATGGGGATGGCCGACATCGCTGAAGTGCTTTGGTCTGATTTCCTGAGCCACAGTCCTGCCAATCCAGACTGGGCGAATAGAGACCGGTTTGTGCTCTCAAATGGTCATGGTTCAATGCTGCTGTATTCGTTGCTCTATCTCAGCGGGTATGACCTTCCGCTTGAGCAGATTCAGGACTTCAGGCAGTTGGGATCTGAGACACCGGGTCACCCTGAAGTCGGCGATACTGCGGGGGTAGAGACAACGACGGGTCCGTTGGGTCAGGGGTTTGCGAATGCCGTAGGAATGGCATTGGCTGAGTCGCTGCTCGCCCATGAATTCAACCGCAAACAGGACGGTCGTGACTATAACGTCGTTGACCATCGTACATGGGTGTTTGTGGGCGATGGCTGTCTGATGGAGGGCATCTCTCATGAGGCCGCTTCACTGGCCGGCACCCTCGGCCTTCATAAGCTCACCTGTATCTATGATGACAACGGGATTTCGATTGATGGTGAAATCAAGGGTTGGTTCACGGACGACACACCAAAACGATTCGAAGCGTATGGCTGGCACGTAATCCCCGCGATCGACGGCCATGATCCGGATGCGATTTCACGCGCGTTGGCGTCAGCAAAGGAGAATGATCGGCCCACTCTGATCTGTTGCCGTACCACCATTGGATTTGGCGCTCCCAACAAGGCGGGCACAGCGGGTAGTCATGGTTCGCCCCTCGGTGAGGACGAGATATCGGGAGCGCGGGCTCAACTGGACTGGCCACACCCACCTTTTGACGTACCCGTAGATATCAGGGAAGCGTGGAACACAACTGCAAAGGGGCGTGCGCTTGAGAATGCCTGGCAGCAATCGTTCGCGGAGTACGAACAGACTTTCCCGGCAGAAGCCGTTGAGTTGCAGCGTCGCCTGGCAGGTCAGAGACCGGAAGGATTCGAGGAAGCTCTCGACGCCCATATTGCCGAGGTCGTGTCCAAAGCTGAGGATATCGCGAGTCGCAACGCTTCCGGCAATACCATCGCTGCACTCGCGGAGATGTTGCCGGAACTGGTTGGTGGCTCGGCGGACCTGTCGGGATCTAACTGCACTCGCTGGCCCGAGGCGCAGTCGGTGGAACCGGGCAAAGGCGGTAACTACGTGCTGTATGGCGTACGGGAATTCGGGATGACGGCGATTGCCAACGGCCTGGCCCTGCACGGTGGCATTGTGCCATTTACCGGAACCTTTCTGACGTTTATGGAATATGCCCGCAATAGTGTCCGAATGGCGGCGCTGATGGGGATCCCGCAGGTGCTTGTTTATACCCACGACTCGATCGGTCTCGGCGAGGATGGCCCAACCCATCAACCCATCGAGCAGTTGAATAACCTTCGGTCGACACCCGGGTTAAACCTATGGCGTCCCTGTGACGCGGTGGAAACAGCCATTGCCTGGCAGCAGGCCCTGAGTTTTGAGGGACCGACAGCCCTCGCGCTGTCTCGTCAGAAACTCCCCCATCAACAACGGGACGCCGATCAGCTGGATGCGGTGGCGCGGGGTGGATACATCCTGAGAGAGCCTGAAGGTGCGGTGGATACGATCTTGATTGGTGCCGGCTCTGAAGTCTCGATCGCATGCGAAGCGGCAACGTTGCTGGCCGCGGATGGTCATCAGGTACGTGTTATTTCGATGCCATCAACTGATGTTTTCCTGCTACAGGACCAGGCGTATCGGGACAGCGTGTTGCCACCAGGCGTGCGCAAACGCATTGCAATTGAGGCGGGTCATCCAGACAGCTGGTTTCGGTTCGTCGGGCTCGACGGTGCGGTCGTCGGTTTGGAGCGATTTGGCGCCTCCGGACCGATCAATGATGTCTATGAGTCGCTGGGCATTACCGCAAAGCGTATTACTGAGGTAGCCCGCGGTCTCTGACCGATCCTAAAGACGCAGGAGTTCCACCATGACGGTTCGGGAGATGTCGCAGATTGATCTCGCAGACAAGCGGGTACTGATTCGCGAGGACCTTAATGTCCCGATCAAACATGGCGTTGTGACCAGTGATGCGCGCCTGAGAGCGGCGCTGCCAAGTGTCAGGCAAGCGCTTGGACAAGGTGCCCGTGTGATGTTGATGAGTCACCTCGGTAGACCCAGTGAGGGCGTTCCCATCAGTGAACAGCCGGAGATGAGCCTCACGCCCGTGGCTCGCTGGTTCAGCGAGGCGCTTGGTCAGCCCGTTCCGCTGATCGATGACTATCTTGAGGGCTTCGACATGGGCGACCACAGGCTTGTGCTCTTTGAAAACGTTCGGGTCAATGTTGGTGAGAGCGTTGATGATGAAGGTCTCGCCAAAAAGATGGCGGACCTTTGCGATGTCTATGTTATGGATGCCTTTGGTACCGCGCATCGCGCTCAGGCATCAACGCATGGCGTTGGTCATGCGGCACCGATCGCCTGTGCCGGGCCGTTGCTTTCTTCCGAGTTGAAGGCGCTCGGTCGCGCCCTCTCGTCTCCGGCGTCACCCGTGGTGGCTATTGTCGGGGGCAGCAAGGTGTCTACCAAGTTGGATGTCCTTACGGCGCTGGCTGACAAGGTGGATTCCCTGATTTTAGGTGGTGGTATCGCAAATACCTTTCTGGCTGCGGCGGGACATCCGGTTGGCGCGTCGCTCTATGAGAAAAGTCTTGTGGAAACCGCGCAGGCACTGCTGAACAAAGTATCGGTGCCGATGCCTGTTGATGTGGTGGTAGGTACCTCACTGGAAGATACTGAAGGCACTATCAAGGCTGTTGCAGATGTTCTGGACAAAGACATGATTCTTGATGTCGGACCGAAAACGGCATCTCGGATGTCGGAATTGCTATCGTCCGCCAAAACAATTATCTGGAATGGACCTGTCGGTGTCTTTGAGAACGATGCCTTCGCCGAAAGTACCCGCGCGCTGACCGAAGCCATCGCTGCTTCAACAGCCTTTTCACTGGCGGGCGGAGGGGATACGCTGGCAGCCATAGACAAGTATGGTGTGGCAGACCAGATTTCCTATATATCAACCGGCGGAGGCGCCTTCCTGGAGTTTTTGGAAGGCAAGGTATTACCGGCTGTCGCCATGCTGGAACAGTGTAGCTGACCGCCAATCGTCCATCGTTGGACGGGTCGAAAAGACATGAAAGATTCATCTCAGGAGAATGACTAATGGCACTAGTGAGCATGCGCCAGCTGTTGGATCACGCGGCGGAAAATGACTACGGCGTCCCGGCGTTCAACGTCAACAACCTGGAACAGATTCGCGCCATCATGGAAGGTGCCCAGCAAACCGACAGCCCGGTGATCGTTCAGGCGTCGGCTGGCGCACGGAAGTATGCCGGCCCCAATTTCCTGAGGCATCTCATTCTTGCTGCGATTGAGGAGTTCCCCGACATTCCGGTCGTCATGCACCAGGATCACGGCGCGTCGCCGGCAGCCTGCCAGCGCTCAATTCAGTTGGGTTTTTCGTCAGTGATGATGGATGGTTCGCTACTCGAGGACCAGAATACGCCGGCTGAGTATGACTATAACGTCGATGTGACCCGCGCAGTGGTTGATATGGCCCACGCCTGTGGCGTGACGGTCGAGGGCGAGCTGGGTTGTCTCGGATCTCTGGAGACCGGCGAAGCCGGCGAAGAAGATGGCGTGGGTGCGGAAGGAACGCTCTCGATGGATCAGTTGCTGACGGATCCGGACCAGGCGGTCGACTTTATCGAGAGGACTAATTGTGATGCACTGGCGATTGCCATCGGCACAAGCCACGGTGCTTACAAGTTCAGTAGGCCACCGACGGGGGATATCCTGGCGATTGATCGTATCAAGGAGATTCACGAACGACTTCCGAACACTCATCTGGTGATGCACGGTTCGTCCAGCGTGCCGCAGGACTGGCTGTCTGTCATCAATGACAACGGCGGCGAGATTCCTGAAACCTACGGCGTGCCTGTCGAAGAGATTCAGGAAGGCATCAGGCACGGCGTACGGAAGGTCAATATCGATACGGATCTGCGACTGGCGTCCACGGGCGCTATCAGGCGCTTTATGTCCGAGAACAAAGCGGAGTTTGATCCGCGCAAATATCTGGGACAAGCTCAGGCGGCGATGATGGAGATTGTGGTCGCTCGCTACGAGTCCTTTGGTACTGCGGGGAATGCCTCCAAAATCAAGCCAATACCGCTTGATTCGATCTCTGGTCAATACGACAGCGGTGAGCTCCACTGATGATGGCGAATTCGCTGGCAAGTGATCTGGCAGCGATTGTTGGTGACGCGAACATCGCAACGAGCACTGGCGATCTTGAAGCCTACGGACGTGACTGGACTCGCTTTTATCAGCCGGATCCGTCGATGGTCGTATTTCCGAAAACCGCTGAGCAGTTGGTTCAACTGGTGGCGATTGCCAACGAACGTCACCTGGCACTGGTACCATCTGGCGGTCGCACGGGACTCTCCGGTGGTGCTGTTGCACGGGAACGGGAGATTGTTGTCTCGTTCGACAGGATGAATCGGATCCACTCGTTTGATCCAGTGGATCATACGGTACTTGTGGAACCTGGAGTGGTGACCGCCAGCCTTCAGGCCTATGCAGAAGATCAGTCGCTGGCCTATCCGGTGGATTTCGCATCAGCGGGTTCCAGCCAGATCGGGGGTAACATCGCAACCAATGCCGGCGGTATCAAGGTACTCCGATATGGTCTGACGCGTGACCAGATCGCGGGGTTGAAGGTGGTAACGGGCAAAGGCGATGTGCTCAATCTCAACCAGGGGCTGATCAAAAACGCAACCGGTTACGATCTGCGGCACCTGTTTATTGGCTCCGAGGGAACCTTGGGGTTTATTGTTGAAGCGACAATTCGATTGTCGGCGCCGCCACCCGACCTCAATGTATTGCTTCTGGCGGTGCCCGGTATGGATAGCGTAATGCGTGTCTTCGATGTGTTCCGGCGAAAAGCAAGCCTGACTGCGTTTGAATTCTTCTCTGACCAGGCGATGAACCATGTGCTGTCACATCAGAACATTGGAGCGCCATTCGGCGATCGGTCCGACTACTACGTGTTGCTGGAGCTGGAGGAGACAAGTCTGGAAGGCGCAATGACGGCGTTTGAGGCTTGTCTTGAAGAGGGTACAGTCATCGACGGCGTCGTGAGTCAAAGTGAACAGCAACGCGTTGATCTCTGGCGCTATCGAGAGGGTATTTCAGAATCGATTACACCTCACACGCCCTACAAAAATGACCTGGCTGTACGTATCTCGCGGGTTCCGGAATTTCTCGCGGCGGTGTCAGACACGGTCTCCGCTCGGTATCCGGATTTTGAGCTGATCTGGTTTGGTCATATTGGCGACGGTAATCTGCATCTCAACATTCTGCGGCCGGCAGATTGGTCGATTGAGTCTTTCAAGGCTGAGTGTGACAGCGTCAGTGACGAAGTGATGGCAGTGGTGGCGCGGTTCGAAGGCAGTGTGTCCGCAGAACATGGCGTCGGATTACTCAAGCGAGATCAGTTGCACTTCAGTCGAAGTCCCGCAGAGATTGAAATGATGTTGGGCCTGAAGCAGGTTTTTGATCCCAACAATGTGATGAATCCCGGCAAGCTGCTGCCGCGTTAACATGCATCGCGTTGACGGCGTGTCGTAGCTGTCGTTTCAGGACCGGCTCCTGGCGTCGTTGGCGCTGGGCTCTACTCGATCAGCGGTCCGTCGTTGGTACCCGTGATAACCACGTCCGCGTTCCGTCGAGCGAAGAGACCGTTAGTGACAACCCCCGCGATGTGATTGATTGCTTCTTCAAGTTCTGCAGGGTTGCTGATAGCTAGATCGAATACGTCAAGGATGACATTGCCATTGTCCGTGACGAATCCTTCTCTCAGTACGGGCCTGCCACCCAATCCAACGAGTCTTCGCGCGACGGCGCTCCGAGCCATGGGGATCACTTCGACGGGCAGCGGATAGCGGCCCAGTTCATGCACCCGTTTACTGTCATCAATGATGCAGATGAACTGCTTTGCCACAGACGCGACAATCTTCTCTCGGGTGAGGGCGCCACCACCACCCTTGATCATATGTTTGCCCCCATCGATTTCATCAGCACCGTCCACGTAAAACTCGATCTCATCGACGTGGTTCAGGTCATACACGGGGATACCGCGAGCCGAAAGGCGTTCTGCGGAGGCTTCGGAGCTTGCGACCGCCCCATCGAATAATTGTTGGGTTGTCGAGAGTGCGTCGATAAAGCAATTGGCGGTGCTGCCTGTGCCCACGCCCACAATGGAGCGATTGGTCAATTTAAGCTTGATGTAGGCGGCTGCAGCATCGCCGACCTGTTGCTTCTTTTTATCCTGATCTATCACGTCACCATGTCGCACGCGGTGTTTGGGTGTGGTTACCATAGCGGAAGCGATGCGCCCGTGCGACCATGCGAGATGAAATAGATACGAATCCCAAAATAGACGGGGAGGTTCCCATGTGGGAGACGACATGATGCAACACGCCATCATCAAACGTATTCTAGACGCCAGCGTCTACGACGTTGCAGTTGAAACACCGCTTGAAAAGGCCCCCTCTCTATCGGCGAGATTGGACAGCTCTATCCTTTTTAAGCGTGAAGATCTGCAGACGATATTCAGCTTCAAGATCCGCGGAGCCTACAACAAGATTCGGCTGTTGGCGCAAAAAGGCGTGCCTGGCGTGGTGACCGCCTCTGCCGGTAACCACGCACAAGGCGTGGCATTGTCTGCGCGCCAACTGGGCCTTCAGGCCTGTATTGTCATGGGGCGGGCGACACCTCAAATCAAGGTTAATGCGGCATCACGACTGGGGGCGGAGATCGTCCTTCACGGCGATACCTATGATGAGGCAGCTATCTATGCCGCGGACCTGGCACTGGAAAGGAACCTCGCTTACGTTCATCCCTTTGACGATCTGGATGTGATCGCGGGTCAGGGGACGATTGGTATGGAGATACTACGCCAGCATACGGGACCAATCTCGGCTATTTTCGTGCCAGTGGGTGGTGGTGGGCTGATCGCCGGTGTTGGCTCTTATGTTCGGTATCTTCGACCGGAGGTGAAGATTATCGGTGTGGAAGCGGAGGGGTCAGCGAGCATGACCGAGGCTATCGCGGCCAAAAGGCGCGTCAGGTTGCCGCTTGAAACACTGGATCTGTTTGCGGATGGAACGGCCGTCAGACAGGTGGGTAAGGAGAGCTTCCGACTGGCGCGCCGCTGCATCGATGAGATGGTCACAGTCAACGTTGATGAGATCTGTGCGGCGGTGAAGGATGTCTTTGATGATACCCGGGTGTTGGCGGAACCGTCCGGAGCATTGTCGGTGGCGGGTGTGAAACGCTATGTCGCTGAGCACGGCCCCATGGACGGATCCGCAGTCGCCATTGTCAGTGGCGCGAATGTGAATTTTGATCGTTTGCGACATATCAGCGAGCGCGCTGAGTCCGGTGAGTACCGTGAGATTCTGCTGGGGGTTGAGATTCCGGAGGAGCCCGGGAGTTTCCTGAAGTTTGCAAACCAGATTGGTTCACGATCAATCACCGAGTTCAACTATCGGTTCGATGCGTCTTCAGCGGAGAATCCGGCACGCGTTCTGGTGGGTATTCAGACGTCGGATGATGAAGACCGACGTGAATTGATCCGATCGCTCAGAAGTCACTACCCGGTGACCGATCTATCGGACAATGAGGTTGCGGTGCTGCATGTGCGCCATATGGTCGGTGGCCGATCGTCGGGTGTCAGCGGTGAACAGCTCTATCGATTCGAGTTTCCCGAGCGACCGGGCGCCCTGCTTGAGTTTCTCACGCGCCTGGGTGATCGGTTTAACATCACCATGTTTCACTATCGTAACCACGGCGCAGCCGAAGGACGGGTGCTGGCAGGCATTGCGCTTCGACGGGGCGACAAGGGTGCGTTCCGGTCGCTGATGCAGGGTATTGGGTATCGACACTGGAATGAGAGCGATAATCCAGCGTACCGCATGTTCCTGGACTGAATCGCCCGACACTGTCACCGACTATTCGTCTGGCGGATCAGAAGCTCGTTCTGTAGAGCCATCCTGAGCGATGAAAGCTGCATACTCCTCTACATAGGCGAGTTGTGTTGTGTCCGCGAGGCGATCCACGTAGAGCCTGCCGATCAGATGGTCAAGCTCGTGTTGAAAAACCGTGGCGGTAAACCCTTGTGCCACGAGGGATTTCGCCTGGTTGTATTCGTCAATGTAATCAATGCGTACATGCTGTGGACGCTCCACATACCCCATGAGTCCTGGCACCGACAAACAACCTTCCCAGTATCCCGCGGTCTCCGCGTCCAGCACCGTCACCACTGGATTGATGTAGACGGCGAAGGGCAGGGCTTCGTGGTCACCGTAACGTGAACCTGACGCGGGTACCTCGATGACTGCTATCTGAACCGACTCATTGATCTGGGGCGCAGCGAGTCCAATACCTCCTGCATTAGCCATCGTATCCTTCATGTCGGCGATCAGTGTCGCGAACGCGGGTGCCCCGATTTTCTCCCTCGGGTAGGCGATCGCGTTTTTTCGAAGCACCGGGTGACCCATCCGGACTATGTCCCTTACCGCCATGTCAGTTGATTCCTGTGCTGACCAGTATTCATTGACGCGGAATGGTAGCGCCATTTGGCCGCTAGCGTCGAATGCCCTGTGGCGAAGCGCCCTTTCTTGGAATCTCTTTCCTGGGTTGTCCTGTCGTGGAGTCTTATCGTGGAGAGAGCTATCGTGGGGTGTATTCGCTGAGATATTGTGGGGTATGGATGACTTCGTCGGGCGTGATGACGATGTGGAGTGGTATGTCCCATTCTGACGGTTCCAGTGAGGGGGCCTCTTGAAACGTGTAGCCAAGTCCAACGCGAAGGGGTGAGTCTGCTGACCCGGCGAGCGCCCTGTCGTAGTAGCCCTTTCCCATCCCCAGCCGGTTGCCGCTTCTGTCAAACGCGACCAATGGCATGAAAACGAGGTCCAGGTGAGAGATGCGAATCTCGGTGCCCGTGAGGGGCTCGGGGATTCCGAATCGGTTGGGTGTGAGTATTTCGGTTCGCATTGGATCAAACCGTCGAAAACACATAGCAGGGCTAGGTGGGTTGTCGATGACTGGCAGATAGCAATCTATACCCTGTCCTGAACCTTCCAGCATGAGCAGACTACAGTCGATCTCACCACCTGTCGACCAGTAGAAGGCCACGCTTGTCGATTCGGTCATCCACGTTTGCTTGATGACCTGCTGACATATTGACTGAGCTGCGGTCTGTTGACGTGCGGGACTGAGTTGTTCGCGCCGCGTTCGCAAGTCCTGGCGAAGATGATGGTAGGAGGAGGTCATCAGTGTCGATTGTCTTTGACACAATCGAGTGCCATGCGACGAAAAGTTCCCCAAGTTGACGCTGTCTGATAGGCCCTTGAACCCAGCGGTTCAAGGCGGTGGTCTCTAACGGGTTTCAGGCGTCCCGCCGAAGCGGACTTGCACACAGACCACGATAAAAGACCTCCTGGTTTTCGCATAAAGGGTCGAGGACATATAGACTGGCAAACAACCCAGGGAACCTGGTGGAGTATAGACCAAACACGGTAGATGCGTGGACCCTGTAGGTTCGGTGATGTGACCATGCGACCAACGTTGTTATTCAATTCGGTGGGTCCAGACAGTTGCCAGGGACGTTTGAGATCGGGCAGTTAGCTGTACGATTGCGCTCGTTTGAGTGCGCGGCTGAGTTTGGTGTCCAACTGCTGGAAATCCTGTTCAGTGCTGTTGATCTGCTGTCCTCTTGTCAGCAGATCATTGGCGATGTTGAGCGCAGCCATGACGGCAATCCGATCTAGTCCCAAAACACTGGAGCTGCTTTTGATCTCTCGCATTTTTTCGTCGAGCAGGCGAGCGGATTCATGGAGAGCAGCGACCTCGTCTGGTCCACAATTCACCTCGTATTTCTTGTCTAGGATCGAGACGGTTACGGTTTCGCTGTCGGCCAAGATTAACTCCCTTCCCGTTGTATCACTCAATCCTGCTCCAGTGCCTTGAGACGCAGGATCATTGCTTCCACCTTGCTCTTTGCGAGTTCGTTTTTTTCCAGCAGTCGATTACGTTCCACCAGCCAGTTCTCGCGATCTGACTCGAGCATTGTGTTCTTTCGTTCAAGTTCATCGAGGGCCTCTATGAGGGCGTCGACCTTGGATTCCAGCGATTTTACGTCCATTGTGTCTGAATCGTCCTCTGGTCACGTTTGCCGTGCTCAAGTAAAAGAGAAATTAGCACAAAAGAGCGATTCATTGCAGACGCGCATGCGTCGAATGCATGACGGGGGATACGTTGTGTCGCGGCGTGCGTGGTAACCTAGCGTCCGGGCATCTGGTACAAGATCATTTGAAAAATGTCTCAAACGACGGACTACAACATCTGGCAGCAGGAGCTGGGTGAGGCCGGCTTTCAATCAAATGCCTCGGAGCTGCATGGCATCGTTACGGGGTATCTCTGTACCGGTGCGGGGCTCAGCCTTGAACGGCTCTCGGACCTGCTTCAGCAACCGATGACGCCCCCAGCGCAGACCAGTATCTTGCGCATGGTGCGAGACGCACAGGTTGGACTGGTCGACGAGTATCTTGGCTTTGAACCACTGTTGCCTGGGGAGGACATTGCGTTATCGGAACGTGTGCGAGGTCTGTCAGCGTGGTGTGGCGGGTTTCTGCAGGGGTTTGGTGGTGCGGGACAGTTCAGCGAGGCTGACCTGCCGGAGAGCGTTCGTGAGGTTTTACCGGACCTTCTCCAGATTGCGTCCATCCGGGACGAGGTCCCGGAAGACGATGCCAACGATGCTGACCTGACAGAAATTGCAGAATACGTGCGGGTCGCAGTGATGACGGTATTCGTCGAGTGTTCAAGACGTGCTGAAGGAGCGTCTGATGCGGGCAGGCGTGTCGATGATTCCGATGACCACGGGGGTTGGATCCATTGAAAGCCGAACCTATCGCGATCAATGAGTTCCAGAAACGTCGGCAGGAGCTGATGGCCATGATGGGCCAGGAAGGGATCGCCATCGTTAACGGTGCTCATCTCACCCAGCGCAATTTAGATGTTGACTACCCCTTCAGACAGCACAGTGACATGTTGTACATGACGGGGTTTTCTGAACCAGAGGCCGTTCTTGTGCTGATCCCCGGGCGGGAACATGGTGAATCGATTCTGTTCTGCCAGGCGCGGGATGAGAATAGCGAACGTTGGACGGGTGAGATCACTGGTCCAGAACGGGCACGCCAGCTCTACGGTGTTGACGATGCGTTCCCAATCAACGATATCGACGAGATTCTGCCAGGCCTGCTGGAAAACCAACGGCGTGTATATCACTGTATGGGAGAAGACCGGGATTTTGACGATCGACTCCTTCGCTGGTTACACGGGTTTTCTGGCTATCGTCAGTCTGGTGGCCATTCCCCGGGAGAGTTTGTTCAGTTGGGCCAGTACCTGCATGAGCTTCGCCTCTTCAAGAGTCAGACGGAACTGGCACTCATGCGGCGTGGTGCCGATATCACAATCAAAGCGCATGAACGGCTCATGTGCTCGATCACACCCGGGCAGTACGAGTATCAACTGGAAGCGGAGCTGCTGCACCAATTCATGATCATGGGTGCCCGTCACGCGGCGTATCCATGCATTGTCGGATCGGGGGACAATGCATGTGTTATGCATTATGTCGCCAACAACCGTCGGATGGAGGACGGTGATCTGGTGCTCGTGGATGCAGGCTGTGAACATGAAGGATATGCATCAGACGTGACCCGGACTCTTCCGGTAAACGGCAGGTTCTCAACACCACAACGTGAGATCTACGATATTGTGCTCGCGGCACACGAAGCTGCGCGGAGGGAGATCCAGCCTGGAAACCATTGGAATCAGCCCCATATGGCGGCCATGCGAGCGGTTACGGAGGGCCTTGTCGGCTTGAAGATTCTGGAAGGCGACATCGATGCATTAATGGAAGATGAGGCCTATCGCCCGTTCACGATGCATCGAATAGGCCACTGGTTGGGACTGGACGTTCATGATGTTGGGGAATATCGGGTCGAGGAACAATGGCGAGTATTCGAGCAGGGCATGGTGATGACGGTGGAACCCGGGATTTATCTGGGGCGTGATCTTTCTGGCGTCCCGGAACGTTATCGTGGCATCGGGGTACGCATAGAAGACGATGTTTTGCTGACCCGTAAGGGTCATGAGGTGCTCACCGATGCACTGGTGCGTGATGCTGCAGGGATCGAGGCGTTGATGGCGTCCGGCGCAGTACAACGTCAGGAGTGAAAGGCGTTTGCGCAACGATACCGGATGATTGAGGCAATGGAATCAACGGAAACCGACGTACTGATTGTTGGTGCGGGACTGACGGGCTGCACGCTCGCGCTCGCCCTTGCGAACACGTCACTTGATGTCATGGTTCTTGAGCGCGGTAGGCCAATCCGGCCTCCCGCTTTAAACGATCCTGTCTGCGCCGGGGCTGCGCTTACCGGCGTCGTGCCGGGTCGAATCATTGCACTGAATCGACAGTCACTCGAGGCACTGGCACGCATCGGCGTCCCCTCAGAAAGTTATCCCCACTTTCCATTCCATCGTATTTGTGCCGTGGATGGGTGTGGTAGCGGTCGTTTTTCTGTGGCGGCCTCGGAGCTGGGGCTCGACACGTTGGGGAGTATTGTTCATGCGGATGCACCCGTGGCGGCGATGCAGGCGCAACTACGAGATGCCTCATCAGTTGAGATTCGCTTTGAGGCTGAGGTGTCATCGCTGGATGACGCAGCCGAATCCACTAGCGTTACGCTCAGTGACGGATCCTGTGTCGATGCGAAGCTGGTGGTCGCGGCCGACGGAGGTCAGTCGACGGTACGTACCATGGCTGGCATTCAGCAGCTGGGGTGGACTTATTCACAACAGGCGATCGTCTGCAATGCGCAATGCGCACTCCCTCACGGTTGTGATGCAAGTCAGGTCTTCCTCGACACGGGTCCTGTCGCTCTGTTGCCGTTATCCAGTGGGGATCAATCACTGGTCAGCGTAGTCTGGTCACACAACGATGCTGATGCGCTTTGCGCACTCACTGATGATGAGTTTTGCGCGGCGCTCACCGAAGCCACTGAGGCGCGATATGGCGAGGTGATCGCGGTCACGCCTCGATTGTCTTTTCCGCTGCTACAACATCAGGCCCTTGGCTACGTCAGAAAGCACCTGGTACTCCTGGGTGACGCGGCACATACCATCCATCCACTGGCTGGCCAGGGAGCCAACCTCGGGATTGCCGATGCGTTGACGCTGGCACAGGAACTCGGCACTTGTCGATACTCCGGTCAGTTACCGGGCGACATTCGACTACTTCGGGGATATGAGCGGCGAAGAATGCCGATCAACGTTGGCGTTGCGGCTCTCATGGAAGGCTTCTACCGTCTTTTTGGCAGCAGTCACATCCTGCCACTCTGGATTCGAAGTCGTGGGATGTCGGAGCTGGCGCGAGTGGCCGGTATCAGAAAACTCATTGGCCAGCTGGCGACTGGGACATGGTCTTTTGACCAGGATGAGCTCGTCCGTCTGCGTGGTGATAACCTACATAGCCAGGATGAAAGTGATGTCTGATCGACCGAACGCGGAAGTCAGGCAGACTGCGCTTTACAGTCGCCATCTTGCCCTTGGGGCTCGCATTGTGGATTTCTCCGGGTGGGATATGCCGGTGCATTATGGATCGCAAATCGACGAACATCACCAGGTGCGACGACATTGGGGGGTGTTTGACGTCTCCCATATGACGGTGGTCGATATTGAAGGCCGGTCGGCGACAGATTTCCTTCGGATGCTCCTCTGCAACGACGTGGCGAACCTGGCCCGTTCCCGCGCTCAATACACGGCCATGCTCAACCCGGATGGGGGTATCGTGGATGACCTGATCGTGTACCGCCGCGATGATGGCTATCGACTGATCGTCAACGCGGGAACACGAGACAAGGATCTTGCGTGGTTGCAGGCTTATGCGGACGAAGGTGCGCATGGACATGTGGTCGATGTGAGCGAGCGACCGCTCGCCATCCTTGCTGTTCAGGGGCCGGATTCTCTGGCGAAGATGCCTGAACTACTGTCAGCGATGGGGCTTACTCCATCAACATTGCGACCTTTTACCATGGCAGAACAGGGAGAGGTCATGATGGCGCGCACCGGGTACACCGGCGAGCAGGGCCTTGAAATCATCTTGCCCCAAGATCAGGCGCTCCCGCTTTGGGACGCACTTGTCGAAGCCGGGTGTGCGCCGGTGGGATTGGGGGCACGCGACACCTTGAGGCTCGAGGCTGGTATGAACCTCTACGGCCAGGATATGGATGAGACCATTACGCCTGCGGAAGCCAATATGTCCTTTGTGGTGAATCTGAAAGATGAGCATCGGGAATTCATCGGCCGCAAGGTGCTCGAGACTCAGACGGTCGATCGCGAGATGATCGGAGTCATCATGACTGATAAGGGGGTGCTGCGGGCACACCAGGTGGTGCAGGCGGGTAATAGGGTTGTTGGTGAAATCTGTAGTGGAGCCTATTCACCATCGCTGGAGCACAGTATCGGTTTTGCGAGGGTGTCGAAAGAGAGGGAAGGCGCATTGAAAGTGCAGATCCGAAACAGAGAAATCCCGCTGAAACAGGTACACTTGCCCTTCGTTCGTAATGGGCGTCAAGCCTATTCGGAGATCTGATTCCATCCGTGATGGATTTCAGAAATGTTGAGCAAAAAGTTGACGAGAGTTTGAAAAAGAGTTGAGCAGGAGAGGACGCATCGATGGCTGAGTATCCACAAGAAATCAAATATGTGGACACGCATGAATGGGCGAGACTTGAAGAGGATGGTACGGTCACGGTGGGCATTTCCGATCATGCACAGGAGGAACTGGGCGACGTTGTCTACGTTGAACTGCCCGAGATTGACGCGGAAGTGAATGCCAAGGAAGAAGCCGGTGTCGTTGAATCAGTCAAGGCGGCGTCCGATATCTATGCACCGGTGAGTGGTACGGTGATTGCCGTCAATAATGTGTTGGAGGATGCACCAGAAACCGTCAATGACTCACCCTATGACGATGGCTGGTTTTTCAAGCTGTCACCGAATGACGTATCAGAGCTGGACGCTTTGTTGCCTGCCGATGACTACCGGGAACAGTGCGAATCCGATTAACCGCCCGCCGCGTTCACGGCCTCAACGATGCTGGTTATGAGTGAAACACCATAATGCCATTCATCCCCCATACTGATGCAGACACCCGGCGCATGCTCGATGTTATCGGTGTCGCTTCAAAAGAAAGTCTGTTCGATGAAATCCCAGCAGATCTTCGTGCCGGTCACCTTACTGAGGTTCCGTCAGGCCTTTCAGAAATGGCGCTTCTGCGTTTGATGTCAGAACGGGCGCAGATGGATCAGACCGAGATGTCGTTTCTTGGGGCGGGTGCATATGAGCATCATATTCCGAGTGCGGTCTGGGACATCACAACACGTGGTGAGTTTCTCACGGCATATACACCCTATCAGGCGGAAGCCAGCCAGGGCACGTTGCAGCTGATCTATGAGTTCCAGACGATGATCGCCAGGCTCACCGGTATGGACGTGGCAAACGCGTCTGTCTACGACGGCGGTTCTGCACTGGCCGAAGCGATGTTGATGGCGGTGCGTGCCAACAAGAAAGCCCGGTCACGTCGCATTGTCACAGCAGCCGGCGTCCATCCACACTACCTTTCTGCCTGTCGAGCGATTGTCGGTAACCAGGATATTGAGATCTTGACAGCTGATCTGGATCTGCAGTCTGGTGTGACAGATGGCTCTTCGCTTGCAACCCTGACGGACCAATCCGCGGCAGCACTGGTCATTCCTTTACCCAACTTCTATGGGGCTCTGGACGATGTGGATGAACTGACACGACTGGCCCACAATAAAGGCATGCTGGTCATCGCGGTCGTGAACCCGACTGCGCTCGCCCTGCTGCGGCCCCCAGGGGAATGGGGAGATCGCGGTGCCGATATTGCGGTGGGTGAGGGACAACCCCTTGGTATCCCGCTTGCCTCAGGAGGACCTTACCTAGGCTTCATGTGCTGTAGCCAGGATGTTGTACGACAGATGCCGGGTCGTATTGTGGGGCGGACAGTCGATCTGGATGGGCGCGATGGTTTTGCGCTGACCCTTCAGGCGAGGGAACAACACATCCGCCGTGCCAAGGCGACTTCCAACATCTGTACCAACCAGGGGTTGCTGGTTACGGCTGCCACAATTTACATGAGCTTGATGGGTGACGAAGGTTTGCGAGCGGTGGCGATGCAGTGCGCTCAGGGTGTTCGATCATTGCAGGATCAGCTGATTGAAATCGATGGCGTCTCAAGCCGGTTCACATCACCGGCATTCCACGAAGTGACGTTCGCATTGCCCTGCAAGGCGAGCGATGTGGTCGACAGGATGACGCGACGCGGGATCGTGCCTGGGTATGATCTCGGGCAGGTTGATCTGAAGTTCGCGCAGTGTCTGCTGATTTGTGTGACGGAAACTAAGACACCTGCAGACATTGAACGATTTGTCGTCGAATTCAGCCAGGCGATTGAGAGCTGTATGAGTGGGGTGGCGACACCATGTTGATCTACGATGTGGAGAGTCCCGGCAGAAGCGCGACGGCGCAGTTCGAGCCCGCTTCGGAAGACATACCCGACGACATCCCGATCGCATTACGCCGGGATAACCAAGCCGGGTTGCCCGCCGTATCCGAGCTACAGGTCGTTCGTCACTTCACGTCATTGTCGCGTCGTAATTTCTCAATCGATGGTCAGTTCTATCCGTTGGGGTCGTGCACGATGAAATACAACCCGCGGGGTGCTTCAAAGGCGGCCACGAACCCCGGGTTTCTCAGTCGGCACCCTTTGGCGCCACTGTCAGTCAGCCAGGGATTTCTGCAGTGCCTGTTTGAATTACAGACGTATCTGATGGACGTCACGGGGATGGCAAGGGTTTCACTGACGCCGATGGCCGGGGCCCAGGGTGAATTTGCGGGTGTCGCGATGATTCGCGCCTATCATGACCACCACAACGATGATGCACGAACAGAGATCCTGGTGCCGTCAGCGGCGCACGGTACCAACCCCGCCACCGCGGTGATGTGCGGCTATACGGTCCGCGAGATACCCATCACGGATGATGGTGATGTGGACCTCGAAGCGCTGAAACAGGTGGTTGGACCATCGACAGCTGGTCTGATGATGACCAACCCCTCCACGTGTGGTGTGTTCGAGCGTCGTATTACCGAGATTCAACAGGTGGTCCACGATGCGGGTGGATTGCTCTATTACGACGGCGCCAATCTGAATGCGATTCTAGGCAAGGTAAAGCCTGGTGACATGGGTTTTGATGTAATGCATATGAACCTGCACAAGACTTTTGCCACACCTCATGGTGGTGGCGGACCGGGATCTGGTCCAGTGGGCGTATCTGAGCGGTTGGCGCCGTACGTGCCAACGCCCATTGTTGGGCATGACCCCGACAACGGATACTACTGGATGGATGAGCGTGAAATCCCTCAAACCATTGGCAATCTCTCTGCGTTCATGGGTAATGCCGGTATCCTGCTCCGTGCCTATGCGTACGCGCGAATGCTGGGCCATGAGGGCATGCACCGGGTCGGTGAGTATGCAACGCTGAACGCAAATTACATGGCGCACAGACTGGCCGAGGTGGGGTTCACGCTCGCTTATCCGAATCGTCGGGCCACCCATGAGTTCATAATCACCTTGGCGTCAGAATCAAAGTCGATGGGTGTCACGGCGATGGATGTTGCCAAGCGATTACTCGACTATGGCTATCATGCGCCAACGACCTATTTCCCGTTGTTGATCCCAGAGTGTTTACTGATCGAGCCGACCGAGACGGAAAGCCCGGAGGAACTCGATGGTTTTGTCAAAGCGATGGCGAGTATTCTCGAGGAGGCAAAAACCGAACCCGAGACGGTGACTGCTGCGCCGCACAAGATGCCGGTACGTCGTCTAGATGATGTGCGAGCCGCGCGTCAGCTGGACCTGGTGCTCGCGCGTCAATAGCAAAGCCAACCGTGGCACCTCGCGGTTTGCTCGAACCTGCAGCACGTTTCAGGTCCAGCGAAGTACTGGCCACCCTCGCTCGTTGGCGACAGCCAGGAGCGACTCGTCCGGATCAACGACCCGGGTCAAGCGACGTTTTCCAGCAAGGAAACATTATTGATTGAGTCGCTGTAAATGTGCTTGCCGCAAAACCGTCGTGCGAATGGATGCCCTGATCCCTGAAGTACTGTGAGGCCCGTTTCACCTTGCCTGCCGAACAGGGTGTACCGTGTGGGCGACCCGTCAGTGCACCTTCATACCGCTCGGATAGTGACGCGATGACGGTGCTTATATCCATCAGTTGTCCGACCGGTGAGACCAGCTCAAATAATGTGGCTGTAATCAGGACGACGGTGTCGCCTCCTTGTCGGTGCTGGTCAAGTCTCTGCTGACCGGATGGGTCGCGCAACATCTTGGGTAAATCGGTTGAGCGTTGAAAGACGGAGCTCTTCCGGGATGGCGGCCAGGTGGCCGCACACAAAGGTCAAATACGATGCCATGTCCAGCGTGCCGCTGCGGTAGTCGTGGTCAAATGCGCGTTGATGGGTGTTGAAGGGTTCTGGTGATACAAGCGCCCCCCGGGTGCCACATGACTTGTGAGCGTGGTCTGTGCTTTGATAGCGGAAAGCAGGGCAACGGCACGGATTGTGAGCACGTAAATGATTGATTCGGAAGGATTTCGTCCGAATGTTGGCATCATCATTGCCAATGAGCACAGACAGGTGTTGTGGACGAAGAGAATAAGGCAGGATGCCTGGCAGTTTCCTCAAGGAGGCATCAAGCAGGGCGAATCCGCAGAACAGGCACTATTTCGTGAGTTGAACGAGGAGGTTGGACTATCCTCGACAGACGTTGAAATTCTCGCCTGTACGAAGGGTTGGCTTCGTTATCGATTGCCCAGACGATTGCGGCGCTCACGGCGGACGAACTTCGTGGGGCAGAAGCAGAAGTGGTTTCTGCTGCGTATGATGGCAGCCGATAGCGCAGTTACTTTTGATGCGAGCGATGTCCCTGAGTTTGATCACTGGGCGTGGGTAAGCTTTTGGTACCCTTTGGGACAGGTCGTGGACTTTAAGCAGGAGGTCTATCGACGCGCCATGCGAGAACTGGTCCCGTCGCTGAATCAGATCACCGAGGCAACATCGGAATGATACTGCACCACCCGAAATTCCAGAAATATCCGGTGAACCATGAGGATGCGAACTTCGTATGCTCGATGTATTAAAGCGCATCATCCAGGCGGTTAATTCAGCACGGAATCTGAGTGCCGCGCTGGAGATTATCGTCGAAGGTGTCATTTCCGAGATCAACGCTGACGTTTGCAGTGTCTATGTCTTCGACGATACACGGAACGAGTTCGTTTTCATGGCGACTCGCGGTCTTAATCCTGAGTCCGTCGGACAGGTGAGGCTGGCGCCGGATGAGGGGCTGGTCGGTTATGTCCGGGAACGTGCCGAACCCATCAACCTGGACAACGCACCAGCTCACCCTCGTTATCACTTTATTCCGGAAATTGGTGAAGAGCCCTTCAAGTCATTCCTTGGTGTACCCATCATTCAGAATCGACGTGTGCTGGGTGTCCTTGTGGTACAGCAGATTGATGCTCGGCGCTTTGATGAAAGTGAACAGGCGCTACTGATTACGCTCTCCGCCCAGCTGGCAGGTGTCATGGTTCATGCGCATGTCACTTCCATCCTCGAGGTCGATGCAAGTGCTCAGCAGTTCTCTGGTACCGCAGGTGCGCCCGGCATCGCGATAGGTACCGCAGTCGTAAGAGAGCGTCTTTCGATTCTGGATACCATCCCGGATCGACACATCGAAGACGTGGGGGCTGAGATCGCAGAATTCAGGAGGGCAGTCCAAGCGGCTCAGGTCGAAATCAGGTCCCTGGGTGACCAGTTGCGGGTGCATCTGGGGCCGGAGGAACAGGGTCTGTTTGATGTCTACCTGCACATGCTGGATGAGCAGGCACTCGCTGGAGAGGTGATAGCGTTGATTCGTCAGGGGCAGTGGGCACAGGGTGCGCTCCGTACGGTGATCGGTAACCATGTAGCCACGTTTACCTCGATGAATGACCCCTACATCCGCGAGCGGGCGGACGACGTGAAGGCGCTTGGGCAACGCGTGCTGGCACAGCTACGCAACGAAACCGAACGTAAACGGGATTATCCGGAAGGTGCGGTTCTGGTTGCTGACGAAATCACACCTGACATGCTGGGAGAGGTGCCACGCCAACTTCTTGCGGGCATCGTATCCTTGAGAGGTTCCTCCAACTCGCATGTTGCGATTCTGACAGAAGCCATGGGTGTCCCTTCGGTCATGGGTACGGAGAATCTGCCACTGGAGGTCATGGATGGCAAACCTGTGGTGGTAGATGGTTTCAATGGTGTTGTGATCACTGATCCGACGGAGGATCAGCGCCGTGTTTATGAACGCATTCAGAAAGAAGAGGCGCAACTGGCGGAAGGTCTGTCGGAACTGAAGTCCGAACCGCCGGTAACGCTGGACGGCCATCGCGTTCGACTCTCGGTCAATACTGGCCTGACCACTGACGTGACAACATCGCTGGATCGTGGCGCTGAGGGTGTTGGCCTATATCGCACGGAATTCCAGTTCATGATGAAAGACCGGTTCCCTACCGAGGAAGAACAGTACGCGATCTATCGTGAGCACCTGTCAGCATTTGCGCCCAACCCCGTGACCATGCGCACACTGGACATTGGCGGTGACAAGTCGCTGACCTACTTCCCGATTGACGAAACCAATCCTTTTCTGGGATGGCGCGGCATCAGGATATCGTTGGATCATCCAGAGATCTTCCTGTCACAGGTGCGCGCCATGATTCGAGCCTGTGAAGACACTAATGCGAACCTGCGGATCATGTTGCCTATGGTCAGTAGTGTCGCTGAAGTTGATGAGGCGCAAAGACTGATCAGCCAGTGCTATCGTGAGCTGATTGAAGAGGGCATCGAGGTCGAGATGCCTGATATTGGCGTAATGATCGAGGTGCCGGCTGCGGTCTACCAGGCACGCGCGATTATCTCGAGGGTCGATTTCCTGTCCGTAGGTAGTAATGATCTGACGCAGTATATGCTGGCAGTCGATCGCAACAACGCACAGGTTGCGTCGTTGTTCCAGGAGTTTCACCCAGCGGTTTTGCATGCACTGAAACAGGTTGTGGATGCTGCCCACGAGGAGGGGAAATCTGTCTCGCTTTGCGGAGAGATGGCAGGTAACCCGGCATCCGCCGTACTTTTGCTGGCGATGGGATACGATGAGCTCTCCATGAATTCGCCGAACCTGCTACAGGTCAAAGCGGCTATTCGACAGGTGACGATGTCCCAGGCCGCGGAGATACTCCATGAGGTGCTCAGTATGGATAACGCGTACCTGATCAGAAACCACGTGGATGAACGTCTGCGAGAGCTGGGTCTTGCCCGGGTGTTGCGGCGACAGGGCGACGCCCTCAACGGGCGATCGTTCAGGTGATACTGAAATCGTACCTGTTGGCACCCCTCGCGCGTCCTAGGACGCCGAAGGTTCGCTCCTCAAAAGTCACCTGTCCCGACTGACTGACGCAGAGTACGGTTGACGCTGTTGTGCCGTAGCGTTCACTACGGATAAAGCTCTGCGAGAATGCGCGGTGATCGCCGTCATCGAATATGAGCGGGTAGAGGTGTTCACTGTCCATCTGTTCCGGTGACAGGGCATCAAGGCGGTTCCTCCCTTGGACAACCTTGGGCCAATCGCAGTCCAGTAGTTGATTCGACAAACCGTAATAACCGGCAGAGAGGTTCCGGACAATCCCTTCACGATTGCTGAGGTAGCAGAACTCGTTATTGTCGCCGACTATCAGATTGAACCCCCGGTATTCGTCACCTATCTGAGCGACCTGATGAAGATAGTGGTGAGGCGAGTCATCGCCAATCAGGAAGTTGGCGGTCAGCTCTCCACGAGACCTCGGCGGGATCGGATGGGGCGGGTCTTCCCTGAAGTTCGTCACAGCTGCGAAACGGCCGGACCGTGTAACGCCCAGCCAGGTCCCCCCTGCAGAAAGGTCTCTGCCTGCCAGGACTTCTGGATGGTCGTCCCAGAAGTCTGCCGCGCTCGATGGACGATCGTACTTTTCGTCGCGGTTGGCCGCCAGGACCAGTTTGAACTGATCATTGGGGTTCAATGAAAAAAGAATCAGGCACATGGAGCGAAATGATGGCTGTCGAATGGCGTCTGTTGGTCGGGATACCGGCAGTTGGTTCGTGTCGGTCGTCGGAGGTCAGCGTCGGGTTTCGTGGGAACTGGTGTGCACTACGTTTGGAAGTTTAGCAGACTTCACAGATAATGGCGTTTTCCTGACCAGTCACCCTATGTGGACCTACCCGGAAATTGACCCCGTGCTCATCAGCATCGGGCCCCTGGCCATACGCTGGTATGCACTGAGCTACCTGGTGGGTTTTGCAGTTGTATGGTGGGTACTGAAGCAACGGATCGCGGCAACGCGCAAGGACTGGACGAGTGAAGCGCTCTCTGACCTGCTGTTTATTTACGGCGTCCTGGGCGTCATCCTAGGCGGTCGTATCGGGTACATGTTGTTCTACGGTACCGACCTGCTGCTCGCAGATCCCCTGCTGATCCTGCAACCGTGGAAAGGTGGCATGTCTTTCCACGGAGGACTGATGGGTGTCATCGTTGCCGCCTGGATTTATGCTCGACGTCACGACCGGTCTTTTTTTGAGGTCATCGATCTGGTTGCACCGGCGATCCCATTGGCGTTGGGGTGCGGTCGATTAGGAAACTTTATCAACGCTGAACTTCCAGGGCGTGTTTCAGATGTCCCCTGGGCGTTGATCTATCCTGGCGAAATTGTGGCTCGTCATCCATCCAGCCTGTATCAGTTTGTCCTGGAGGGTCCAGTGTTGTTCATCGCGTTGTGGTTGTTCAGTCAACGCATACGACCTCCGATGGTGGTATCAGGTGCGTTCCTGGCAGGGTATGGTGGCCTTCGCTTTCTTACGGAATTCTTTCGTGAACCTGATGCACATCTGCAGTTTGTGGCGTTGGGTTGGGTCACGATGGGTCAGGTACTGTCGTTGCCAATGGTCCTGTTGGGCGTCGGTCTCATGGCCTCTGGCTATCGTAACTCAGTCTGGGAACCAGGTGGTGAAGCCGCAGGCGTTGACTCGCGTAAACACCCATCGCCAAAAAAACGGAAGAGCAAGAAACAGTCGCGTTGAGTGCCGAATCGGTATCGGGCGAACTCCAAGATGACTTAAAGAAACGGAAACAACATGATCATCAAACCACGAATACGTGGATTTCTTTGTACGACGGCGCATCCAGCTGGTTGCGCGTTGGAGGTAGACCAACAGATCAACTATGTGAAAGCGCAGGGCAGGATTGAGAACGGTCCGCGTCGTGTGCTGATCATTGGTGCCTCCGGTGGTTATGGCCTCGCCACACGAATTACCGCCGCCTTTGGTGGTGGCGCGGAAACGCTTGGGGTGTTTTTTGAGCGACCCGCGGAAGGGAACCGAACCGCGTCCCCTGGCTGGTACAAATCAGCGGCATTTACAGAGCGAGCGAGAGCGGAAGGGCTCTATGCCGCAAATTTTGCAGGTGATGCATTTTCTGAAAGCAGTAAGCAACGGGTGATTGAGGAAATCCGTTCTCATATGGGGCAGGTGGATATGGTGGTCTACTCGCTCGCGGCTGGTGCAAGGACACTGCCAGATGGGTCACTTGTTCGTAGTGCGCTGAAGCCTGTGGGTGAACCGTTCTCAGGCGCGACCATTGACCTCAATTCAGGCGAAATGCGCGAAGTGAGTCTGGAGCCCGCATCTCCTGAAGAAGTTGCAGACACCGTGAGAGTCATGGGCGGCGAGGATTGGGAGCTCTGGATTGCTGCTCTGCTCAAAGCCGGTGTCCTTGCACCTGGCTGTATCACCACGAATTACACCTACCTGGGAAGCGAAGTCACCTGGCCCATCTATCATCACGGCACGATTGGCAAGGCGAAGGAGGATCTGGACCGGGCTGCGCGCGCGCTGAAGGCGCCGCTCTCAGAACTTGGTGGCGCTGCGTACGTTTGTGTGATGAAAGGCTTGATGACGCAGGCGGCTTCTGCGATACCAGGCATGAGTCTGTATCTGTCACTGCTGTTCAAAGTGATGAAAGAACAGGGGAAACATGAGGACTGCATTGAACAGACCACGCGCCTGTTTACCTCTCGGCTTTTCGCCGGGGGTGATGTGCTGGTGGATGAAGCTGGTCGTGTTCGTCTGGATGATTGGGAGCTGACGGATAGGGTGCAAGACTATGTGCGCCAACATTGGCATGAGGTTAATGGTGACAACCTTGATACGCTGACGGATTTTTCTGGTTACAAGCAGGCGTTTTTGTCCATGCATGGATTTGTGGATGGCGTTGATGAAGAAGCAGATGTCATCGCTGATGTGCCGATGGATGTAATCACGGTGCCCGAACAACGATGACAGACCTTCAGGGTTCCACATTTCTGCGCGCCTGCCGTGGCGAGAAGACTCCGCACACGCCTGTCTGGCTCTATCGTCAGGCCGGGCGTTATATGCCGGAATACCACGCGCTAAAAGGGAATACGTCATCCTTGGACTTCTTCAAGACACCGCATATGGCCGCTCAGGCAACCTGCGACGCACAACGAATCCTGGGCGTTGATGCTGCGATCCTGTTTGCCGACTTGTTGCCGATCGTGGAGCCCATGGGTTTACGGCTTGATTATCTGCCTGGTGTCGGTCCAAAAATTGACAACCCCGTTCGTACCAATGAAGACATTGACGCGATCATGGTCCAACCGGCCGTCGAGCAGATGCCCTACATCGAGGAAGCGATTACCCTCATCAATCGCGAACTGCCTGACGGTATCCCATTGATCGGATTTACCGGTGCGCCGTTTACACTCGCATCGTATGCGATCGAGGGACAGGGATCGAAAAACTACGTGCATGCAAAGCGCATGATGCATTCAGACAGCGGCGCCTGGCACGCGCTGCTCGAAAAGATCACAGATTGTGTCATCGACTACGGTCGATATCAGATCGAGTCAGGTGTTTCCGCGTTGCAGTTGTTTGATAGCTGGGTAGGGACGCTGTCACCGGCAGACTATTCCGAGTACGTAATGCCGCATACGATGCGCGCATTTCGCGAGCTGTCCAAAACTGGCGGGGCTGGTCATCCGGTTCCCTTGATTCATTTCGGCACGGGTAATCCGGCGCTCCTGCCTCTGATGGCGGAAGCGGGAGGTGACGTTCTTGGCGTGGACTGGCGTGCCGATCTGATGACAGTCTGGGACAAGACTGGTGCGACCGCAGTACAAGGTAATCTTGATCCGATCATACTGTGTTCGTCCGTCTCTGCTATCGAATCTGCGGCGGGAAAAATCCTGTCTGAAGTTGATGGCAGACCGGGGCATGTTTTTAATCTGGGCCACGGTATCATTCCGGAGACGCCAGTCGACAATGTTCGTCGGCTGGTTTCGCTGGTCCATGAGCGCACGGACCGACGCTGAACGCCGGCGTGATTAGAGGGTTTTGATCAACACCCGAGAGTTCCGCTGATAGTTGTAGAGCGCCCGTTTCTCACGAGGCAGATCAGTTGTGCCACCAGGTACAAAGCCATGGTCCGTGAACCACTCCGCAGTATGGGTCGTCAGGACAAAGATGGTCTTGACGCCCAGCGTGCGTGCATTTGCTTCAGTAGCCGCCAGCAGCGCCTCTCCGCGGTTATCGTTACGGTACTCCGGATGGGTTGCCAGGCACGCGAGTTCGGCATGAGTGTCATACGGAAAAAGCGCTGCACAACCGACAACCATGCCGTCTCGTTCAATGACTAGGAAGCGACTGATTTCTGTTTCCAGCGTCTCACGGGGACGCTTGACGAGTGATCCGTTGGCTTCAAGGGGCGCGATCAGTTCCATGATGCCGGAAATATCATCTGCCGCCGCGGATCGAATCTGTTCGTAGCTGATTTCTGTGATCTGGGTGCCAATGCCATCGCGCGTGAACAGCTCTTCCAGTAGCGAACCATCATCCCGAAAGCTGATGAGATGGCATCGTGGTACACCACGACTGCAGGCTTCCCTCGCCTGGGCAACGGGACTGTACGCCGGATAGTCCGAAGGATCGATGGAATCCGCCTGCAATTCTGTGATGACGGTTCCATCGGTGTCAGGAACGCCGTTATCACTGGCCAGATAGATCAGCTTATCAGCGCCAAGGGCCACCGCGACATCAGCAGCCAGTGCGGATCCGTGCAGGTTGAACATCTGCCCCGATAGTGAATAGCCAAGTGGAGACACCAGCAATAAGGTTCGCATCGACAAAAGGCGCGCTATCAGATCCGCGTTGACTCGTCGGATCTCGCCAGTGTTGTGGAAATCAATGCCATCACGTACACCCAGTGGCCGCGCTCTAATAATGTTACCGCTGACCACCGCGACGTCGGCACCATGCTGAGGTGAGTTGGTCGCACCCATAGACAACATCGATTCGATGTCGGAACGCAACCTTCCAACGACCTCCTGAACGTGAGGAAGCATCTCGGCTGTGGTGATTCGAATACCTTCTGCCGACTCGCTCACGATTCCTCGTTGTTCCAGCTGACGATTTATCTGAGGTGTTGCACCGTGGACTAGAACGATACGAACCCCTAGTGAATGCAGCAGAACGATGTCCTGGATGATCAACGGGAAGTTGTCGTGATCCAGTCCGGCGCCGTCCACATGAATGACAAATGTCCGCCCACGATGAGCATTGATGTAGGGTGACGAGTCTCTGAACCATTTGACGTGGGGCGGCGTGTGTTCGTTTTCTGACATGTGCGGTCTAAAGGCAGTGTGACTGGACGAGTGTGCGTATGATATCAATTGCTCGTGGCACCTGCTTCAGCTCAATATACTCGTTGGGCTGATGTGCCTGATTGATCGAGCCAGCACCAAGGACCACCGTTTGCATGCCCAGGGATGTCAGAAAGGGGGCCTCAGTGGCAAACGCGACTGAATTGGCCTCGTTCCCTGACAGGTTGCACATGATGTCGGTGAAATCTCCTTTGCTGGTACTGAACGGCGGTACCGATGGGTGCAGTAACTCAAGTGTTGCAGGAAACCCGGCATCCTTTAGGACGCCGAGTACCCGCCCCTTCAAGGCCTGGTGCGTGTCTTCTTCCTCCATACCGGGAAGCAGGCGCAGATCAAACTCAAGATCGACGTGCTCACAGATACGGTTGGGGTTGTCACCGCCGTGAATGCAGCCCAGGTTCAAGGTCGGGTACGGGACCTCAAAGTTCGGGTCCTCATGTTTACGTGTCAACTCGTCCCTGAATCGGAGGAGCTCGCCGATCGCAAGATTCGCCGCTTCCACCGCGTTTTTACCTCGGTCAGGGTCTGAGGAGTGTCCTGTGACGCCATCGATTCCGAGCTTCAGCATCATGATGCCCTTGTGTTTAACAATTGGGCGAAGATCCGTGGGTTCGCCCACAACGGCATATCGATACCCGCTGAACTGCGCAGCGGTCAGGGCCCTGGCTCCACTCATTGAAGATTCTTCGTCTGCTGTCGCGAGGATGGTGAGCGGTCGTTTCAGTTCGGAGAGTGGCAGATCGGCGATCGCCGCCTCGATAATGGCGAAGAAGCTCTTCATATCCGCAGTCCCAAGACCGTACCAGCGATCGTCCTTTTCGGTCACGGTAAAAGGATCGCTGTTCCAATGCGCGGCGTCTGTGGGCACCGTGTCGGTATGTCCCGACAGTACGAGGCCATCGGGTCCCCGACCTCGATTGGCAATGAGATTGAATTTTCCAGGATGCTCCATGACCTGCTGTACGTGGCAATCGAACCCCAGATCTTCGAACCGGTTCGCGAGATAATGGATAACGCTCTCGTTGGTCTGGTCGAACGCAGGCAACGTACTGCTCACGGAAGGCATCCCCACCAGTGTCTCTACGATCTCTCGCAGTCGTCGAGGTGCAAAAGGTGTCCGAGTATTCGATGCGGTCATGAGGGGCAGTTTACACGCCGGTCTGGTCAGCACACCATCGCCACGACGCAGCGATGAACCCCAGGACCGTTGATACCTGATCACCGCGGGTCACGAGGGGTTAGGGTCCAAACCGGACGGGGTGTAAGGTGAGCGTCTTGATGGTCGATAGCCAGACTGATCCAGATCGAGCGGATAGCCATGGGTTTTGTTGAAGACGACAAGAAAAAGCCGGATATACACGTCAACCTTAGAACAGTGTTGAGCGACCTTGTGTCCGATGGCCGCGTGAATCCTGACGACGCGGACCATATGAGTCTGAAGATTCGGCCATCCCCTCGAGCTGATCGTAGAAGAAGCATACGCGGATCACCAGGACCCTGAAAAAGTGCTCGACCTCGAAGCTTTGACTCACTGGCTGGCTGGCGGGTCGGGCCCACCAACCCTATAAACGAATCGATCCTCTCAAAATCGAGCCGCAGGAAGTGATCCGAGTCATGTCGCATGAGTACGCCAAACGGCATCAGATTCTTGTGCTCGAGGTTCTGGAAGATGAGATCGTTATTGCCGGCGCACAGCCCTGGGTCTCGAGTTGGGAATCGACCATCCAGCAGTCCCAGCCAGGCAAAGTCATCACGAGGATGATTGCCAACCCCGCGGACATTCGTCGCTATACCACTGAGTTCTATCAGATGGCGAAGCATGTCAACCAGGCGTCGGCCAAGGGTCTTGCAACCAGTGCGTTGTCCAATCTTGAGCAGATGCTGGAACCCGGCCAGCTTGAATCGATGGAGGCAAATGACGCACATGTTGTGAACATCGTTGACATGATCCTGAACTATGCATTTTCACAACGAGCCAGCGATATCTACCTTGAGCCGAGACGGGACCGCGGTAACGAGTCGGTTGACGTCACTGAGTCGCATGGATGTTGCCGAGAAGAGAAGGCCTCAGGACGGCCGCCTCAAGACTTCTTCTGATGGTCGTGAGGTCGAGTTGCGATTGTCGACGCTCCCAACCGCCTTTGGCGAAAAGATGGCGCTCAGGATTTTTGATCCGAATATTCTTCTCAAGCTCTTCGTGGAGCTGGGACTGGCGGATGACGATTTTGAGCGTTGGAAAACGATGATCGAAAAACCGAGTGGTATCGTGCTGGTGACTGGTCCTACGGGGTCCGGGAAAACCACCACGCTGTAAACCAGCCTCAAGCAACTGGCGACGGCCGAGGTGAATGTCTGCACGATTGAAGACCCATTGAGATAGTTGAACCGAGTTTCAACCAGATGCAGGTGCAGCAGAACATTGATCTCAATTTCGCCGATGGGGTGCGCGCATTACTTCGGCAGGACCCTGACATCATCATGGCGGGTGAGTTTCGTAATATCGAGACAGCAGATGGCGATCTAGGCGGCGCTCGCTGGTCACTTGGCCATCTCAACACTTCATACCAATGACGCACCATCAGCGATCACCCGGCTTCTGGAACTGGGCGTCGCACCCTACCTGATCAAGGCGGCGCTGCTTGGCGTGATGGCGCAGCGTCTGGTAAGGACTTTATGGCCGCATTGTGCAAGCAAGCGGCCTTCTGACAAGGATGGATGGAAGATGCTGACGACGCGCTGGAAACGCTGCATGGCACAGCCGCCTGCAGAGATGTCTTTCCCGGCAGTTTGTCTTGAGTACCGGGAAACTGGCTACATGGGTCGAGAGGAGATCTATGAGGTGCTGCCGGTCACGGATGCGATCAAGAATTGGATCACTCCCAACGCGGAAATCGGCAAGCTCCGGCTTGCGGCCATGAAGGAAGGGATGAAAACCCAGCGGTTCTCGGGTGCACTGAAGGTTGCGGAAGGTCGTACCACGATTGAGGAAGTCGTTCGGGTTGCGCCGATCACGAATCATGAATAGTGCGCCTCTGCGCAATTGCGCAACGCTCGATCTGCAACTTATGTAGAATAGGCGGTTTGGTAATTTCGGTGGTTGGCTATGTCACTGGCTGATAGAGACGGGGTAATATGGCTCGATGGTGAGTTGGTGCCATGGCGTGAAGCACGTGTCCATGTGTTGACCCATACGTTTCACTATGGGCTTGGCGTGTTTGAAGGCGTGCGCGCATACGCGACCGATCGCGGCCCTCTTATTTTTCGTTTGTACGAACATACGGACCGACTGTTTCGTTCCGCGCATATTCTTGGTTTCCCGATGCCTTTTGAAAAAGAGGACCTGAACGAGGCTCAGCGTACGGTCGTCCGGGAGAATAATCTGAGTGAAGCCTATATCCGGCCGATGTGTTTTTATGGTTCGGAAGAGATGGGGCTGAGAGCCGAGAATCTGAAGCCGCACAGCATGATTGCTGCCTGGGAATGGCCAAACTATCTGACGCCGGAAGCGCGAGTACAGGGTATCAAGGTGCGGACATCTTCCTATACACGACATCATGTTAATATCACCATGTGCAAAGCTAAAGCCAACGGTAACTACATCAATTCGATTCTCGCGTTGCGCGAGGCCCAAGAGGCGGGTGCCGATGAGGCCATGTTGCTGGACAACGAGGGATACGTGGCTGAGGGTTCTGGTGAGAATATTTTTCTGGTGGAAAACGGAGAGATCGTCACACCGGAGCTGACATCGTGCCTGGAGGGGATTACGCGCGACTCTGTAATTACGTTGGCGAAGGATCTTGGGTACAAGGTCACTGAACGCCGCATTACAAGAGACGAGGTCTACGTGGCGGACGAAGCTTTTTTCACAGGAACTGCCGCAGAAGTCTTGCCAATTTCGGAAGTGGATAGCCGGGTCATTGGAGAAGGTGGCCGGGGACCTGTCACGGAACAACTACAAACGATCTATTTCGACCAGGTCATGGGTAAGCGAAGTACCTACCCTGAGTGGAATACCCAGGTCAGCTGACACATTGAGGTGATGGTTTCACCGCAATCAATGCATGATAACGCGCCAGCCGGCATTCTTGTCGTCGGGCCTGCGTGGGTTGGCGATATGGTCATGTCCCAGGTGCTCTACAAGCGTCTGCGCCATCGTTTTCCAGACAGACCGATCGACGTCCTGTTGCCAAAATCCACTTTGCCCCTGGTCAGTCGCATGTCCGAGGTCTCTCGTGGTGTATTGCTGGACGTTGAGCATGGAGAGTTAAGGCTGTCCTATCGGTATGGCCTGGGACGTCGCCTGGCTGAAAACGGTTACCGGGACGCGATTGTACTGCCTGGTTCCCTAAAATCGGCATTGCTGCCTGCGTTTGCAGGGATTCCTCGTCGTACGGGTTTTCTCGGAGAGTACCGGTACTTTCTGCTCAATGATGTCCGGTTTCTGAATAAGAAGCAGTTGCCTCGGATGATTGACCGGTTTGCTGCCCTGGCGGACCCACCCGACGCGCCTTTGAAGGAGAGTAGCGCCGATGACTATTTTCCTGAACTGATGACGGATGCAGATAATCAGGCGGAGCTCTTGTCCCGATGGTCTATTCCCACCGACAGGCCCCTGCTCTCTCTTTGTCCTGGTGCTGAATTCGGGGAAGCCAAGCGCTGGCCTTCTTCGCATTTTGCGGAAATCGCACGGCGAGCTTGCGAAGAAGGTGCTGGCGTTCTTATTCTGGGTGGACCGGGTGATGTCGGAATTGCTGAGACGGTAGTGGCGGAATTTGGTCATCATCCGTCGCTGATCAATCTGGCGGGAGAAACCAGCCTGCTTGATGTCATCGATATTCTCGCGTTCTGTACGGGGGCTGTGTGCAATGATTCGGGTCTGATGCACATTGCAGCGGCGGTGGGTACCCCACTGGTCGCAGTCTATGGGTCTACAACGCCAGAATTTACGCCACCACTGTCGGTCAGTTGGAAATCCGAGATCATTGCCCGTGACATGCCGTGTCGCCCCTGTTTCAAGAGAACCTGCCCATTGGAGCATCTAAAGTGCTTGAGGGACCTGACGCCGGACCAGGTTTGGCCGTTTGTCTTCGAACATCTGCAAGCGGGCGATCGTTGAAGGTCCTGGTCGTCAAGATGTCGTCATTAGGGGATGTCATCCATACGTTACCTGCGTTATCGGATGCGGTGAGCATGAAGGACGACGTGCGTTTTGACTGGGTGGTTGAGGAAGCCTTTGCAGCTATTCCTGAGCAACATCCGTCAGTCGAAGAGGTTATTCCTGTTGGAATTCGTCGATGGACTCGAAAACCAACGGGTTGGGAGGGGATTCGTGACGCTTTCCGATTCGTCCGCCAACTGCGTCGAAGGGACTATGATCTGATTATTGATGCTCAGGGTCTCATCAAGAGCGCGGTGGTTTCCGGATTCGCTCGTGGGAAGGTCGCAGGACTCGACGGGGAATCGGCCCGGGAACCGATGAGTCAACGTTTCTACCATGAGACGGTCAGTGTCGCCCGGTCAGAGCATGCGGTGACGCGAGTACGACAGTTGTTTGCAGGCACCCTAGGATATGAAGTGCCACCGGGAAATCCTGACTACGGTCTGGGTGGGGCCCAATGTTCGTTGGGCGAAGCCACCGGCCGTATCATGTTGCTACACGGCACCACATGGGAATCCAAACACTGGCCTCGAGCGTGTTGGCGGGATCTGGCGCGTCAACTGACCGAGACGGGCTACGAGGTTGTTTTGACCTCTGGGAATGCCCGGGAGAGAGAGCGAGCAGAGTTCATTGTGCGTGACCTGCCGGAGGCACGTCTGTTACCCCAGATGCCACTGGCTGATGTGATGAGGGAGATGTCACTCTGTGACGGCGTTGTTTCTGTTGATAGTGGTCTAGGGCACCTGGCGGTGGCTATGGACATACCCGTGATCGGGATCTACGGTGCAAGCAATGCGAACTTGACGGGTATGTATGGGGGGCGTGTGATTACGCTCGCAACACGCCATCTACCCTGCGCACCCTGTCTCAGGAAGGAGTGTCAGTTCCTGTCGTTACCCAACCGAACGACCATTTTCCCGCCTTGTTACGAACAGATTACGCCCCAGCGTGTTGCCTCAACGCTGATCGGTGTGCTCACGCGTTAGTGTTCGATGATTACGTATTACCACACAGACGATCAAGAGTTCACGGAGGCCTATCCCGCTGGATCATTGTATTCGCTTCTGCAACACACTGAGGGCGACGTCCATCGAGAGCTGCCGTCTCGACGAACGTTCAGGTTCACGCATCAAGGCATCAACTATTTTGCCAAGGTGCATTCTGGCGTCGGTTGGCTGGAGATGGCGAAAAACTGGGTCAGGCTGCGTCCGCCGGTACTGGGTGCAGGCGATGAGTGGAATGCGCTGAGGCGTCTGCAGGACGCGGGCCTCTCAGTACCTGCGCCGATAGCGTTGGAAGTCCACGGTTGGAACCCGGCTCGGCAGCGTTCTGTGATTGTGATGGAGGCGCTGGAAAACACGGTGACCCTGGAAGATCTTGCGAAGGAGGCGATATCGCCAAGAGATCGGCGCAGACTCGTGATCAGGCTGGCCGACTACATTCGCAAAATGCATGCCTTGGGTGTGAACCACCGGGATCTCTACATCTGCCACTTCCATCTTGAGCACGGTGATGTGACGCGCTCGCTCCATTTGATCGACTTCCATCGCGCGCAGTGCAGAGCACATTTACCCTATCGCTGGCGCGTGAAGGACCTCGGTTCACTGTTGTTTTCTGCGCTGGACGCACGCTATACGAGGCTGGATCTGCTTTGCTTTATCCGACGATATTCGGGGTTGTCTGTAAGGGAAGCTCTGCTGCGGGATCGGTCGATGTGGCGAGGCGTTTTGAGGAGAGCCCGATGGCTGGGGGAGCGTGAGGGCGCACCGCTGCCGCTGTGGCTGACTGATGTTTGATGCAGTGATGCAAAGGGGACGTTGTTGGCTGGTGCCAGATGTTACCGAGGGTGAGTCCCGCCTGTTCAGTTCGTTTGATCAGATTGCCAGTTTTCACGGCGAAACCGTCAATGCCAGCAGCATGTCGTATCTTGTTCGAGTAACACTCGAGGGGAAATATTATTACGTCAAGGTTTACCACGTGGCAGGACGATATCTTCGTGGTTTCTACGGCAGTTCCAGAGTGGCTGCAGAATGGCAGAACCAGCGCTACTTTGAATAACTGGACGTTCCAACGGCGAGGGTTGTGACATATGCCGAAACGAATGATCGCAGAGGCGCGATTGTCACTGCGGAGGTGGTTGGGAGCGTCGATCTTTGGACCCTTTCGCAACGATCTCCGCAGAAATTCCAAGACCGAACGTGGTGTAACGCGGTCATCGTTGAGCTCGCGAACCACACCCGATCTCTCCATGAAGCCGGGTTCGTTCACTATGATCTGAAATGGCGCAACATCCTGGTGACAGAGGTTGAACCAGAAGTTCGTATCATTGACTGCCCGTTGGGGCGTGCATTTGATAAATCGTTGCCATTTCACCGCCGTGGGGTTCTGAAGGATCTTGCGTGCTTGGATCGTGTCACACGTTTTTACCTCAGTCGCAGTCAGCGCCTTAGATTTTTCCTGCGGTATCGGGGCCACGATCATCTGACGAGGGAAGACAAACGCATTCTCCGGAGGGTACTCCGCTTCTTCGGAGGACGACACTAGTCGTTTGTTGAAGAATTGTTCTGGGCCACTTTTGAGGGTGTTTCAGCGCCACCCTGACGCCACTCGTACATAACTCGTTTGGGGCCCGTTATGGGCACATGCTATTCTGAGCTGCCAGGACCGTGCCCATCGGCACACAGAAGGATAATGATTGAGTTAACGACACAAGATATCCGCTTGGCAGGTCGTTTATTGCCCGTACCTTTCTGCCTGGCGGGTCGTTCAGGGACAGGTCGCTGTCGGATAACCATCGAAAAGGTGCTGCGCATTCTTCCTGGCAAGCGGCTCGTGGCGCGGGCTACTGCCGAGGATGGTGTCAATATCCTCATCAAGCTGTATCTCGGCCGATCTGCCAAACGTTATGCACTTCGCGAGGTACGCGGTACCACGTTGATTCACAACGCCTCAATTCCAACACCACGCCTGCTCTGGCAGGGTGAGACAGATACCAACACAGGTAATCTGTTGGCGTTTGAGTTTCTGGAGGATGCTGTCAGTCTGCAGACAGACTGGCAGCACACGATGTCTCGTTCGGATCATCTTGAAATCCTTCGTGAAGCGATGAGCATGTTGGCGCAAATGCATGCGAGGGGCGTCATTCAGCGAGATATCCATCTGGGAAACTTTCTGCGTGCTGGTAACCAGTTGTACATGATCGATGGTGGACATGTTGAGCCTCATAGAAATGGGCCGCTTTCGAGTGGAGATAGCATTGCTAACCTGGCTGAGTTTTTTGCACAGTTTTTCCCACGCTACGATTCGTTGATTCCCCTGGTGTTCCCCGAGTACCTCAAAGCAAGATCCCGGCAGGCCCGAGAGTCTGAACTGGCGCGACTGGATAGCGCGCTGTCGAGGTGCCGTGAAGTACGCAAGCGAGGTTACCTGCGAAAAACGCTGCGAGACTGTACCCAGTTTGAGTGTGAGACAACTTTCCGACGATTTTTGGTTTGCGTAAGAGACTCTCTGAATCGCGACATGATGGAATTGTTAGATCACCCGGATTACTGGATGGATCGTGGAGAGGCTTTGAAGCGCGGCGGGTCGGCCACGATTGTCCGCGTACAGTTAGGTCATCATGACCTTGTCGTGAAACGCTACAACCTGAAGGGTCCCCTACACCGGCTGAAACGAGCACTCGGGCCGAGTCGTGCACGCAGGTCGTGGGTGAATGCATGGCGAATGGAGTTTCTGGGTATACCCTCGGTGAAACCGATTGCGATGATCGAAGAGAAACTCGGCCCCTTTCGTGGCCGGGCGTATTTCGTTTCAGAATATGTGGCGGGACGAGATGCGCTTGCGACGATCAAGACCAGTCATCAACCTGATGATCAAATGGCCGCGATCTCTTCTCTGCTCCAGGATCTGTCCGATAGCCGAATCAGCCATGGTGACATGAAGGCGACGAACTTCATGATGTCAGCGACAGGGCCGGTGATCATGGACCTGGACGCAATGCGGGAACATCGAGACGCGATCAGTTTCAGGCGGGCATTCAGACGCGACCTCAAACGGTTCATGGAGAACTGGCGAGATCGGCCGGAACTTGCGAATCAGTTTCGGGGGTTGCTGGCTGACCTGGACGCATGATCCGGTGAGCTGTCTGGCTGACAGCGACGTCAAGACGAACCTGCCATGAATGTGCTCCAGATCTGCCACGATGCCAAGGGTCCGTTTGTCGATATTTGCAAGCAGTACGCCGGGGCATTTCCTTCTGATTCCGTCACGACAGTTTATCTCTGCGGTCCTGCTGACGACGGGGTAGCTCATGGGACTGGCGGTGATCGGGTACTCTTTTTCGAATTCGACACGGCGGCGATGCGAGGCGTCAAGTGGCGAGTGCTCACCCGTCTGGCAGCGGTCATGCGTGAAACCGATTTTGATGTTGTCATTGCGCATCGATACAAGTGCATCTACCTGGCGGGAGTTTTGAGCTATGCGTATCGACCGCGGGCGCTCCTGGGTGTTGTCCACGAACATAATGTTCTGAAGCGTCCGACACGATCGATGTTTGTTCGATGGTGGTGCCGCCACCTGGTGTTGTTAGCCGTTTCTGACTCGGTGGCACGAAACATTCAACAATATTGTGGTGAGCTTTCAGGTCGATTATTCACCGTCTATCACGCTGTCCGCGAGGATTTGCAGGTCCGTCTGTTGAACCGGACAGACGCGCGGTCAGCGCTTGATCTGACGATGGCCGGCGAGGCGTTTGTGTGCGTAGGCCGCCTCGTTCGAAAAAAGAACCACGCATTGTTGATAGACGCGTTGCATCGGTCCAAGCTCGATATTCACCTCTCGATTATTGGCGATGGACCACTCCGGTCTTCACTCGAACAGCAGGTTGACCGTTTGGGGATGACGAAGCGTGTCGTGTTTCATGGTCACGTGAAAGAGGCATTCCGCTATCTCAAAGCGTTTGACGGCCTGGTTCTGGCCTCAGGTGGTGAGGAAGCATTTGGAATGGCATTGCTGGAAGCCTGTGTAGCGGAGCTTCCGATTGTTTGCAGCGACGCCGGCGGACCGGGAGAGTTGGGTATCGCTGACCTCGTTTTCGAAGCAGGTAACGCAGACGTTCTGGCCGACAGATTGGTGGAATTGACGCAGTTACAATCCCGGTCCTCGCAAGAGCGATTACAGCACTTTACGATGGACACTTTCAGCCGCAGAATGACCACTGTATTGAGCGCAGTGTCCAAAAAAGAGACCCGCGAGTGAGCGTGCGAGTAACCATGAATCGACCCACTGTACCATCGAAAATTCTCCCCACCTTTGATCGCGCGAGTGTGCTCACGATTGGTGATGTCATTCTCGATCAATACTGGATCGGCGATGCCAATCGTATTTCCACGGAAGCGCCTGTCCCGATCGTAAAAATCGAGGAACGCGAGGATCGTTTGGGTGGTGCGGCGAACGTTGCGTTGAATGTGGCCACACTCGGTGGACGCTCCGGCCTGATCGGAATCTGTGGTGATGATGTCAACGCAGCGATCCTGGAGGACAAGTGCAGGACGGCGGGTATCACCCCTTCGCTGGAGCGGTTGCGCGATTTTCCGACCATTACAAAGTTACGCATCATGAGCCGGCAGCAACAGTTGATTCGTGCCGACGCTGAGGAGGTTTTCCCTTCGGCCCTGCAGGCGTTGGTTGCGCGCTACCGTCAGATGGCATCGTCGTACGATGCGGTGGTGCTTTCGGACTATGACAAGGGAACGCTGGCTGATCCGCAGGCCCTGGTACGTTCGGCCAGGGAAGATGGAAAGTTTGTTCTTGTCGATCCGAAGTACAAGGATTTCGAGTGTTATCGAGGAGCCTCGGTGGTCAAGCCGAATCTCCGAGAGTTCGAGGCCGCGGTGGGTGATTGTCACAATGAGGCGGACATGCGTCGCAAGGCGCTCGGACTGATTGAGCAGCTGGAAATCGGGGCTTTGCTGGTGACGCGCCATAGTGACGGCATGACGTTGTACTGTGATGGTGAGAGCCATCATTTGCCGGCGCGAAAGCGTGAGGTCTATGACGTCACGGGGGCTGGAGATACCGTCATTGCGATCATGGCGTCTGCCATGAGTGTCGGGGCTACGATGCTCGAAGCTATCGATTGGGCCACCTATGCGGCTGGGATCGTGGTGACCCAGTCGGGGACCACCAGTGTCAGCGAAACCGAGTTGCGCCTTGAGATGGCAAACGAACTGGGTGTAGGAAAAGGAATGATGTCCGGCCCTCAATTGAAGGACGTTGTTGCTGAAGCGCGTCGTCAGGGAGAGACAATCGTCTTTACGAATGGTTGCTTCGATATCCTGCACGCCGGTCACGTGTCCTACCTGGAAGAAGCCAGGCAACATGGTGATCGACTGATCGTTGCAATCAATGACGATGATGGTGTGAGCCGTTTGAAGGGGCCCGGGCGACCTATCAATCCGGTCGATCGACGTATGACGATGCTTGCCGGGCTCGCATCTGTCGACTGGGTGATGTCCTTTGCAGAAGATACGCCGGAAACGTTGTTGGCAGAAATACAGCCGGATGTCCTCGTCAAGGGGGGCGACTACGAGGTCCAGGAAGTGGTGGGCGCTGACATCGTGCGTGGCTACGGTGGGGAGGTAAAGGTGCTTCAGCTTGTCGAAGGCACCTCAACGACTCTCATTGCTGAGAAGATTCGTTCTCTCTAGTCGGGTTCACGGCGGTCACGTTCTCGGTGAGATGGACTGGATTGATGGTCCCTACAACGACACTCGACATCGTTGAGTTCATGAGAAAATCGAGGTTCTCTGTGGGTGACCGGCTATGACCGCTGGCAAGTCCTTTTTTGATGAGCACGCCACGATCGGTGTTATGAGCAGCATCCAGCACGACCTGCTGTGATGTGTCTTCCTGGTGATAGGCCACCATAACCACATCACTCTCTTCCAGCGCGCGAAGTCCTGCTGATGCAGATTTGGTGGAGGCGCCGATGGCGCGGACCATTCCCTTGTCCTTCATCTTGCGGAGGCTTGCCATGGCATCGGATGCCAGAACGGCGCTGTCATCATCCGGCAAATGCAGGACGACGACGTCCAGATAGTCGGTGCGTAGACGTAGCAGGCTGGTTTCAACGCTCGACGTCAGCCCTTGTGGCGAAAAGTCAAAGGATGAACGTTGCCCCTCGTAGCGCTCCCCGGCTTTTGTGCAGATGACCCAGTGATGCCTCTCGGTCAGCAGCGCGCCCAGCCGGGACTCACTGTTGCCATAGGCGGGTGCGGTATCCACGAGATTGATTCCAAGGTCTCGCGCAAGCGCCAGCAGATTGACAACTTCCTGGTCTCCTGGAATCGCAAACGAGGCGGGATATTTGACGGCTGTATTCCGGCCCATTTTGACCGTCCCGAGTCCAATCGGGGAAACGCGGCAGCTATCAAACAGGCGACGGTAGGATGACTCCGGTAGGTGGGGGAGAGGTGATGGCTGGCGATCATCCAAAGGGAATTTGTCCAACTGTTGCGTTGTCGAGGAGCGGTGGCGTGTTGTCAGCCCTGTTGCTGGTGACGAGTGATTTGATTTTGGGTAGTGCGAGATTCGCCATCAGAGGGGTCAATGTGAGTTTGGTGGGCCAACATACGATTGCGTTGCCAACCTGTTCCACGAAAGGACTGTCAGGAAGCCCACCCGACGCCTGATCAGGCTCAGCACGGTCGACATCCAGCGTGCTGAACCGGCAATCATCAAATGACAGCCATGGGAACACGTCTTCGAGTTCGGTGCGTGCAAATGTGACCTGTTCAGCGTCGGTACGTACAGTACCCGTCTCGGCGAGGGCGCCTCCTAGGTACCACGTGGTACCGGTGGTGGTCTCATGGGTAGTGATCGTTACCCGTGGTTTCGCGCCGGAGGTAGGGCTGGCGACATGTGCGTAGAGCGGAGGCAGCTGGCCCGTGACCGCCACCTGTTTGAGAGGCCTGCGTTGCATTTGAATGTGGGAGAGTGGCGAGTTCGCAAGCAGTGTCTCGTTGCCTGCACCCGCGCAAAATACGTAGCAGTCCGCGGAAATGGCCTCGCCTTCACATGAAAGACCTGGGATTCTATCGCCCTCGATACTGTCCAACGTTACCGTGCCGGAAAAACATCGCTCGGCACAGTTTGATGTCAGTGCCCGAAGTAGTGACGGTACATTCATGACCACGTCCTGAAGCTGATAGACACTACCCTTAAAGGACGCATGCCTGAGGGCATCGGGATAATCGGCGGGCGCACATTTATCTGCACGACCGACGATCAATCGGCTTCCGAGAAACGTGGTCAGACGATTGGCTATACCTCCGGTGCTCAGCAGGTAATAACGATCCGAGCTTGGAGATGTCGCACTCAGGTCCACAGGACCGTCACCACGAAGACAGGACCGCCAGAAGTCAGGCATGTGCGCCAGCGACTCTCCAAGTTGGTGACGTCCTGCATTTAGTTGGTATTTGAGACCGCCGTGAATCATGCCCTGTGATGCGAGTGTTTGCCCGGCACCAAGGTGTTTGGCTTCGAACAACCACGCATCAATTCCAGCATCGGTGAGCACACGTAATAACCAGGCACCGGCGATACCGCCTCCAATAATTGCCACCGGCACATGTTTGCTGACTCCAGACATTCGTGAAGTATAGACGGTTCGCCTGTGGAAACAGATGTGCGCATCAATGGGGTACGTTAAGCTGCAAGTGATGGCCCGTCTTCTCTATAGCCTCCTGTTTTATCTGCTGATGCCGCTCATACTGCTGCGGCTGTTGTGGATGGCGCGAAAGGAACCACTCTACCGGTACCGGATTCGGGAACGTTTTGGTTGGGTCAAACCGAAAGTGAGACCGGCGTCTGACAAGGCACCACTCGTATGGGTCCATGCAGTCTCCGCTGGTGAAACCAATGCAGCCGCACCGTTGATCATACAGTTGTCTGACAAAGGGCACTGTATCTGGATGACCAGCACGACGGCGACAGGTCGGCAACGGGTGCAAGCCTTGTTTGGTGATGATTGCTTGCATTCCTTTGTACCTTACGATGTGCCAGACGCCCTGACCCGGTTCATGGATCGCGTACATCCGGACCTACTGATTCTCATTGATACTGAACTGTGGCCAAACATGATTCACGTGGCTACACAGCGTGGTGTGCCGGTGGCACTGGTCAACGGGCGGATGTCGCAGGGGTCTCATCGACGTTATCGAAGGATACACGCGCTGGTGTCGCCAATGTTGCGATCGCTGTCACTGCTTGCAGTACAGTCAGATGCGCACCGTGAACGGATGGTCTCCCTGGGAGCCAGACGCGATCGGGTCCGCGTGACTGGTAGCATCAAGTTCGACGTGCAATTCCCCGCGGACCTGGATGACGGTATCGCGTTGTTTCGGCGTTTCTCGGGAGATCGTCCAGTGCTACTCGGCGCGAGTACCCATGATGGTGAGGAAAGTGTCCTGCTGACCGCGTTCACAACCGCCAGGCGCGCGTGTCCGAATCTTCTGCTGGTCCTGGCTCCCCGTCACCCTGCGCGCGCTGGTGACGTTCAAGAGGAGATCACCAGGCACGGTTTTTCCTGCGTTCGTCGAACCCAGCTTGTGGACGATGCGCCGGATCTGGCAGCGATAGCTCGGGATGTTGATGTGCTGCTTGTCGATACAATGGGCGAGCTGTTGTTCTGTTACGGGATTGCCAGTGTTGCCTTTGTTGGAGGTAGTCTCGCGGAAGTCGGTGGGCACAATCCCATTGAAGCGCTGTCGCTCAACGTGCCGGTGATGATGGGTCCGAACCTGTGGGATATCGAGGATATTGCGCAGCAATTGCTCTCGGCGGGAGCAATGGTGAAGGTTGTCGACGATCGTGAGTGTGCAGAGTTTGCGAGTCGCATGCTAACGGATAGCCCCAGCCGCAATGAAGTTCTGGTTCGCTCAGGGCAGGTATTGGATATCAACCGTGGGTCGCTCACGACCACGGTGAAACTGCTGGATGACCTGGTTGGTTCAGGCATCTGACGGTCTTGTTTTTGTCATTTCAGCGGCGGGTTTGTGGTACGCTATCAGGCATGTAAACATAAGACGGTAACCCAGTTGGAGGCAACTGCCGGAACTTTGAGTCTTTGACAAAACTTTGTCAGAGCCTTTGAACGTACCCTTGAAACATCCTTTGAAAAGACGTCGTTACATACCAAATCTGGCCACTGATATGGCTGAATGTGATGCCAATTATGTGCGGCTGACCCGTCTTTTTCCTGACATGCGTGTTCAGGACAGCCGTCACTTTGCAATCGAGGTGGTGGCCGAGGATGGCGCTGAGGTCCGCATCGATATTCGTGAGCGCTGTCCGTTCACCACGATGCTCTCTGTCCATGTCAGCAACGGTGACAACAAACCCTGGGTCCGTTGGCCCGAGCTTGAAGTCCGTGTCTATCACGATGTCGCGTCCGCTGAAGTCATCAGTTTCCAACGTCAGCGCAACTTCAGGTACCGATATGAGCTTCCCAATGATCACATGTACCAACCCGATGAAAAGTCTCAGATCAATCGATTCCTGGGTGAGTTGTTGAGTTTTTGTCTGGCAAACGGTCGCGCAGTTGAGTCTATTTCGTTCAATTCATGAACCTGCGATCGAATGTGAAATCCACGTCTGCGACCTCGCTGACGTTACCCTTTGAGAAACCGGTCGACGATCAGGGCCGCGATCTGGAGATCGTTGCTGACTGATATGAACCTGGTTTCGTCCTTGAGAGCCGTCATCTGCAAACCCAGCGTGCGTATCGTGTTGCAGCCCGTATCCATCCTCGTCTCCGCACCCGCTGCTTTGGCTAGCCTAGAGTCCTGTCATGCCGAGTAAATCCTATCAGGCTGATGCCATTGAGGTGTTGAAGGGGCTTGATCCGGTACGAAAACGACCGGGCATGTATACCGATACATCGAGACCTAACCATCTGGCCCAGGAAGTGATCGACAACAGCGTCGACGAGGCACTTGAAGGAGCGGCTACTGAGATTCGGGTCACGTTACGGAAAGATGGCGCGATGAGTGTCAGTGATGATGGTCGGGGAATGCCTGTTGACGTCCACAAGGGAGAGAAGCTGCCGGGTGTCGAGGTAATTCTCACGCAGCTGCACTCCGGCGCGAAGTTCAACTCCGACAACTACAAGTTTTCCGGGGGATTGCACGGCGTCGGTGTTTCGGTAGTGAATGCACTGTCGTCAACCTTTGAGGTGTTCATAAGACGTGATGGCAAGCTGCACCACATGTCATTCAAGAACGGAAAGAAGACACAAAAGCTGAAGGTGGTGGACAAGGTAGGTAAACGAACAACAGGCACACTGATCACATTCAAACCTGACCCCGCCTACTTCGATTCTCCCAAGTTCTCGGTTCGTGACCTGACGCATCTCCTTCGTGCAAAAGCAGTGTTGTGCCCGGGTCTCAAGGTCGTGTTTGTTGATGAGACGGCAAAGAAGGGTGAGAACAAGCACGAATGGTGTTACGAAGCCGGCTTGACCGATTACCTGGCGACTGAATTGCAGGGGTTTACGCTACTGCCTGAGCTACCGTTTGATGGATCGCTGGCTGCCACGGAAGAAGCCGTGGACTGGGCGGTTCAATGGTTACCGGAAGGTGGGGACCTGATTACCGAAAGCTATGTCAATCTCATCCCCACAGTCCAGGGTGGTACACACGTCAACGGGCTTCGAAATGGTCTCCTTGAAGCGCTTCGGGAGTTCTGTGAGTTTCACAATCTCTTGCCTCGTGGTGTCAAGATCAGCGCGGACGATGTTTGGGATCGGTGCAGTTATGTGCTCTCCGCCAAGCTACTCGATCCACAGTTTTCTTCCCAGACGAAAGTCAGGCTGACATCACGCCAGGCGGTCTCCTTCATCTCCGGTGTGGTAAAGGATCGTTTCAGCTTGTGGCTCAGCGAACACGTGGCGGATGGCGAAGCCATCGCAGATATGGCCATCGAAGCGGCTCAGGCCAGGTTGCGTGCCGGTAAGAAAGTTGAACGAAAAAAGATCACTTCGGGGCCTGCATTGCCAGGAAAGCTCGCTGACTGCACGTGTGCTGATGCGATGGAAGGTGAGCTTTTTCTTGTGGAAGGCGATTCAGCGGGTGGCTCTGCGAAGCAGGCACGAGATCGTGTAAATCAAGCGATTCTGCCCCTGCGCGGAAAGATCCTAAATACCTGGGATGATGAATCAACACAGATTCTGAGCTCTCAGGAGGTGCACGATATAGCGGTGGCGGTGGGCGTTGATCCTGGTAGCGACAACCTGAAGGGGCTGCGTTACGGCAAAATTTGCATCCTCGCGGATGCCGACTCTGATGGTCTGCACATTGCGTCACTGCTGATCGGGTTGTTTGTTCGGCACTTCCCCGCGCTGGTCAAGGCGGGTCACGTCTTTGTTGCGATGCCGCCGTTGTTCCGGATCGATGTGGGCAAGGAAGTGTTCTATGCGCTTGATGAGGATGAACGACAGGGCGTCCTGAACCGCATCGAAGCAGAAGGTAAGAAAGGGCGTGTTGTCGTCAGTCGATTCAAGGGTTTGGGTGAGATGGATCCGTCACAGCTACGAGAATCGACGATGGCATCGGACACCCGGCGCCTGGTGCAGCTGACCATGGAGTCCGAGCCCCAGGCAATGAAGATCCTGGACATGCTGTTGTCTAGAAAGCGAGCGGGCGACAGGAAGATCTGGCTGGAAAAGAAAGGTGGCCAGGCAGAACTGGTCTAAGTCCGGCCCTGTATCGTCTCGAAGACTGGACGGTTGGTCCTCAGCGTCTATCGGAATAAATGATTATGAGTGAGTTTGAACACGAAACGCAGTCGCTGGGTGACTTTACCGAGAAAGCGTTTCTGAACTACGCGATGTACGTCATCAACGACCGGGCACTGCCACATATCGGCGATGGACTGAAGCCGGTACAGCGTCGCATCGTTTATGCCATGTGGGCGCAGGGGTTGAATGACAGTTCGAAACATGCGAAATCCGCACGTACTGTAGGTGAGGTGATCGGCAAGTATCACCCGCATGGTGAACAGGCGAGCTATGGGGCGATGGTATTGATGGCTCAACCCTTCAGCTATCGTTATCCGCTGGTTAATGGCCAGGGCAACTTCGGCTCGCCGGATGATCCAAAATCATACGCGGCACAACGGTATACGGAAGCTAAACTGACGAAGTTCGCGCAGGTCCAGTTGTCGGAACTCCGCCAGGGTACAACAGACTGGGCTCCGAATTTTGACGGTACGCTGGAGGAACCCGTCACATTGCCTTCGCGTTTGCCGAATGTCCTGTTGAATGGTGGAACAGGTATCGCGGTAGGTATGGCGACGGACATACCGCCCCATAACCTGAACGAGGTCGCGACGGCATGCATACGTTTGCTGGACAAACCACGTTCAACCGTAGCGGATCTGATGGAGCACATACAGGCGCCAGATTTCCCCACCGGCGCTGAGATCATATCGGAACAGTCCGATCTGCTGACTATGTATGAAACGGGTCGAGGGATGGTGCGTGCAAGGGCCACGTATGAAATTGAGGATGGTGAGATCGTAATTACCGCGTTACCCTATCAGGTGTCCGGAAGCCGCGTACTAGAGCAGATTGCTGCGCAGATGCAGGCGAAGAAACTTCCTATGGTTGTGGACCTTCGAGATGAATCGGATCATGAAAATCCAACGCGGATGGTGATCGTGCCGAGATCCAACCGGGTCGATGTCGAGCCTCTCATGGGCCACCTGTTTGCGAGTACCGACCTGGAAAAAAGCTTCCGGCTCAATTTCAACGTGATTGGTCTCAACGGCCGGCCGGAGGTTAAATCGCTCAAGGACATGCTGTCCGAGTGGTTGACCTTTAGGACAAATGTTGTGCTGAAACGACTGCAGTTCAGGCTGGACGCGATCAATGAACGGTTGCACATTCTTGAAGGTTTATTGATTGCCTACCTGAACCTGGATGAAGTGATTGAGATCATCCGAAATGAAGACGCGCCGAAAGAAAAACTGATGGAAAAGTTCAAGCTGAGCGAAATCCAGGCTAACGCGATTCTGGACCTCAGGTTGAGGCAGCTTGCCCGCCTTGAGGAAGAGAGGATCACGACGGAACAGCAGGAACTGAGAGCCGAACGCAGCGACCTTGAGAAGACCATTGGCTCCAAGGCGAGGCTCAAAACACTGATCAAGAACGAGATCCTGGCAGATGCAGAGGCCTTTGGGGATGAGCGTCGCTCACAGCTGGTGTGTCGCGAGGAAGCGAAAGCGTTCAGCGAGAAAGACCTGATTTCAACGGAACCGGTCACGGTTGTGTTATCTGAGAAAGGGTGGGTCCGGGCGGCACGTGGCCACGAAATAGACCCGACTGAGCTCAGCTACCGCAGTGGCGATAGCTTTCTGTCCGCGGGCCGAGGGCGAAGCAGTGAGGACGCTGTTTTTCTCGACACTTCAGGGCGTGCCTATACCCAACCCGCCCACGGTCTGCCCTCTGCGCGAGGGCAGGGTGAACCGCTGACCGGGAGGCTCAATCCGCCGCAGGGCGCTTCCTTTGTTGGTTTTTCGATTGGCGAGACAACACAGAAGCTGCTGGTCGCGAGCGATGCGGGATATGGATTCATTGGTACGCTGGGAGATATGACAACCAAGAACAAGGCGGGCAAGACGCTGCTATCGGTGCCCAAAGGCGCTCTGGCATTGCCTCCTGTCCCGATCAACAACATAGAAGAAACCCTGGTTGCGGCCTTCAGTAGTGAGGGCCGGCTATTGGTTTTCCCGCTGGCAGATCTGCCAACTCTGGGACGAGGCAAGGGTATTAAGGTCATTAATATTCCGTCTGCGAGGGTCATTGATCGGTCAGAGATCATGCAATACCTGGTGGTCCTGGGCCCTGAAGAGTCCATCGTGGTGCTGAGCGGTAAACGGACTCTGAATCTGAAACCATCCGATTTGGCGCACTATCGTGGTGAACGCGCTCGTCGCGGATTGAAGTTGCCGCGTGGATTCCAGAAGGTCGACGGGGTCAGCGTTGCTTGACGTTTTTCAGCTGGGTTCGGTGACCTACTGCTCTATCATCAGGGCCAGACGCTCGCGAATTTCTGACCTGAACGAGCGTGATGACCCATCCATCACCATCGCCTGTCCGTTGGGAAGTGCGGTGTGAGAGAACGATGAAAACTCGACGCCCAGAGCGTCTGGTATACGCAACGCCAGCACCTGGCTGATCAGGATCTTTCCACCGGCGATCGCGGTCAGGTAGTTGGTGAACTTTCGCGCCTCAGTAAACCGGCTATCAGATAGGTCGCAATTGGCGCAGTAATGCAGCGCGAAGTGGGCTGAGTAGGGTCTCGGAATCGCTGCGACCAGCTCCATCATCAGCGCTGCACAGCACACCGCGTCCTGTTCGTGCCGATCATGTCGAAAGAGGAGTTCCAGATCACCTGAATCAGTGAGCGTTATCTCGCCATGGCATAGTGATACGGCGGTAGTAAAGAGTTCGATGATCTCTGATTCCAGGTTCACTGGAATAGGTCGCACCACCACCAGCGTACCATCTTCCCGATACGTCGATTGATCGGTATCGGGTTCAGGGTTCATGATCTCAACAGTTTCGCTGGACGTTGCCAGTTTGTGCCTGGGGAGATCAGGGTACAGCCAGAACATGATGACGCCCCTGAGTCCTCCCGTGGCAATAAGGATCAGAATACCCAGCACGAACTGGGTTGCGATCAACAGAATGAGCGGTTGATAAGCCGAGCGACCGTGTTGATCACCGAGGCCGATCTCTACCCGACCAATGACCGACTGTTGATGGGAAATCCGGTTTGTATACAGTGCGATTCCCTGAGTCATTGATCCCGCTTGTGCAATGAGAGTATTGCGGTGGTTGTAAACCGCAGCATAGGCGACCAGGTCCTGTCCGCCGGAGAGAAGATCGTTCAACATCACATTTATCGTAAGGTGTTCACCACGAACCATGGGTTCCTGAAGCGACAATGCTAGCTGGGCGCTGATGGTCTTTCCCATGAGCTCGATGCGGGCAGTGTGCGCGCTGGACAGTTGGTGCCAGAGCACCACGTTTCCAACGATGATGATCAACATCAAAGGGCACAGAACGAGCGTCCATAGGCGATTGCGGGCTTGTGATTGCGATATGGCCATCAGTGGGTATTGGGGCAGAGACAAAAAGGCAGAGTGTCCGCTTTTGCCACGGAGATCAGTTAGAGGTACTCGGCCGCGAAATCGTAATCCAGGGCTTCCAGTGTTGGTGAAACATAGAACCCCTGGATGAAGTTGACGCCGGACATCCACAGTGTTTGTAGAATGGTAGGTGACTCCACACCTGAAATCGCTGTGAGCACGCTATGGCTCTGGAGCGATTTCACCATTTCCACCAACTCGTCCTGTTTTTCCTCGCTATCCTCAATCTGTTGAGCAAAAGAGCCGTCAAGCTTGACGTAATCCGTAGTCAGATGTTTGAGCAGGTTAAATGGATTCAGCGAGCAACCAAAATGATTGATCGACACCTTGCTGTGCATTTCAGATAGACCCGAGGTGAATTTGTCAGCGTGTTGGATGTAGGAAGCCGAATCGTTTTCATGGATCTGAAAGCTGACAGCATCACAGGGCAACTTGGCGGCCTTTTTGTTCATATGTCGGTTACCACCGGCGCAGTTTAGCACGCCAGTTGTTGGCAGCTCCCATAAACCGGATTAGTTGGTCGTCAGGGAAATGGACTCCTTGGCGCCGGCGCCAGGTTTTTCACGGACGAGTTTGGGCACAAGATATCCAGGCAGTCTCTGGCTCATCTCTTGCACAAGATCACGGCCGTCAGATTCGGGGACATCAAAGTGATGTGCTCCCTCGACCGGGTCGAGTAGATGCAGGTAGTACGGGAGGACGCCGGCATGAAACAATCGCCATGAGAGATCAGTTAGAAGATCGGCACGATCATTAATGTTCTTTAGCAGCACAGATTGATTCAGCAAGGTAGCGCCTGTCTGGTGCAAGTGATGCATGGCATCAGCCACGTCGTCGGTAATCTCATTGCCGTGATTCGCGTGGATGACAACGACGATCTTTAGTCTGCTTTCACCGATCCAATCAAGCAATTCCAGACAGACACGTTGCGGAATAACCACTGGCAGGCGAGTGTGCAACCGGAGTGTGTCTACATGCGGAATTGAGGCGAATTGTTGGGCGACCCACGAGAGGAGCTGGTCATTGGCCACGAGTGGATCACCTCCACTCAGTATGACTTCGCGAATATCGGGTTGTGAACGTACATAACCCGCGATGTTCTGCCAGTCGGTTCTGCTGACCCTGAAATCGTCATAGGGAAAGTGTCGACGAAAACAGTAGCGACAGTGGACCGCACATACGCCGGTGGCAATGACAAGAATACGACCATGGTATTTATGGAGGACCCCTTTGACCGGGGTCTTGTCGTGTTCGTCAAGGGGGTCTGGTCCATAGCCATTCACCACAACCTGTTCCTCGTCCACTGGCAGGACCTGTCGCAACAGCGGGTCGTTTGGATCTCCGGGTGTCATGGCGGCGAGATAGGGCCATGGGACCAGGACCGGAAAGTCAGACTTGGTAGATGATGCTGGCAGGTCAAGCGCGGTCAGCAGTGTTTCACTGTCACGCACAGCGTGGGATAACTGCCATTGCCAGGGTTGGCTCTGCCAACCCTGCTCTTGAAGCGGTATCATGGCGTTTTTTCCTGACTAGGTACAACGATGGCGACCTATTCTACCAATGAATTCAGATCAGGACTGAAGGTGATTCTGGAAGGTGATCCCTGTTCGATTCTGGAAAACGAGTTTGTCAAACCCGGAAAGGGACAGGCGTTCAATCGCGTCCGGTTACGCAACCTGCTGTCTGGTCGGGTCTGGGAGAGGACGTTCAAGTCGGGGGAGTCCATCGAGGGTGCCGATGTCATTGATCTGGACATGGAATATCTGTACACCGACGGCGAGTACTGGCACTTCATGAAGATGGATGACAGTTACGAACAGTTGCCGGCGGGAAAGAACGCAGTGGCAGATGCGCTACAGTGGCTCAAGGAACAGGATGTCTACACCGTGACACTATGGAACGGAGATCCCATCAGCGTGACGCCACCCAATTTTGTGGAGTTGGAAGTGGTCGAAACCGACCCGGGCCTGAAGGGCGATACAGCCCAGGGTGGTACCAAACCGGCAACCCTGTCGACAGGTGCAGTTGTCAAGGTCCCGCTATTCATCAACCAGGGTGAGGTGATTCGTGTGGACACACGAACCGGCGAATACCAGAACCGGGTCAAGTAGTACCAATGCGTATCTGACAATCGGGACGACCGTCAGGCAAATGGGAACAAGGCGGAACAAGTTGTGACCTCCGGCTCACCGGATCAAACCCTGAAGTCCTGCATCCGTGAACGGGCCTGCCTGCTGGGCGCATTGCGGGGCTACCTGAGCAGCCACCAATGTACCGAAGTGACAACGCCGGTGCTGAGGCCCTTTGGTGTTACTGATCCCTTTATTGCCAGTATCTCCGCCTACAACGAACAAAACCGGCTCGGATTTCTGCAGACGTCTCCTGAATATGCAATGAAACAGTTGCTGTGTCTGGGAAGCGGAGACATCTGGCAACTAGGCCCCGTTTTCCGTAGTGGTGAGACCGGTCGACGCCATCGTTCTGAATTCACCATGCTGGAGTGGTACCGGTGCGGCTGGACCCTGTCCCAACTGATGGACGAAATGATCGAGTTGACGACCGTCGCAGCCACCGCAATGGGCCCAGTGGCTGATGATGCCCTAGGGCAGCTGACTAGTTCGTCCAGCAGTTCGCCCACTAAAAGGACCTATCGTTCCCTGTTTGAGGATCGCTTCGGGATCAATCCTCACGCTATAGAAACCGCGAGACTCGCCAGCCTCTGCACAAAAAAGCTGGGATCATTGGGCCAGCACATTGACCCGTCAACGGCGCGATCGGAATATCACGATGCCCTCTTTTCCCAATTGATTGAGCCAACGCTTGAGTCCCCCACGTTCGTGACCGAATTTCCTCGCGAACAGGCTGCGCTCGCGCGCGTTGCGGAGCGGCGTGGTGACACGGTCGCTTTGCGTTTCGAGTTGTATTGGCGAGGTGTCGAGCTGGCCAATGGCTATAGCGAGCTGGGTGACCAGGCCGAGCTCAATGCGCGATTTGTGGCCAACAATGCGACGCGAAAGGCGATGGGTCTGCCGGAGATGCCGTTGGATGATGAATTCCTGGCACTGATCGACGTTTTGCCTGACTGCGTCGGTGTTGCCCTGGGCGTTGATCGTTTACATATGGTGCTGACAGGTCGTCGTAGTCTCGCCGGTACTGAACCCGGTAAGTAAGTGCTTGCTAACTGGATTAGCTATGACTCGATAGGAGTGTCAGGTTCGTTTCCCCACTCTGACCAGGATCCATCGTAGGCCTGGATATCGTAGCCAAGCTGTCGTCCGAGGGCGTATGTGAGACCGCTGCGATGGTGCGTCTGGCAATGGGTAATCACGCGTTTGTCGCGCGTGATGCCGAGGGCGTCGAGGATGTCCTGAAGGTCCTTGCGGGTTCGGTGACCGTTCGCGGGGTCCATGGTGGCAAGCCAGTCCAGGTTGATGGCGCCTGGGATGCGACCGGCCCGTCTGGACCCTGACCTCAATCCGCGATGTTCTTCGGCTGATCGAGCGTCCCAGACAATGACATCTGGGCGATCAAGGCTGGCACGGACATCCGCGAGACTTGCGGTAAACGAGGCATCTATTTCGATATTCACCCGAGTTTGATCGAACGTGGGCATATCCGTGGTCACGCCCCGGCCATCCGCCAGCCACGCGATGAGTCCGCCGTTGACCAGTCCCTTACGCTCGTGCCCGATGACGTCCAGAATCCAAAGCAAACGACCCGCCCAGCCGCCACCTTCGTCATCGTAGACAACGATGTATTTGTCCGGTCTGTATCCAACGGACCCAAGCACATCCGAGAGAGCATTGGGGTGTGGCAGTTTGCCCGGTGCGGGTGGTTGTCCAAGTGTCAGGGACGCCGGTGTGATGTGTCGAGCGCCGGGAACATGTCCTCTGGCGTAGTTGTCGTCTGAACAAACGTCCAGCAGAATCACGTCCGGCGCGGAGAGCAAAGGAACAAGCTCTCCGGTTTCAATAACGTCTGGTGGTGGAAGATCAGCTAACACGTGAACCCCTTTTTATTGCGCTCCTTGGCGGGAGCGCCTGGTCAATTGGCCGTGGAGATCGGGCCAACCGGGTGATCCCCAGCGGCGATCCGCGATGACCGGTGGATAATAGCGATAACTGGTACCGATCGAAACCAGACTGGCAGACGCGCATGGCGCGACAGCAGCGCTTTCAGTAACATAGCTCCCTCATGGATGTTGGGCTGGAAGGTTCGGTTGGAAGGGCTGACGTATTCGGAAAACCTCGTATGGATGGATCTGGAGATGACCGGCCTCGACCCGGAGGTTGAACGCATCATCGAGATCGCCGTGATCGTGACCAATTCCTCCCTAAGGGTGCTGGCGGAGGGACCTGTTGTCGTGGTCAATCAGCCTGATTCGCTGCTGGCCGCGATGGACGAATGGAATACCACACATCACACGGACTCGGGCCTCTTTGACCGTGTCCGGAGTGAAGGTGTCACTGAGTCAGAGGCGGAGCGGATCGTGCTTGATTTTATCGCCGACCATGTTGAGCCGGGTCGCTCGCCATTATGCGGAAATTCCATTGCTCAGGATCGACGATTCCTCGTGAAATACATGCCCACACTTGAATCTCACCTGCACTACAGAAACCTGGACGTGAGCACCATCAAGGAACTGGCGATTCGTTGGCGCCCGGACATTTTTCATCAAATCAAAAAGCAGAATCATCATCGCGCATTGGATGACGTTCGTGAGTCCATTGAGGAACTCCGTTTTTACCGGGACCACTTTCTCAAGCTCAAGACTGAAAATTGACACTCGGGCGGGAGCATACCGCGCCAAAGGTCCTACTCTGCTGCTTTCCGTTTTTGTTCCGCCAAAGCCCAGGAGATGTGCTCGCCAACGAGATCATCGACGGTGCCCTGTTTCGAGTTCAGCGCGGCCACAACCGCACGGTCGTGGCGTGCGTTACCGAGCGCAACCGCGATATTTCTGAGCCACCCCTGATAACCGGTCCGACGGATTGCGCTGCCTTCTGTCCGCGTCAAAAAATCGCTTTCTGACCAGTTGAACAGTTCAAGCAGGGACGAGCGATCCAACCCATGTCTCGGTGTAAAGTCCGGTTCATGACTTGTACGTGCATAACGATTCCACGGACAAACCAGCTGGCAATCATCACAACCAAAAATCCGATTCCCGATCATCGGTCTCAAGGATTCGTCAATGCTGCCTCTTAGCTCGATTGTTAGATACGAAATACAGCGTCGAGCATCCAGTTGTTGGGGTCCTACAATCGCGTGAGTTGGGCAGATGTCAATGCATGCGCTACAGGATCCACAGAGATTCTGGATCTTCGGCGTGCTGAGCGGGAGTTGGAGATTGGTATAGATTTCGCCCAGGAAAAACCAGGACCCGGCTTTTCTGTTGATCAGGAGCGTATTTTTTCCGATCCATCCCAGTCCCGCTTTCTCGGCCAGCGCTTTCTCAAGGACCGGGGCACTGTCGGTAAAAGCTCTTGCTTCAGCGCCCGAGACTCCGTGGACCGACAGGAATGTCTGGGCGTACTGCCAGAGTCTGGCCAGACGTTTTCTGATGACCTTGTGGTAGTCACGTCCCAGGGAGTAACGCGCTACGTATGCGTCCTTGTCGGATGCCAGAACGGCATCAGCTGGTCTTGCGTCGGGTTTGTGATCCATGCGGACGACAATCACGCTTTGTGTGCCTGGGATCAGTTCGGTCGGGCGACTGCGTCTGGCGCCGTGCCGTTCCATATAGTCCATCTCGCCGTGGTGATTCTTCTGCAGCCAGTTGGTGAGATGATGTTCATGGTCATCGAGGTCGGTGTCACAGATCCCCAGATCATCAAATCCCAGTTCGAGCGACCGTTGTCGCAAATGAAGCACCAATGCTTCTGACAGGTCATCGGCAATCACCGGGGATAGGGAATTGTTGTCGTCTTCATACATGGCGAGACGGGTTCTGGGGGTTTGGGTTCACAATTGCCTATAATCGCGCAAGCAATGGCTCAATCACAAATAATGGCTCACGAGATATCAGATACAGCGGCCGTGTGGCTCTACACGGGTGCAGCGGTGCGTGCCCTGGATGCATGGGCGATCGCCAACCTGGATATCTCTGGGCTTCGGTTGATGCGGCGTGCGGCACAGTCCTGTGTTCGGGTCATTACATCGCGATGGCCAGAGGCACGTCGCATCGCGGTCTTCTGCGGCAAGGGAAACAATGCCGGTGATGGTTATCTGATCGCGGGCATACTCTCGGAAATGGGGCACGATGTGCACGTTTTTGAGGTGTCCCCACCTGAGAAGCTAACGCGTGATGCGCGATCGGCTTACGAGTTTTGTAGCCAGACGAATTGTCAGCGAACATCAGTACACGGCAGAGAGAACGCTTCGGAGCCGTTTGAGGTCGTTGTGGATGCGTTACTGGGGACCGGGCTGTCTGGTCCGCTTCGCGAGGACTATCAGGCAGTCGTCGACGAGATGAATACGCTTTCAGTACCGATCCTGGCAGTAGACCTGCCCACAGGACTGTGTGCCGATAGCGGGGCCCAGCTGGGGCGCGCTGTGAACGCCTCAGTGACGGTTACATTCATTGGTCGCAAGCGAGGTCTGTACACGGCCGATGGTCCTGATTGCGCCGGTGAGATCGTGTTCGAAGGCCTGGGTGTACCGGACGATTTGGATCGCCATCTGCCGGAAGAGGTCACCGCGGATCCGGGATACAGAATTCCCTGCCTGTCGTTGCCCAAATTGTTGTCGGGGTTCCCGGCGAGAGCACGAAATACTCACAAGTACACATTCGGTCACGTTCTCCTGATCGGCGGAAATGAAGGGATGCCGGGAGCCATCCTGATGTCTGCAGAGGCCGCGCTTCGTACCGGGGCGGGTCTCGTGAGTGTCGCTACCCACCCCTCGCATGCCTCATACCTGGTGACCCGTCGTCCTGAACTGATGTGTCGGGGTGTAGAAAAAGAGGCTGACCTTGCATCGATGCTGGATGCTGCGTCCGTGGTGGCGATCGGACCGGGTCTGGGGCGTGACCCGTGGGCTGAGCGCTGTCACAGTGTTGCGCTTGACCATTGTCGGGCGAGCGGCAAACCGATGGTGATCGACGCTGATGGTTTGAATCTGCTGGATCGTCAGGCGCGCATTGAAGAGAATTGGATTCTGACGCCCCATCCCGGTGAGGCCGAGCGTATGCTGACGGGCAGCAGCCGTGGTGATCGGTTTGATGCAGTGCGCCGACTTCAGAGTCACTTTGGCGGACACGTGTTGTTGAAGGGCGCCGGTACCACAATCTACGACGGTAAGGGACATGCGCTGTGTCCCTATGGGAATCCCGGAATGTCGGTCGCCGGTATGGGGGATGTCCTGACCGGCGTGATTGCCTCCCTGTGTGCCCAGCGAGTTGCGCCGGAAGATGCAATACGCCTGGGGGTCTGCCTGCATTCGTTTGCAGGCGATATTGTTGCAGGCAGCGAAGGACCCCGGGGGATGTTCGCTACGGATCTGCTGCCTGTGCTGAAACGCTTGGTCAATGGCCTCGATGTCGGTTGAGTCAGCGGAAGCCAATAGCGTGTTCTTGTCGGATGATGCCACCACCGAACGACTTGGCCGCCTCGTCCAGGACGCGGTTACACCTTCATCAAGCCGTTGGGTCGTGTTTCTGCGAGGTGATCTCGGGGCGGGAAAGACGACGTTGGTGCGTGGACTCATGAGAGGTTTTGGGTACGACGGCGCCGTGAAATCGCCAACATTCACGCTGGTAGAACCCTATGAGTCGGACGAGTATCACGTCTATCACTTCGACCTCTACCGTTTGGTGGATCCGGAAGAGCTGGAATTTGTCGGATTGGAGGACTACCTGGACGCTGAACTGCCTTCGACGCTGATTCTGATCGAGTGGCCAGAACGCGGTGGATCAGCGCTGCCAGGTGCCGACATCGAAATTGATCTGGAAGTGACTGGCACAGCTCGCAGAGCAAGGTTGACGGGCCGATCGGTGAAGGGACTCGAGGCCGTTGCGTCGATCCTGAGTCAAAGGACTGTATTGGGGGATTGACCGTACGATGGGGTTTGGCCTTTTGAACAAATGGCGAACTGCCAGGGGTTTTATGCAGTTCGACTCCTTGCTAGGGTCAGGACTTGAAATGGAACGACGCATCGGTGACTAGAAGGTTGCAGGTTGGGCATAACAGATTCATTACCCGGTGGACGCTCGGCGGGGTCCTGGCGATGTTCTTTATTGCGGACGTCATGGCGGCAGCCGTTATCGATAACATCAGAGTACGAACTTCTCCGGAGCGGACTCGGATCGTGCTTGATACCAGTGAGCCACTGGACCACAAGATCTTTGCTTTGGTTGAGCCTGACCGCCTGGTCATCGACGTTCCTCACGCAAACCTGCAGGTCGATGCGTCACAGGTCCCGCTAGGAGATGGCCCTATCCAAGGGCTGCGAACGTCCCAACAAGGCGACAAGGTTCGCCTTGTGCTTGATCTCGATGCTCCTGTGCGACCACGTTCGTTTCTCCTGAAGCCAATTCTGAACTATAGCGATCGTCTGGTCGTCGACCTTTATACAAAGGAACAGCAATCACCCGCACAACGGGTCGAACGGTTGACGAATCAGATGCGGGACGTGATTGTCGCGATCGATGCGGGTCATGGTGGTGATGATCCGGGTGCAATTGGGCCCGGCAAGCTTTATGAAAAGGTCGTCGTTTTCGAGATTGCCCGGAAAATGGCGGACATGTTCAACGAGGCACCTGGGTTCAGGGCGCTGATGATACGCCAGGGTGACTACTACTTGGGGCTGCGTGAACGTACCGATATTGCGCGTAAGGGACGTGCAGATGTTTTCCTGTCGATTCATGCTGACGCTTTCAAGACCGCCAAAGCACATGGTGCATCGGTGTATGCGATCTCTGAAAAAGGCGCGACCAGTGAGACCGCCCGATGGCTGGCAGAGAAGGAAAATCGGGCGGACCTGATCGGCGGGGCAGGCGAGGTCACCCTCGACGACAAAGATGACCTGCTTGCAGGCGTACTCCTGGACTTATCGATTACCGCGAGCCTGTCGTCCAGTCTGGAGATGGGAGGTAGAGTTCTGTCCGCGATCGGACCCATTAATCGATTGCATAAGAAACAGGTAGAACAGGCGAGTTTTGCCGTTCTAAAGTCTCCGGACGTCCCTTCACTGCTCATTGAGACGGGTTACATCTCGAACCCTGCGGAGGCTAGGCGTCTGGCTACAGAACAACATCAGCGAAAGATGGCTCGGGCAATCTTCTCAGGCGTTCATGACTATCTCACCAATAATCCGCCTGCGGGGACCTGGCTTGCCTGGAAAAAGAGTGATTCGCCCACAGAGGCGTTGAGCTATCGGATCGTCAGTGGAGATACGCTCTCGGGCATCGCAGACCGCCACCGAATTTCAGCCACGAGGCTCAAGGAGGTCAATGGTCTGTCAGGGGATCTGATTCGAATTGGCCAGGTGCTTAAGATTCCGGCAAGCTGACGGTATGGCGTTGATACGACAACTAGACGAACGGCTGATCAATCAGATTGCGGCAGGTGAGGTCGTTGAACGACCGGCGGCGGTTGTCAAGGAGCTCCTGGAGAATGCCCTCGATGCGGGTGCTGACCGCATTGAGGTTGTGCTTGAAGAAGGAGGCACCCGCCTGATCCGGATTCGGGATAATGGCGAGGGAATCGCCCACGCCGATCTGCCTTTGGCCCTGTCACGCCATGCCACCAGTAAAATTCAGACGCTCGATGATCTTGAAGGTGTTGCGACACTGGGATTCCGGGGGGAGGCACTGGCGAGTATCGCCGCTGTGTCTCGCATGACGCTCACGAGTTGTGTGACCGATGACGTGTCCGACGGTGCAACGGTAACCGTTTCGGGCCCGGCTCAGGTTCCTGACGTTTCACCTGCTCCCCACCCGAGGGGAACCACTGTCGAGGTCAATGACCTGTTCTTCAACACACCAGCCCGGCGCAAGTTTCTGCGAACAGCCCGGACAGAATGGGGTCGGGTCGATGAGGTCGTCCGTAAGATCAGCCTGAGCCATCCCTTCACGGATCTACGGGTCGTCCATAATGGAAAGTCGATACGTCACTATCTGCCGACCCATGATGATGCCGACGCACTGAAGCGCGTGGCAACGGCCTTTGGCGATGAATTTGCTTCACAATCCACGACCATCGAGGTCAGTGCGGCGGATCCGTCGCTGTCGGACCCGATGAGTCTGCAGGGCTGGATCGCCTGGCCCACCTACTCCCGTAGTCAGCCCGATCAGCAGTACTTTTTTATTAATGGCCGGATGGTCAAAGACAAGCTGATCACCCACGCGGTGCGTACTGCCTACCACGATGTGTTGTTTCACGGCCGTCATCCCGCCTATGTGTTGTTTTTGTCACTGCCACCAAAACTGGTCGATGTGAATGTGCACCCGGCCAAACATGAGGTTCGCTTTCGTGAGTCGCGCATGGTGCATGACTTTCTGTTCCGGTCGATTCATGGTCAGCTGGCATCGTTGTCTCCTGGCGAACAGGCCTTTGTCTCCGATCCCGTGACGTTGATGTCCGGGGGAGCCGGATCAATGGGGGCGGGTGCGTCATCCTATCGTGGGATTCAGGATCAGTCGGGTCTGCCGCTGGGCGCCGCAGGCGTCTTATCGAGTGCATCTGCGGCCGAAACCGTGTCTCGATACGGTGCGCTGTTGGCTGAAGTGCCGGATAACGATGAGGTCCCACCTCTCGGTTACGCCATGGCGCAGCTGCATGGTGTCTATATCCTGGCTCAAAATCGCGATGGGCTTGTGATTGTAGACATGCATGCAGCCCACGAGCGCATCGTCTATGAGCGCATGAAACAGACGCTTGACGATGAATCAGTGCAGGTGCAGCCGCTTCTGGTTCCGGTGACCCTGCATCTGAGTGAGAATGAATGCGATCTTATCGAGAGCTACGCGATGCAGCTGGTCGAATTCGGGCTGCATGTGGCGCGTCAGGGCGTCGAATCTGCGCGAATTGACGCCATTCCCGCACTGCTGCTTCGATCTGAGGCCGAACAGTTGGTTCGCGACGTGATGGCGGATATCAGCTCATTAGGCACGAGTCAGCGTCTGATACAGCATCGAGATCAGATTCTGTCCACCATGGCGTGCCATGGCTCGGTCAGGGCGAATCGCCGGCTCAGTATTGAAGAGATGAACGCGTTGCTACGGGACATAGAACAGACAGAACGCAGCGGCCAGTGCAATCACGGCCGACCGACATGGATTGAGCAGCCGTTATCTGCACTCGATCGATTGTTTCTGCGAGGTCAGTGACGGCTTGTCTCGCCTGCAATGTATCTGCCTCATGGGGCCGACAGCGTCCGGTAAGTCTGATCTGGCGATCAGGCTGGCACAAAAGCTGGCCCAGACCCATCCGGTGGAGATTGTCAGCGTGGATTCCGCGATGGTCTATCGAGGTCTTGATATTGGTACTGCGAAGCCAAATACGACTGAAAGGGCGGGTATTCCCCATCACCTGATTGATATCCGCGACCCGTCGCAACCCTATTCTGCGGCGGATTTCCTGAACGATGCGCGTGGTCTGGTCAGTGACATTGTCAGGAAACAGCGAATTCCGCTGCTGGTAGGTGGCACAATGTTGTATTTCAAGTCACTAAAGGAGGGAATCGCTGAGTTACCCCCGGCAGATGGCAGTGTGCGCCAGTCGATATCGGACTACGCCAGTCGGAACGGGTGGTCTGCTATTCATGAACGGCTACGAGTGATCGACCCGGAGGCAGCTGAACGTATACACCCTAATGACCCCCAGCGGCTTCAACGAGCACTGGAGGTCTACGAATTGACGGGCCAGTCGCTGACGGCGCTGCAACAAGCGGGCAGACAGCGGGATGGACTGAAAGGTTCGATGTGTCAGATCGCCATTGTGCCGTCGGATAGAGCAGAACTACATTCGCGGATTGCGTTGCGGTTTGAACAGATGGTAACCGATGGTCTGATTGAAGAGGTTTCCGGCCTATTTGATCGTGGAGATTTGACGTCATCGTTACCGGCTATTCGGTCTGTTGGCTATCGCCAGGTATGGCAACACCTGTCGGGCGAACTCAGTCATTCAGAAATGGTGGAACGCGCAGTGATTGCCACACGGCAACTTGCCAAAAGGCAGTACACGTGGCTTCGCAGCTGGCGGGATCTCAATGTCATCTCGGCTCCTCGTGAGGAGGACGCCTTGAAAATATTGAGGTCGCACCGCATGTTAGACTAGGGCATTCCCTGCTGGGCGTGTCTGTTATCAGGAGAACCTCATGTCAAAGGGACAATCATTACAAGATCCTTTCCTTAATGCGCTTCGGAGAGAAAAAGTCCCGGTTTCGATTTATCTGGTGAGCGGTATCAAACTGCAAGGACAGATTGAATCGTTCGATCAGTTTGTGATTTTACTGCGAAATTCAGTCAGTCAGATGATTTACAAATCCGCGATCTCGACAGTGGTACCGTCGCGCAATGTGAATATCAGCACCGACGCGGAGGAATAAACCGTACCCGGCCAGTCTGGGTGAGAGGCACAAGTTCATGGCAGTGTTTTTTGACCGCCCGGAAACGGGAACGCACGCGTTGCTGGTGAATGTCGTACAAGACGATGAGTCGGCACAGGAGCTGACTGAGCTGGCCACATCGGCGGGACTCGTTCCAGTAGCACACCTGCGAGCACCTCGGAGGGTCCCGAATCCCAGAACTTTTGTCGGCGGGGGCAAGCTTGAGGAAATACGATGCGAGAGTCGCGAGTACTGCGCTGGCATTGTGCTTTTTGATGTAGAGCTGACGCCGACACAGGAGCGTAGTCTTGAAGCTTCCCTTGAGATCCGGGTGCTTAGCCGGACCGGGTTGATACTGGAGATTTTCGCTCGTCGAGCCCGTACCCACGAAGGTCAGTTGCAGGTTGAGCTCGCACAGATGCAGCATTTGTATTCTCGACTCGTTCGCGGCTGGACCCACTTGGACCGACAACGAGGCGGTTCGGGCAGAACCGGTGGTGCGGGTATGGGTGTTGCAGGTGCCGGTGAGACCCAGCTGGAAGCAGACCAGAGGATGGTTCGGATGCGTATCAGTAAGATCAACAGTCGACTCGATCGGGTACAGACCCAGCGAAAACAGAGCCGTCGGTCCCGGAGCCGCGCAAATGTGAGCACGATCTCGCTGGTAGGGTACACCAACGCTGGCAAGTCAACGCTGTTCAATCGAGTTTGTGAGTCTGATGTGCATGCTGCGGATCAGTTGTTTGCGACGCTGGATCCGACGTTCCGCAAGCTTTCACTGCCCGTCATTGGCGAGGCTGTGCTTGCCGATACAGTCGGATTCATTCGTCGGTTGCCACACGATCTGGTGGATGCGTTTCGAGCGACACTGGAGGAAGTCTGTCAGGCAGACCTGCTGATACATGTGGTGGATGCGTCGTACCCCGATTACCAGCAGCGAATTGGCGAGGTCAATGAGGTGCTGCGAAGTATTGGCGCAGACCAGGTGCCGCAACTACTTGTCTTCAACAAGATTGATGCCACGCCGCACAGTCCCCGGGTCGATCGCGAGTCAAACGGGTTACCGTGTCGAGTCTGGTTGTCGGCCCAGACTGGGGAGGGCGTTGATAGGCTTCTCGGTGCACTGACGGACCGGTTGGCGAAGGGTGTCGTGCAAGGCGCCGTGTGCCTGCGTCCTGACGAGGGTCATCTCAGGGCCGCATTATATGACGGTGGCGATGTCCTTAGGGAGCAGACGAGCGACGACGGCTCTATCAATCTACAGGTGCGCATCGAACAACACCGGCTCGACAGTCTTGGGTTGTCGGTATCGCATTCCTGATCCTTTCAGATTCCTGGCACCAGGCATCATTGAACAAACGGGCATCAGCCCCATTATCACCTCATATGACCGAAGCATGATGACAGGCACATACGGTGTGTATGGACGCGACCGGTAAAGAGATTTGTGTACGGACACTGTCAGGAGGTATGACTTTGGTATTTGTTAATGTGACAATACACATTGCATGCCCCGCCGCAGTACCTTTGGCGGGACACAAAATTCTGTGACCAGTCAGGTGGAGAGAGAAATGGCGTGGAATGAACCCGGTGGCGGGAAGCAGGGAGGCGATCGAGACCCTTGGGGGAATCGTGATGACCAGGGGCCCCCGGATCTGGATGAGGCATTTCGCAAGCTTCAGAATAATCTGTCGCAAATGTTTGGTGGCAGCCGCGGGGGAGGATCGGGATCGGGTGGTGGCTCGAGCGTGCCGTCTCTGAACATGAACCTGTTGTGGCTCGTGCTGGTGGTGCTGTTGCTCGTCTGGTTCCTGGCCGGCGTCTACACCATCGATGAGCAGGAGCGTGGCGTTGTTCTGCGTTTCGGAGAGGTTCGCGACGAAATCATATTGCCAGGCTTACATTGGAACCCGCCGCTGATTGATGAAGTGAAATTTGATAATGCCACCCAGGTGCGATCGATTCAGCATGACGCGGAAATGCTGACGGAAGACGAAAACATAGTCAAAGTGAAGATGTCTGTCCAGTACGTCATCTTCGATATCAGGGCATTCCTGTTACGTGTCAAGAATCCGGAGAAGAGCCTGAGAGAGGCGATGGAGAGCGCCCTCAGACATGAGGTTGGTAGTGCATCCATGAATGATGTGCTGACGGAAGGTCGTGCGGTTCTGGGGCTCGAGGTCAAGGATCGCATCCAGACTTACATGAACCGATACAACACGGGCATTGAGATTACCCAGGTGAACATCGACGATACGGCCCCACCTGATGCGGTCAAGGCAGCATTTGATGATGTGATCAAGGCACGTGAGGACGAGGTAAGATTCAGGAACGAGGCGAATGCCTATGCCAACCAGATCGTCCCGGAAGCCCGTGGTCAGGCGCAGCGTATGCTTGAAGAAGCCCAGGGCTATCAACAGAGCAAGATTGCGGAATCACGAGGTCAGGCCGAACGCTTCAACAAGCTTCTGGCAGAATACAAACTCGCACCAGAGGTCACCCGGGAAAGAATCTACCTGGACACACTTGAGTCTGTGATGAGTAATTCCACCAAGGTGATGGTCGATGTCGATGGTGGCAATAACCTGCTCTACTTGCCGCTCGATAAGATCATGGAATCATCGGCGAACACGAACAATGAGCGTCGAACACCGACGTATACGTCATCCTCCTCGACGACGGAACGTCGAGAAGTTGGGCGTCCGGCCAGTCGTCGCGGCGATCGCTAGGGAGATTAGACATGAATTTCAGAACCATTCTTGTATTGATTGTCGTCGGCGCGCTAGCGGTCGTTGGTTATAATAGCGTCTACGTGGTGACTGAATTGCAGCGAGCAGTCTTGCTTCAGTTTGGGGAGCTGGTTGAGAGCAACATTCAGCCGGGATTGCACTTCAAAAAGCCGTTTATTAACGATGTGGTTCGGTTTGATGCGAGGGTGTTGACCCTGGATGCGCGTCCCGAACGCTTCCTGACGCTGGAAAAAAAGGCGGTCATCGTCGATTCCTTTGCAAAGTTCAGGGTGGACGATTCGGCAAAGTTCTATACGTCAACCTCGGGTGACGAGACCAGGGCGGAGTCACTGCTGAAACAGCGTATCAATACCGGACTGCGTAATGAAATCAGTACACGTTCGCTGTACGAGGTGGTCTCGGGCGAGCGCGATCAGCTGATGAATATTCTGACTGAGGCGCTCGATAAAGTGGCGCGGGAAGAACTGGGTGTCGAGATTGTCGATGTGCGTGTCAAGCGTATCGACCTGCCCAACGAAGTCAGTGATTCGGTCTACGATCGGATGAACACAGAGCGGGATATCGAAGCAAAAGAACATCGGGCTCAGGGTCAGGAACTGGCTGCAGGTATTCGCGCTGACGCGGACAAACAGCAGCAGGTCATTCTGGCAGAAGCCTATGCTGAGGCTGAAGAAATTCGTGGTGAAGGAGATGCGCAGGCAGCGGCGATCTATGCCTCCGCGTACAACAAGGATCCCGAATTCTACAAGTTCAATCGCAGCATGCAGGCATACGCCGCCACGTTTTCAGACAAGGGTGACATCATTCTTGTGCAGCCAGACAGCGATTTCTTCAAGTACCTGAAGAGTTCCACGCAGTAGACCGCGTATCAGGAGTGCCACGATGTGGCAGGACTTCGGCACGGCGTTATGTCTCGTGCTGATTATCGAAGGAGTCGTGCCATTCCTCTATCCCAACAGATGGAAAGAGATGGCGATCCGTATGGGCGACATCGATGCGAGCACGATGCGCTGGGTGGGGCTGGCCAGTATGTTGCTGGGTACGCTGATGCTGTATCTGATCCGGGGTTAGGATATACATCCACGATTTTGAACATCACCCCAAACAAAACTGTTAGACAGTGTGATCAATCGACATGAGTGACTCGAATCGCTGGTTGTTGCCGGATGGTGTAGAGGATTTGCTGCCACCGATAGCAGGTGAAGTCGAACGACTCAGACAGCGTCTCCTTGGCTTGTTTGAACGGTGTGGGTACGAAATTGTCATTCCTCCGCTTGTCGAGTTTGTCGATTCTCTTCTAACCGGTACGGGTCAGGATCTTGACCTGAAGACATTCAAGTTCACAGATCAGGTATCCGGACGACTGATTGGCGTTCGCGCGGACATGACGCCTCAGGTGGCGCGGATCGATGCTCACAGCCTGAACCGAAAGGAAACCACGCGACTGTGTTACACGGGCACGCTTTTGCATGCCAGAGTAGATCATATGCTTGCGTCTCGAACCCCGATTCGGGTGGGTGCGGAGTTGTT
>NTKD01000010.1 GCA_002457275.1 OM182 bacterium MED-G24
GACATGTGGTGGGCCGGCGCCATGAGAAAGGAACCTACCTCGGTGATGACCCTGCAATGACGGATCTGGTCAACAAGTCGGCAATTACGCCGATTCTTCACGAAGCACTTGACGACTTTGATCCGCCATCAGATTGCCAGGTTGCCATTTTACGCCCCGGCCAGCCGGGCGATTACTTCAACAATCTTGGGTACCGGGACCGCGATATGCCTTATAACGGAACCCAGTGCCACATGGATGGTTTGTGCACCATTGCGGCACCGCAGGAGGTACAGGCTGGTACACCCGACGAGATTTATCATCGGTATCTTACGAACGGTCCCAAGGGTGACATCGGTCGATCGGCGGATGTGGTAGGTCACAACACGGTACCGTTGTTTCAGGATCCGGCGATGACCCTGGGCATGGGTAGTTTCAACGCTTTTGTTTTTGTCTGTCTGAATGATCAGACCCGACCGGAGTGTGGGCAGACGTCCGTGCTTAAAGGCGCTCATCACGCTACCGAAGCGTTCTTTCAGCGGCAACGTGCATTAGGGGAGCATATCGGACCGGAAGGCCCTGGCTGGCCTCGAATGAACCACGACGTGCCGAACCGCTGTGGTCTGAACTATTTACCTGAACAGGTACGGAACCAGTTTACAGATGAAAGTAGCGCGACCACGCCGGATGGTGTTCGTTGGCCGGAACCCACACCGGCACTCATGGAACCCGGTGACGCATGCATTGCGATGTTTCATATTCCCCACTCGGGATCTCGAAACGAGAAGGGTACGGAAGACCGAAAAAATGTGATCTTTCGAATCCGCTGTAAGTCCCGTCAACCTGACAAAGTGATTACGGGGCGGCGTGACTATCCAGACCGGGGTGAAGGTGGCACATGGCTTGAGTACGAAGAGGGTAATAACCCCTGGGAACGTTCAAAGCACGCGCTCTGCCATCAGTGGGATGAGTGGCGCGGTATGCAGGACGTTGTCGCGAGCGAACGGGCCGATGCGTGAAATCGCGCCGATTGCACTGGTCTGATCTGACTAGCGCTATGTTGCAGTGACTTCAATGTCACCGAGACCATCCATCGTCAGTTGTGCGCGTTGACCTGCCAACAATGGCGTTGGCGGGATCATGCTGCCGGTGATCACGATATCTCCAGCTCGGATCGACAGTCCATGATTCGACAGGGCGTTTGCCAACCAGGCCGATGGTTTTACCGGGTGGCCGTTGACGTCAGCACCAGTGCCCCTTCCGACCTCGCGGCCATCGATGCTCAGCGTGCAGACGGACTTGTCCAGCGAGCGTGATGACCAGTCGGTGATGGGGGAGCCAGTGATGATTCCGGCATTCAATACGTTCATCGCAATGGATTGAAACAGCGACTTCTCGCCAAGAAATGGTCGGCGATCGACAATCTCGAACGCGAGCATGACGCTCGCTATGGCGGCGAAGACATCCTCATCCGTTAGCGTTTGATCCAGCGGCAGGTCCTGCGCAAAACGAATCGCGACCTCGCACTCCAGTTCAAGTGCTACATAGTCGCGGGTGTCGAGCACCGCGGGCGAAGGTCGAATATCGGATGCCAACACCCTGCCAAAGGCGGGTTCAGATGCGTTGATCTGCTTTTGCATCACCGGCGTTGTGTAGGCGATCTTGAAACCACCGAAAGGTTGGCCATTCGCACGTTTTTCCATAAATGAAGACTGCAAGGCGTATGCGCTGGCGAGATCTTCTGGCGGGTCATCCAACATGAAACGATACGGTGCTCGGGCATTAAAAGCGCTCAGCATCGCGGTTGCTGTGACGTCGAATCTGGTCAAGGCATCAAACCAGGTCGCGGCATCTGAAACGTTACCTGTGTTCAGTCAGACGATATCGCAAAAAGGGCGATCACCGCTGACCGTAACGCGGCGAAGAATTCTTGAGTGTGGAAAGTAGTCGCTCGCCGCGTAGTGCTGTAGCGCACGGTTGTCCCAGAAGGCGACGGAGCCTTCCTCCCACTGGAATCGGCAAATGTACTCCGGTCGATTGTGTTGTGTCAGCAACCTGGTGACGATGGCACTTGACTCATCTTCAGGAAGGGTGTCATCGGTCCGTGTGTCGTAGAGAGAATCGTGCCGAAGGAACCCACCGTGGATGTAGAGTGATGGCTTGCCCGTCTCCGGGTGCGTGCGACAAAGCGGGTGCTCAACGCCGAACGGAATATCCTGTTTGATCTGGTTGATCAAATCCTCCGGCAGTTGGCTACGATGGCCGCCACCCAAGAAGACACGATAATCGTTGATCCCGCGCAAATAAGGCAGACGTTCTTTCAACTCGGTGGGTAGACCCTGGTAACACGCATGTGAATCCGAGAACAACGTATCCCCGCCGTATGGCGGGACCTCAATACACTGGGCAATGGAACCGAGTGAAGGCTCTTCCATCCAGGTGACATCCGTATGCCAGCTATTTTCAGTGCCTGGTGAACGCTTGCCGTGTCGGATTTCCAGAATATAGGGATTGTCGCCGGGTGGTCCGAACGGGAAAGCATCGAGATCACCAAACAGTCGTCCAAAGGCGACCTGCTGGTCTTCGCTGAGGTGCTGATCCCTGAAACCAATGATTTTTCGTTCCAGTAAAGTATCTCGAATGAACTTCACCTGTTCTTGGGAGAGGTCTTCCTTGAGGTCGATGTCATGAATGATGGTGCCAATGGTGGTGGCCAGGTGCTCAAACCGATATCCGAAGCTGTCAGCACGAGATTGCAGGTCGTCCGAGACGGGTTGGTTCCCCATCACTTCGTATTCAAGCGCGACCCCCAGGCCGGATCGGTTTCCGTCGTGGAACAGATCTTCACGGGCAGGTGGGGGAGATGCTTCTCTGACCTTTTTGACGGCGGCCAGACGGGCCTCGGTGAGTTTCTCAGCAGTCCGGATCGCGTGTTCGTTGTAGTCGCGTTTCTCGGTAGTGCTACCAGCGGATGCGTTCATGATGAACCCCTCGGTTGCCTTGGTTCGGACATCATATAGCAGGTGTAAATGCCCTGTACAACGCGTAGTCACCTGAACTGACGTGCCTGAATTTGGTTGTGAAACGTTCGTACAGAGGAGTATGTTTCGCCTAATGACCTGACAGGGACGGGCAGCCATGTTGTTGTTTGTCACCGGTGCCAGCGGTTCTGGCAAGACAACTGTGATTCCCGGACTGAAGAAAAAGCTTCCGGCTTTTGCGATTCACGATTTCGATGAACGCGGGGTCCCGGATGACGCTGATTCGCGCTGGCGTCAGCGTGAGACCGAGTATTGGATCTCCCAGGCAATCGAGTATCAACACCAGGGGCGAGATACAGTGATCTGCGGTGGGGCGGTGTACGGTGAAATCCTGGCCTGCCCCTCGATTACACAGATCGACCACCTGGCTGTCTGCCTGATGGACTGTCCGGACAATGAACGGCTGCGTCGTATCCGCGGGCGTGGCGGAGAACCCACGATGGACATCCTGGCGTGGGCGGCCTGGTTACGCGTTCATGCTGAAGATCCCACGTGGTGTCCTGAAGTGATTACAGACAACAGCTATGACTCGATGCACTGGAAGCACTGGCGGTCCTGGGCCTCGGATGACCCCCGTTGGCAGCAGCCGGTCATCGAGACCGGGGGTAAGAAGAAAGTAGATCAGATCGTCGCGCTGGTTGCGAAGTGGATAGAACAGCAGGTCAAGCGGAGTGATCAGAACGCAACGCTCGTAACGCACCCGGATCAGGATGATATGTTGTCGGCAGACGACAGCTGACGTGATCTCCTGTCTCCGGACACTCGAAACCAAGCTCGGTCGCCACGAGCTGTAATCCGGCGGCGAGATCGAAGGCACCGGCATAGCCATACTGTCGATCACCTACGACAGGGTGACCGATAGTCGCGAGGTGTCGCCGTATCTGATGTTTCCGCCCTGTCGTGATTCGTACGCGAATGAGTGAGAGGTCCTGAGATGCGTCCAGGGGGACTGCCTCTGAGAAGGCTTCTTTGTCATCGATGGGCAGGTCAATACCCTGAGCTTCGTTGAGTCGGCCGTGGACGACTGCAAGGTACGCCTTGTGGACCCGTCTTGCTTCAAACTGACCTGCCAGGGTGGCTGCCGTTCGCCGATTGGAGGCAATGAGCATCAGACCACAGGTGAACTGGTCCAGGCGATGGACGAGATAGACCTCGCGTTGCGTCTTTAGTGAGACTTTTCTGGTCATCGCCAGGTGATCACAGAACCGGGATCCGGTGGTACGAACTCCGGATGGTTTGATCCAGACAGCCCATTGCTGTCCGTCCTGGTGTAGCTCTGGGTCCGGACCGTCCTGCGTCAACAGCTCGTTGTTGTAGTGAATGGACAGTTGGTCGCCTGCTTCGACCGGGCTATTGGCCCGGCGTATCCGGCTGGTGTGTTTGCCCTGGGTACGCCATACGGCCCCTTTGGCCATTGCGTCCTTAATTCTTGTTCGCGACAGGGCTGTTTCGGCCGCGAGCAAATCAATTGCTGTGCCCGGGGTGGCCACCGTCAGTGAACGTTCAAAATGATCTCGGTCTGCAGTCATCGTTGTCCCGGTCGAACGAGCGCGCATTAAATCCCTGTAAAGCGTGCAGGCATTAGCTTATGCGGCGATCGTCTTGACCGTACCGGCCTCCGTTTGTAGCGTACCGATTCCCGGGTTGGATTCTACGACGGGTCCTGCATTCGTCGATACCGCCTATCGGAATCCCTGCAACATTCGTGAACGGGTTCGAATTCACTGGATCGCTCCGGTTGTTGACGGTTTCAATACTAGAGAAATGAAAAAGAGAGGAAAGATGAAGGAATACCTGAAGTTCTATATCAATGGGGAGTGGGTGGATCCTGAAGTATCTCAGACACTCGATGTGATCAATCCGGCGACGGAAGCACCCTGCGCGACCATCAGCATGGGATCAGCAGCCGATGTTGATAAGGCCGTCGCGGCAGCCAGTGCGGCCTTCGACGGCTTTTCACGAACAACCCCTGCCGAAAGAGTTGAGTTGTTTGGTGCCATCCTTGCTGAGTATCAGAAACGATATAACGACATTGCTGAGGCGATCACCATGGAAATGGGGGCACCTGCGTGGCTGGCCACAGCAGCACAGGCGGCGACGGGGCAGGGACACTTTGCCACGGTCATGCAGGTCCTTCGCCAGTACGCGTTTGAAAAAAAGAAGGGTGCTTACGTCATTCGCAAGGAACCGGTGGGAGTTTGCGGACTGATCACACCCTGGAACTGGCCCATCAACCAGATTGCCACCAAAGTGGCACCGGCGCTGGCGGCAGGATGCACGATGGTTTTAAAGCCCAGTGAAGTGGCTCCTGTGAACGCCATGATTCTCACTGAGATCCTGGATGCTGCGGGCGTACCTGCTGGTGTGTTCAATCTGGTCAATGGGGACGGTGCATCCGTGGGCGCAGCGATGTCATCACATCCAGACATATCAATGATGTCTTTTACGGGTTCGACCCGTGCAGGGATAGAAGTGGCTAAAGCGGCAGCGTCAGGCGTCAAAAGGGTGGCGCAAGAGCTGGGTGGCAAGTCTGCAAACATCATTCTGGACGATGCGAACCTTGCGACCGCCGTGGCCGGTGGTGTGACCCAGTGTTTCCAGAATTCCGGCCAATCCTGCAACGCACCGACGCGTATGCTGGTCCCCGAAGCACAGCACAACGAGGCGCTGGACATTGCGCGTCAGGCCGCGGAAGGCGTTGTGGTTGGCGATCCGACGGCCGCGGGCACGAACCTCGGCCCCGTCGTTTCAGATGTGCAGTTTGATCGTATCCAGGCATTGATCGAAAAGGGGATTGATGAGGGAGCAACGCTGGTCGCCGGCGGAACTGGACGTCCAGACGGGCTCAATGTTGGCTATTACGTGAAGCCCACGGTGTTCGGTAATGTGTCCAACGACATGATCATTGCACGAGAGGAGGTCTTCGGGCCGGTACTTTGTATTCTGCCCTACGGGAGTGAGGAAGAAGCCGTCGAGATTGCAAACGACAGCGACTATGGACTATCGGGTTATGTGCAGTCCGGCGACGTGTCGAGGGCAATGTCGGTCGCGTCTCAGATGCGTACCGGTAACGTACATATCAATGGATCCGGTCCTGACTTCAATGCGCCTTTTGGCGGATACAAGCAGTCCGGTAATGGTCGAGAATGGGGAGAGCTCGGGTTTGAGGAATTCCTGGAGACCAAAGCAGTGTTTGTGCCCCAGGTCTGATTAAGGTCACAATCAGTGTTTGTCAGATAGAGACAGAAATCGATGGACAAACTCTGTTCGGGTTATGGGCTGGTAGAGGGCCCCGTCTGGGACGAGGGCAGGAAGGCGCTGCTGTTCAGCGATGTGCTGAACGGTGGTGTTTATGCTGTGACACGCGATTGTGAGGTCAGTACGGTAATCGAACACCGCCGGGGTATCGGTGGCATGGTGCCGCACGCTTCAGGCGGCGTGGTGGTCAGCGGTCGTAACGTCTCGTGGAAACCGTTTGCCGGCGATGACGACACTCTTGCCACTATCCTGATGCTTGATCGTGATGAGGGCAATGGCAACGTTGGCTACAACGACCTGACGTCGGATCGTCAAGGACGTGTTTATGTAGGATCGCTGGGGTCGAGCCCGGTGTTCGAAGATGGACGTGAGCCGGCTTCGGGTGATCTCTACTTGATTGACCTGGATGGCAAGGCGCATGTCGTCATGCCGGACATTCGATTGACCAACGGGCTGGCCGTGTCTCCGGATGGACGGACCCTGTATCACTCGGATACAACCCCGAGTGTCGTGAACAGGTACACCGTGAACGAAGACGGAACCTTGTCTGACCGGGATGTATTTGTGACAACAGACAAGGGTGTACCTGATGGACTCTGCGTGTCCGAGGACGGCGCTGTCTGGGTGGCATTGGCAGGTGGAGGCGGTGGCGTTCAATCCTATGCGGCTGATGGTAGCCCACAGGCATTTGTCAGTATCCCCCAACCCATGTGTACGAGCTGCTGTTTCGGCGGAGATGATCTTAAGGATCTCTACATCGTTTCCGGTTCTGATGGTGGTGATCTCAATACTGGTGCCGTCTATGTCGAGACTTTAGAGACACCAGGATTGCCGGTACATCCTGCGAGGATCGCTCTGACCGGAACCGGGGTCTAGCATTGTCGCTGGTGCTCTGGTTGAACGGTCAGTTTTGTGACCCCGAGACCGCCTCGGTGTCTGTCTTTGATCGTGGTTTCATGTTTGGCGATGGGGTCTATGAGGTGATCCCGGTTCGTGCGGGCCAGCCGTTTCGCCTTGAAGCCCATCTGGTTCGTCTTGCCGCCAGTCTTGAGGCAACACGTATTCGCAGTACGCTGGCTCAGGATGCGTGGCATGCGCTGATCATGGATGCCCTCGCACGAAGTGGTGAGATTTACGGGCAAATCTATGTCCAGATCACACGCGGTGTTGCAGAACACCGCAGCCACGATGTCGAGGAAATGACGCCGACCGAGTTGGTGATGGTGCAACCTTCAACTCCACACACGCTGGAGCCACTGACTCTGACGGTCTGCGAAGACTATCGATGGCTCCGTGGGGACATCAAGAGTACGAGTCTGATTGCTGCGACGCTGCTGCGGGTCCAGGCGCGTGAGCGGGGTACGATGGATGCACTGATGCATCGTGGTGGGATTGTCACGGAGTGTACGTCATCAAATGTCTTTGCCGTGTTTGGCGACACAGTCGTCACGCCCCCGGCGAATCAACACATTCTCCACGGGATCACACGGTCTACCGTGCTGGGGCTGAGAGATTTGACGGTGACGCTCACTGAACGAACGTTGACGCTGGCGGAACTCATGAGTGCAGACGAGGTTTTCGTGACTAGTTCAAACCAGGGAGTACGGCCCGTCGCGAGTATCGATGACCGTGTGTTCAGGACAACCGCTCCTCGAACCCTGGAGATATCTGCTGCGCTTGAGGGCCAGATGACAGCTCAAACGTGAGCGTAGCGATCCATCTAGTCCTTCAGCCTTGAGTCAGGGAATCTCGTGTAGTGTCCCGAATTGATGGATTCGAAGAAGCGAGCCCTTTCACGGGGAGTTCACAACATGTTGGTTCTGATCGATTTCGTGTGCTGGTCGTGCTAGAGCTGACCATGACCGCTATGGAGGCCACGTCCCTGCGTTGTGGCAGTCGGTTGGTCTCTGTTGGGGACCATGTGGTTGAGGTCTTCAAACATTGCGGGATGCCCGTCTACGAGGAGCAGACCACCCTGGTTAAGACGGAACGGTAACGAGCACATCGATTCCACCGGGTCAGACTTCGTGAACGCGAGGTGTTGGTGCGCACGCTCACCTACAACTTTGGGCCGCGCCGTTTCATGCAGGAAATCCGTCTGGAAGATGGCGGCGTAAAACATATCAGACGTTTGGAATACGGGTTCAGGGTAGAACGATCCCGATTCCGATCGCCAAGCTGTTGGATCGACGAGCGAAGGTGGTCTAAAGTCTGCCGTCCCGAATGGGTGCCACTTTTCCTGCACCGTTCGGCGGGATCATTCAATAACGAGTCAGAGGTAGAGATTCTATGTTGGCACGAACCGACCTCTTGTCGCTCGAGCAGTACGCTGAGCAGAGAGAGTCTTTCAGGCAACAGGTCCTGGAACACAAAAAGAATCGCAAACTGCCGTTTGGCGATCACATCCTGCTTGTTTTTGAAGATCGGATGACGATCCAGTACCAGATTCAGGAGATGCTCAGGGTTGAGCGGGTCTTTGAGCCCGCCGCGATTCAGGAGGAGCTTGATGCCTACAATCCGCTGATTCCTGATGGCGACAATTTCAAGGGCACATTGTTTATCCAGTATCCGGATGAGAATGAGCGACGGATTCGTTTGCAGGAATTGAGGGGCGTCGAAGATCAGGTCTGGTTGCAGGTTGGTGATCATGATCGATGTATGCCGATTGCAGACGAGGATATTGAGCGGGAGAATGACGACAAGACATCGTCAGTTCACTTTCTTCGCTATCAGATGAGTGGTGAAGAAATTTCCGCACTAAAACAAGGCGCGGGGCTCACGGCCGGTGTCAGCCATGCGGCCTACCCGGTGGACGGCGTCACTGTACCAACTGCGATCCTGGGAGCGCTCGTCGCCGACCTGCACTGACCGTTCAGCGGGTTTCGTTCAACCTGCGTCGGAATACCTGAAGACGTCCTGAAAACATCCATGAAATAGTGGACAATATTGCGCCCTCCCAATTGAGGTTCCTTTTTGAGTAGTCAAACGTCGGCGCGTTCGCCGTCGTCAGCGACCCTGTATCGGTCGGGGATGTTCCAGTCCCTGGCCATCCGTGATTTCCGTTTTCTTTGGATGGGTAGTGTTTGCGCATCATTTGCGATGCAGATGCAGATCGTCGCCCGTGGCTGGCTGATTTATGACATGACGAGTTCACCCATGGCGCTGACGTGGGTGATGCTGTCGTTCATGTTGCCATCGTTCCTGTTCTCTCTGGGTGGTGGGGTGATCGCGGACCGGAGCCGGAAAAAGGCGATCATGATTATCTCCCAGAGCCTGAACGCGATTGCCACCGTGCTGCTGGCGTGGATTGTGGTGACCGATCAGGTGACGTTCTGGCACTTTATCTACTTTGGTTTGTTCAACGGTACGGTTCTTGCGATCAGTATGCCTGCGCGCAGTTCCGTCACGCCCGAGATCGTTGGGGACAAAAATCTGGTCAACGCCATGGCGCTTCAGAGTGCGACGTTCAATCTGGCCAGAATACTGGGGCCGGTCCTGGCAGGCATTGTGATAGCGATCTTTGCAGCGGGTGACACCACGTCCACCTTTGGTGTCGGCGTCGTGTTTTTTGTTATCGCGGCACTGTATGCGATATCGGTCCTGGCTACGGCACTGTTGCGCTATCAGGGTAAACCTCAGCGGCTAGTGGAATCGACGCCGATGGAAGACATTCGCGAAGGTTTCCGCTACATGCGCGATGAGAAGATTGTGCTGGGCTTGCTGATTATGGGGCTGGTGCCCATGACCTTCGGTTTTTCTGCATCCTTTCTCCTGCCTGCATTCAATCAGGACATCATCGGTGGAGGCCCGGATGATCTTGGCTATCTGATGATGGGCATGGGTGTGGGTGCGCTGGGTGGTTCCCTGATGCTGGCTCGTGCCGGTGATTTTGGTCGCAAGGGCCGGGTGATGTTTCTCGCTTCGTTTGCCTGGGCGTTTGCGATGTTTGGTTTCGCATTCTCGGGGTCATTGATGACCGCGATGGTGATGGGCGCGCTCGTAGGGCTTTTCAGTTCTGTGTTCGGTTCGCTCAATATGACGGTCGTACAGCTCGCGGTGCGTGCCGAGATCAGAGGCCGGGTGATGAGCATCATGATGATGACCCACGGGTTGATGCCGCTGGGTACGCTGCCGGTGAGTGCACTTGCGGAATACGTGGGGATTGAAGTGGCGTTAATGTTCGCAGCCGTAATGTTGCTGCTATCGATGCTTCTGCTGGGTTTCTGGATTCCGGAGCTGCAGAGAATCGACAAGGGACACGGTTCCCACGTCAGTAACGTCTGACCTCTCTTGGGCACGGCGCTAGCCCTGTTGCATCACTTCTTCCTGATCCTTGGGTACGTAGAAATACGAACCAGGTCGAAAATCGTAGCCGAGATCTCCCAGTAACCGTCGTTGACGCGGCGTCACCTGATGTTCCAGTGATGGCACGTGGTGGTGGTCGTACGAGCGGACCCACAACTGACAGTAGTTGTAGAGCAGGATGCGACGACTGTTGTTTGATTCGTTGCGCGCTGGTCCATGCCAGAGCGCGTGCGGGAAGAGGTAGACATCACCGGCGTTGCCCATGAGTTGGGTCGCGCCAGTCGAGTATGGCGTCATCGTGCGTATCTTGTGGTCGGGAATCTGACGATAATGGCTGCCTGGATATACGGTCAGATTTCCGCTGTTCTCTTCGGTGACGTCTGTAAGCAGGTACATCGCTTTCATGGCGATGGGTGGACAGTTCTCCGTGGGTCGAATCATCCGTAATGACTCGCCGCCATCAGTGTGGGTATACCCGGGAAAGTTGTCCGAGGGTCGCCGAACGATCGCTTGTGTCATAGACAGTAGCATGTTGGGTCCCATGATTTCGAGAACGTAGTCGAAGACCGGCCTGGCATCGATGAGATCGACAAATGCCTGGTGGTAGGACAGGAGATCTCGTCGGTCCATGAAGCCATCCGGATCAAGATCCTTGGCATGGTCGAACCAGGAGTAATGACCCATCGGGAGTGATGGGTCTGAATCCGGCTCATAACCGGGCAACGCGCGGATGCGATCAAGTTCTTCATTGAAAAAGGCGACTTGGTCCGGGGACAACACACCTTTCAGGTGGAGGAGTCCATCCGAATGCCAGAGATGCTGTTCTTCTTCGGTCATCATCGCTGAGCCACCCTTTCTTAAACGACTATCAGATGACGGGAGTATACGCCGTCTCAGCCACGACCGATAAAGGGCATCTTTGTAGCCATGACCGTCATGAACTGGACGTTCGCGTCGAGCGGCATCTCCGCCATGTAGACGACGGCGTTGGAGACATTTTCAACAGCCATCGTGGGTTCGGGCATCATCTCACCGCTCGCCTGGGGGACACCGCCTCCCATCCGGGCAGTCATTGGCGTATAGGCATTACCGATATCGATCTGTCCACAGGCGATATTGTACTTGCGGCCGTCCAGGGAGGTCGACTTTGTGAGTCCGGTCATCGCGTGTTTGGTGGCGGTGTAGGGTGCCGAATTGGGGCGCGGGACCTGCGCGGAAATCGAGCCGTTGTTGATGATACGGCCACCCATGGGATCTTGTGCTTTCATCATCCGGAAGGCGTGCTGGGTACAGACAAACGCTCCGGTCAGGTTGGTATCCACGACACTTTTCCATTCTTCGAGAGGAAGGTCCTCGAGTAGTCCACCGGCACCACGGCCGGCATTGTTGAATAACAGGTCGAGTCGACCAAACCGCTGCCTGGTTGCCGCAAACAGGTTCGCAATGGAGCCCGCATCGGTGACGTCGGTACTGACGACCAGTGCATCATCGCTGAGCGATTGGGCAGTTTCCTCAAGAGGTTCGGTACGTCGCCCGGAAAGGACGATACTCCAGCCCTTTTCCGCCAGTGCAGCCGCTGAAGCCTGACCAATACCGGTGCCAGCCCCGGTGATAATCGCGACCTTGTCACTCATGTTGTATTCCTGCTGATTTTAGGTGACCGAGCATAAACTACTGCAAAACGAGCGTCAGCAAGTCCCGCTGCGGTGTCTACGAGAGGTGAATATAGTAATAATTAACAATATTATGGTTTGTCGATGTGGATTTTAGTGGCATGACGCTCAGTTCTGAAGCGGATTTCCGGTGCCTTGCACGATGAGCAGCGTGCACCTGCAAACGCCTTGTCCGGCATTTCAGCAGCCAATGTTGCCGCATGGGCTGCGTTGTCGTTGTGGTGTTCGCGTTGATGGTCCGCTGCAGATCAATGAGTTCGCGAATCTGGATCAAGGCCTCAGGATGTTTGTGCTGATGGAAGGGCGAATAACGGACCTTGAGAAGGCACTGGGGATCAGCTATCCCGCGGTGAAATCAAGGATCAGGGAGCTTAAGTCTGCGCTACATCTCCATGACGAAGATCCAGGTGATCGGCAGTCCAGGATCAGTGGGTTACTGGATGAACTTGAATCTGGTGATTTGAGTACGGACGACATGATCTCGCGTCTGCAGAACGAGGATGATCAGTAGAGCGTGATCGTCTGATCAACCAGGACTGACGCGACTTGGGCACGGATCCCGTCCACCATAGTCAGCAGATGCTTCTCCTTCAGATTGTAACGGGCAAGAAACCAGCCGATGTAGTTCATGTTGCGAATGAGTTGAAACAAGGGAATGGTGTCAAAGAAGTGATCTTCGACGGATCGGACTGATCGGTAGCCACGGATAAGGGCGTCGTGTGCGGCCTGGTAATGAGGATCATCGTGCGCAGGCAGCGCAACCGCGAGATCAAACTGATACCAGCCGAATCCCGCATCGTCAAAATCGATCACCATGATGTCTTCATTTGTGATGAGGATATTGTTGGCATGCATGTCAGCGTGGATCATGCCGTAGGTGTCGGAGGATGTGGGAAACGTCTCCAGCAAGGCATGAATTTTTCGTCGCGTTTCGTTGAGAAAGAGGCTGCTGTCCTGTGCATGGCGTGGATCTTCCCAGAAGCGCCCCCAGAATGGTTGTTCGCCCATGGTGCCATCAGCATCAAATGCGTGTCGCTCGAAATCCGTGTCAGGTTTGAACGCCGTGGCGGCACTATGCATCTGTGCCGCTGTAGCACCGATGTGGTGGTACCAGTGATCAAGCCTGCTGTCGTCTTCGGCCAACACCTGGCTGAGAATGCGGCCTTCCTCCCAGTCGTACAGACCTGCGAAGCGGTGTTCGTCAGGTCCTTCTGCAATCGCATAACCACTGTCTGAGGTGGTGCGGTGGGCGCGCGGAACCTTAAGGCCAGCATCCGCCAGTGTGCGTATCCAGACGTGTTCGGCATCAAGTTCAGGGCGGGTGTGGTAGCCCGGCCGATGCAGCCGTAGCACGTAGTGTTTTTGTTCCGTATCGCGAACCCGGAATACATAGTTTTCGGATTCAGAAACAAATGACACCGCTTCAGTATCGATCGACCAGTTGGCCACAACGGCTTCAGCGGCAAACTGCCATGGATGTGTCATCTGTTGTTGATCCCGGTTGATGATTAATCCGGGTTGACGTATCGCGGTGCGCGCTCTTCAAAGTTGGACTGGACGGCCTCGACCTGGTTGGGCTTCCCAATCAACTGACCCTGGAGGGATGCTTCGAGACCAAGTCCCTCGTTGGGTTCTGAGTGCCAGGTCTCTTCGAAAAGCTGTTTCCCCAATCGGATGGCGCTGGGTGACTTACCTGCAATCTGCTCAGCCATTGCCAGGGCATCATCCAGCGGGTTGTCGCTGATCTGGGTGACGATGCCCAACGATGCCGCTTCGGTACCTTTGAAAATACGCCCCGTGAAAGTCAGTTCTTTGGCGATATCCATGCGGACCAGGTCCCGAAGCGTCTGGGTCAGACTGCAGTCCGGGATCAGCCCCCATTTGATTTCCATGACGGAGAAGCGAGCGTCCGGCGCAGCGATACGGATATCGGCGCCCATGGCAATCTGGAACCCCCCTCCGAACGCAACTCCGTGGAGCGCAGCAATAACGGGCACGGGGACCTGTTTCCACACCATGCCCGGCTGTTGTGCCAGGTTGCCTGGAGTCCGTCCCGTACTTTCGCGACGGCTGTTGATGGGGCCACCGTTGTCCTGGCCAGCCATCCCACGAAATCCTGAAAAATCGAGACCGGCACAAAAGCCACGTCCATTCCCCGAGAGGACAACGGCGCGGATGTCCTTGTTATCCATGAGCGATTCACCGGCCTCCGTGATTGCGTCAAACATGTCGGGTGACAACGCATTGTACTTGTCGGCGCGGTTCAGACGAACATCGGCGACGCCCTGATTGATATCGATAGTCACAAAATCGGTCATGATAGGTCCTTGTTGAAGTTTGATCAGTATACCGCCGTGTGGCGAATGGCACCCGATTCGCTTCAGAAAATGTTCTGACTTCTGTCCGTGGTCGGCTGAGGGATTGTCTCGCTGGGTGTGAGGGGTCCGTTCTGAAGAACGATGACAGTCCAGTATGAAGGCCCCTATCTTGTTGGCGGATTCTCCGGTGGTGATTTCACGGCTTATGAGATCTGCTGACAGTTGATGCAGGCAAGTCACGATGTCAAACGGCTCGTGATGCTGGATACGCCACTGCCACATGAAGAACCGTTGAGTACTGTCGATAAGTTTGCAATCCAGTGGCAGAACGTCCAGCGCGGAGGTGTCGCGTACTCTAGAGAATGGGCGATGAAACGCGTTGAGTGGGAGCTAAGAAAGTACGGGGCGAGACTCTGACGAGTAGCGATGGTGAAGGGCCGACCGAATTTCAGAACAAGAGTATTGAAGAAGCATTTCGCCGTGCGTTGGGCAAATACCAGCTTGAATCTCTCGATGTTGATGTGAAGCTGTTCCGCCCCCGCCGGATTGATGCCTACCAACTACCGGATGGTCGTACCGCCAATTCGGAAAGGGTGATCAATTGAGGAGACAACCGGTGGACGCCGTACGTCAGTGACCTTGAAATCTTCGAAATACCCGGTGACTGCTACAGCATGGTACTGGAGCCGAATGTCCGGGTGTTGGCGAACAATCTAGCGGAATGCCTGAAATAGCTGAACACCTACTGCGTTCCAGCTAGAATGAGCGTCACGCCCCGGTAGCTCAGCCGGATAGAGCATCCGCCTCCTAAGCGGGGGGTCGCAGGTTCGACTCCTGCTCGGGGCGCCACTTGTTCAGGTCCTTGATACAGCGCCGGTCCGGCGCTACGTATTCGGACCCGGGTGTTGATCGGGGCGTCAGCTCTTCGTGCGTACCTCGGGCTCGTCCTTGAAGTAAACAAAATCCACAAGGCGAAGGTCCGGCTCGGGGTCTTCAGGGGTGTAGGTGACGGCGATGAGCAGGTGCATCACGTAAAACAGCGCAAACGTCATACTGATACCGAGCATTGCAGAGGGTCCTGCGCGAACAATAAGCATAGCGGGCTCGGGTTCCAACTGTTTCAGAAAGGTGCGATTGCCTCTCCTATTTAGCTGTAAACGATACGGATATGTTTTTGGGGTTTGTGTGGTGAAAAGGCTGGACTGACTATTACCCCCGCTTCGTGGTATTTTTCGATCCGGATTCGATCTTCAAAAAAAGTAGCTGGACGGAGGCGGACATGAGTGAGTTCAAAGACAAGGTGGTTGTAGTGACTGGGGCCGGTGGTGGCCTGGGTAAGTCACATGCGCTGGAGTTTGCGCGCCGTGGTGCGAAGGTTGTCGTTAATGACCTGGGCGGCAGTGGCGATGGTCATGGTGCTAGCGACATGGCGGACGTGGTAGTTGAAGAGATTCGCGCGGCTGGTGGGGTAGCGATTGCCAACAAGGCGAGTGTCTCGGACAAGGCAGGTGCAAAATCCATTATTGATGATGCGGTCGCAGAATTCGGAACCGTCGACGTCCTCGTCAACAATGCAGGTATTCTGCGTGACAAGAGTTTCAAGAAGATGCCGCTGGAAGACTGGGACATCGTCATGGACGTCCACCTCAACGGCACAGCCTATGTGACGCATGCGGTCTGGCCGATCATGTACGACAAAAATTATGGTCGTATCATTATGACGAGCTCAACGTCCGGCATTTACGGGAATTTCGGACAAGCCAACTACGGGGCCGCCAAGATGGGTATGTTGGGTCTGATCAACGTGCTTTCGAAAGAAGGTGCAAGCAAGAACATTAGGGTCAATGGATTATCGCCGAATGCAGCAACCCGTCTTATCGCAACGATACCTGGTCGTCAGGATCTTGATCCCGACAACCCCGCGCCAGAGGCGCACCCCAGGCTGGTGACCCCAGCGGTGCTGTTCATGGCGAGCGGGGACGCTCCGAATGGCACAGTGATTCAGGCAGGCGGTGGTCGTTTTTCAGTGTGTGCAGTATTCAACAACGATGACGTCGACCTGGGTCTGGATGTAACGCTCGAGGATCTGCAGGCACATCGTGAACAGCTGCTCGATATGAGCGAAGCGCAGGAAGGCTGGAATATGATCCGTCGGTATCGCGAGCAGCAACAACAACAGTAGTGACGCTTCGCTAGCCGTCGATTCGGGTCAGGGTTTCCCGGGCATCTCCATCAATGGAGTATGCGAGCAGCGTTGGGGTTCACTTGCGATTGGAAGCGGTGAGGCACTGGTCTGGGATATCCGAACAAAGATGGTTTGGTCATGTCTTCGCCAACCGTATCCTTGCCCGCGTGTTGCATGTGGTTCTCGGTCGTCGTGCTCTCCGATTGCCAGGCTCTTCAAAGGCGCAATACTTGGCGAAGGCAAACCTGTCAGAGCCTAGCGACAAATGTTTCAAATCTGAAATTGACGGAAGCGTTAGACTGCATTGCCGACGGAAGGATGCAATTTTGCACCATACCATCTGTCAGCAGGGACCTACCGTTCATAGACCTCACGGGAATGGGTGACACTTTGAATCCCTGGTTATCGATCATCGTACCTGTGTTGAACGAAGCGTCATCCATCGCCATTCGGATATCGAGAATTCGAGGGCTCGAGTCGACGGTTGGTGGTTTGGAGATCATCGTGGTCGATGGCAAAAGCAAGGATGGCAGTGCTGATTGCGCCAAGGGTGCAGATCTCGTGCTCAGCTCGAATCCAGGCAGAGCTACCCAGATGAACCATGGTGCCAGACATGCGCGAGGTGATGTACTTCTGTTTTTGCATGCTGACACGGATCTACCGGATTCAGCGATGCCTTCAATCAAGTCATGGTGGAACTCTGGCGGTCAGTGGGGTGCGTTCCATGTGATTGTTGAAGGGCGTTCATCCTGGCTGAAGGCGGTTTCTGCTGGCATCAATTTGAGATCGCGCCTGACTGGGATCGTTACCGGGGATCAGGCAATTTACCTCACCCGTGCCACATTCGATGACGAAGACGGATATGCCGAGATTCCATTGATGGAAGATGTAGAGCTGAGCGGTCGACTTCGACGACGTTCATGGCCACATCTCATCCGTCAACCTGCGCGAACGTCGGGGCGACGTTGGGATCAGCATGGGGTGTTCAGGACAATCGTGTTCATGTGGGGATTACGATTCGCCTACTTCCTGGGGCGAGATCCTGGTGTGCTGGCTGAACGGTATTATCCCAACACCGATGATTTCAAGAAGTCCCCTGACCACCACGATGGCAGCTTCCCATGAATGACTCTGACCAGAGGATCATCATCTTCTGCAAACAACCGTACCCCGGACAGGTCAAGACGCGCCTCGCTCAACAGATTGGTGATGTGGAAGCCGCGAATGTGGCGCTGGCCATGGCGCGAAGGACAATCAGGGCCTGTATCGATGCGGATGTTGCGGAAGTCGATGTCTGGCAGACGCCTGATTTGGATGACATCTTCGCGGTTCCAGGAGTAGCAAAGGTTCACCTGCAATGTGACGGTGATCTGGGACAGCGTATGGCCTACGCCATTGCCGAATCCCTGAAGGAATCCGCAGCGGTTGTGTTGCTGGGCACTGATTGTCCGGGGATTGATGCTGGTTATGCCAAACGGGCGTTTGACGATCTTGCGCACCTCGACGTTGTGATTGGTCCCGCTGAAGACGGTGGCTTTGGACTGATAGGAATGACCCGATCTGCTGACGCGGTCGCGCTGTTCAATCAGATCACCTGGAGTACACCTGGCGTCTACCAGGCGGTGTGTGAAAGACTGGCTCGCGCTAACTGTCGTTGGGGCCGGTTGGCATTGCTGTGGGATATTGATCGACCGTTCGACCTTGCGAGATACCAGGTCTCTTATGATCAGATCAGCCAGGACTGAAAATCTCTCTGACCAGTATCGTTTTGACCGACTGTCTCCACTCGCTCAGCTCTCAGTCCAGAGTTCATCCAGAAAAGCTCTGAACTGGTCAGTACACCAGGCATTGCGATAGGGACCACAAATGTCTCCAACGAAAACGTGAGATGCCTCATTGCCTTCAGGAACCACCGGAATCAGTCGTTTGTGCTCAGCGCCCCACGATTCGTGGGCCGAAATCGCTGCTGCTGGATGGACCGTTGGGTCATTGGCCATATACATCGTGGCCAGAGGTATCCTCAATTGGGACAGATCTTGAGCCTGGGCCCAATCTACGACTTTCTGCATTTCTATGAGTGATGAAACCGGCTGTCGGGTTACCCAGAATTGCTGCTGTTGCTCAGAAATCGGCGTCCACTCACGATAGCCACCTGACACAACAGGGACCCATTTGGGTGCCCAGGGCCACGTCAGCACGCGAGAAACCGGATTCCTCACGCGATAGTTGGGAGATAGATGAAGAAGGGCAGCGATCTGATCGGGAAACTGCTGCGCGAGCCAGACCGAGAGCGTAGAACCCGTCGAGGTTGCTACAATAACGACTTGTTCGCCCAACATTGTGGCGATTCTGAACTGTGTGAGGACTGACGATAGCCAGTCTTCTGCGGATACACGCATTCCTTCCGTTCCACAGCCATGTCCGGCGATTCGTGCCTGAAGCACATTGGCATCGAAGTGTTCAGCGAGTGTCTGTGTCAGGGGTGCGGTTTCCGGCCATGTTGCAGAGAATCCGTGCAGGTAAAGGAAAGCCCAACGGGTTCGCGAGGGATTACCCGGATTCGCAAAGACGATATGTGCTTCTGTCCCTTGACGCGGTTTGGCAGCCGTTTCCTGTTGTGCCAGCCATCCACTGATCTCAGCGAGGGTACCGTGTTCTGGCAGTGTCTCTGCGACAACGTCAGGATTCAATCTGGGCCTGGGTCCGAAAGCGAACAAGAGACAGAGACCGATTGAAAGAGAAACAGCGAATGTCAGAAGCATGAAGCCCGTCGTCTTTGGGGGTTCTTGATTCAGTCACCTTACCTTTGTCGAACTTACAGGATCAAATCAGTGTTCCGGTTCTCGGACCGGTGCCTCAGGTGCAATTTCACGATGCGCACGCTAGTGTAGGTGCGATGAACGGGACAAACGCCAAGGGTAGCCAGTTGCTGACGGTTAGTGATCTCACATGCGAGCGTGGTGGGCACACTCTGTTCAGGGCGTTGTCGTTTGGTATCGGTCGGGGCGAGCTATTACATATTGAAGGGCACAACGGTAGTGGAAAGTCTACGTTACTCCGTTGTCTTTGTGGCTTCTTTCGAGACTGGGAAGGTGAGATCACCTGGGATCTGCAGCATCATCCGGTGTATTTAGGACATAAAGCGGGTGTATCCGGTGATCTGAGCGTAGATGAGAATATTGCCTATCTACTTGCCCTGCACAACATACAGCCGTCGCCTGAGGACATCGAAGATGCAGTCACGAGGGCGGGTCTACTGGAGCATCGCTTCCGTGCTGTTCGTGAACTCTCTGAAGGCCAACGCAAGAGAGTAAGCCTTAGTCGACTGGGGTTGCTTGTGGCGGAAGTCTGGCTCCTTGACGAACCTTTTGCGTCGCTGGATGCCGCCGGAGTGGACTGGCTAATGTCCATGATTACCGATCATCGTTCAAGTGGGGGCGCAGCGATCTATACCAGTCACCAGGCGGTTGACGCACCAGATCAACAGCGTCTTCGACTGACGGATTTCTCGTCAACGTCTGGTGTCTAAGGTGCAGCCCTAGCGATGAATCAACTGTCAGTTTCATTCAAGCGTGACCTGCGGAGCCACCTGCGTCGTCCTGGCGACCTGGGCGCGCCACTTGTGTTTGGCTTTGTTGTCATTAGTCTGTTTCCTTTGGGAATTGGGCCTGAGCCGGAACAGCTTTCGGTGATGGCGCCGAGTATCGTCTGGGTCGTGTTATTGCTCGCCAGTCTACTGAGCGTACACCTGTTGTTTCAGCGAGATGACGATGAAGGTGTTCTGGAACAACAGTTGCTCTCCCCATCGTCTCTGTATTTCGTGGTCCTGGGGAAAGTCGGCGCATATTGGGTGACGACAGGGATGCCCCTCGTACTCGTTTCGCCGCTGATGGCAGAGATGATGTCGATGAGTTGGAAGGCTACTGTGGCGCTGACGGTTTCCTTGTTACTGGGAACACCGATCGTTTCCCTGTTGGGTGCGATCGGCGCGAGTCTGACCCTGGGGCTGCGAGGTGGTGCCGTGCTGGTCACGATATTGATTCTGCCATTCTACGTCCCCGTAGTCGTTCTCGGGACCGCGATGACCAGCGCGGGGCATTCGGGTGACAGCATGGTGTTTCATGCCGCGCTGTTGTCTGCAGGGCTTTGTCTCGGTTGCGCACTCACGCCGCTTGCGGTCGCGGGTGCACTGCGCGTTTCGGCGGAAAATTAGACGGTTCCGTCAGTTTTGGCGGTCGTAAATTCCCCTGTCGGCAGCTTCCTTATACTATTGCTGTCTGATGGATCAGTGATCGTGAACCGGAATTGCTGGCACTACCGCTGGTGAAGAGCGGTTACGGTCAGTACCTTCTTGACCTGCTTGTACAACCGACGCTCTGATATGAAGGTGAGCGAGACGAAATTGCCCGGCGTTGTTGCTATCGAGCCGGATATCCATGGTGACGAGCTAGGGTTCTTTTTTGAGACCTTCCAGCAGGACCGATATGCCAGGGACGCGGGTATCGAGTTGCCTTTTGTACAGGATAATCAATCGAAATCCGCTAAGGGTGTGCTACCGGGACTGCACTTCCAGAAAACCAACCCTCAGGGAAAGCTCGTTCGGGTGACCGCAGGAGAGGTTTTCGATGTGGCCGTCGACATTGACCCGGCCTCTCCGACAGTAGGTCAGTGGGTTGGTGTCACGCTGAATGCGCAGCAGCACAATCAGATCTACGTGCCCCTCGGGTATGCCCATGGATTTCTCGTGCTTTCTGATTCTGCGGATTTTCTGTACAACCGTACAGCTTTCTACTATCCCGTAGATGAAGGTGGTGTAAGCTGGGATGATCCCGGGATTGCGATCGACTGGCCACTGGGTGAACTACCCTTGGTATCCGTTAAGGATCAGTCATTGCCTCTGTTGCAGGATCTGATGCTCTAGCCAAACTCTGACTGGCTGTTCGGGCAGGACAGTACCAGAGCGTGAACTCGCCGCGATGCATCAGCGCTCTGCAACGGTCGGATGGTTGTTCGCGCTGCCCCATGTCTCTGACGGCAACGTATAAAGTCCCTACGGTGTAATGTGCCCCGGGCCGCGCGAAGAACGCGACTCTCCCTTCGGTATAGAACTCGACAGAAAACCTGGATGCACCCGTGCAGATGAGGGGACACGGATCAGACACCGATTGGCGCTCATAGGCATCAATCATGGGCTTCTGGTTGTAACGATGTCCGCTGAAGGTGTTTTCCCAAACGTAGAGAAACACCTTGAAGTAAACCAATGACGACATTGTGAGTAGTACAAGGGTGTGTGGTTGCCATCGCGGCGATAAGTGAAGAGCAAACAGTGCGGGAAGTCGTGCAGTCGCCTCGTTAATACCGAAGACAAGAAACGAGAGTGCAGTCGACCAGAACACAAACGGAGGCTTTCCCCAGAAGGGTTCCTCGGGTTACAGCCAGTCGCCCGTCATCAATATCTGACGGGATATCTCTGCGTATCTGGCTTCAGAGAAGTCTGTCAGTGGCAGGTATGCTGACAGGGCGAATCGACCCAGGCGAAAGACAGCAGCAAACGACAACAGCGCCCAGTCATACCGAGAACACACCTGGTGGGTTGGCGATGTGTTTGTGCTCATGTTGCGATGGATGGTCATTCGGCGCTGGCGAACCATAGCATATGTGAATCGGCCCGTATTGGCTTCATCGTGGTGTTCGCAAATGTGGTCTGTTCAACACCGCTAGCCAGGATTCTCAGATATAATGAGAAAGTCTGGAGCATCGGTTAGTCATACAGGTATGTGGAACTGGATTCATCGTTGGGGTTCTCCGCCGGAATTCTATGTGATGAGCGGACGGCTGATCCCTTGGCTGGCCGGATTGACGGTCGCACTGTTCGTGGTGGGGGTTCCCTGGGCACTGTTGATTGCGCCTGAGGACTACCAGCAGGGAAACAGCGTGCGGATCATTTACATCCACGTCCCTGCGGCAATTCTTGCTCAATCCAGCTATTTCATGATGGCAACTGCGGGCGCGATCTTTCTTGTCTGGCGCATCAAACTTGCTGATATCGCGATGGCCAGCGCTGCGCCGATTGGGGCATCGTTGACGTTTCTTGCCCTCCTGAGTGGCGCTATCTGGGGGAAGCCCACATGGGGTACCTATTGGGTTTGGGACGCCCGGTTGACGTCTACGCTGGTGTTATTGTTCCTGTTTCTCGGGGTGATGTTGCTGCGTTCGGCAATGGCCGAACGCGCTGGTGGCGGTCGGGCATGTGCCGTACTTGCGCTTGTTGGCATCGTGAATATCCCGATCATCAAATATTCCGTCGACTGGTGGTTTACCTTGCATCAGCCTTCGACGTTTACGCTTACTGCCAAACCCGCAATGCCGGCAGAAATGTACCTGCCGTTGGTGGTGATGCTGTTTGCCTATTACAGTTTTTTCTTCCTGGCCTGGCTGATGCAGATGCGAGCCGAGGTCTTGGCAAAGGAGGCCCGGACGGATTGGGTTCGAAAGCTAGTGGGACGCCATGAACTGGTTTGAATATGGAACCCATGCTCCCTATGTATGGGCGGTTTATAGCATCGCTCTTGTGGTATTTGTTGCCAATATCATTTTCCCCATGAGGCGGCATGGCCGACTACTTAAGATGTTGGCGAAGGACACCCTGGATCGGCAAAGATCATGAAGTTCGGCCCCATTAAGCCGCAACGCCGGCAGCGACTTTGGGTGGTAGCGTCGATTGTTGCCCTATCGGGAGTTGCTGTGGGATTGGCACTCATTGCGCTTCAGGATAACGTGAACTTTTTCTATTCACCGGCCCAGATCGCGGCAGGCGAAGCACCGGTAGGCCGTACGCTCCGAGGAGGAGGGATGGTAAAAGAGGGCAGTGTGAATCGTGAAGAAGGCGACCTGGGCGTGACCTTTGTGATCTCGGACCTAAAGGGTTCGGAGGTTTCCGTACACTACGAAGGAATCCTGCCGGATCTTTTCCGGGAGGGGCAGGGCGTCGTTGCTATTGGACAGTTGGATGAGGAGCGTGTGCTGATTGCATCAGAGGTCCTAGCCAAACATGATGAAAACTACATGCCACCCGAAGTCGCCGAGGTGATTAAAGACGCGCACCTCAACACCGACCTCGATACTTTCCAACCCCTATAGATGATTGTAGAACTCGGTCATTTTTCCCTGATCCTGGCGCTAACACTCGTTGTTGCGCAGGCTGTTCTCGCCTACCTGACAATTTCAGTCCCGCGGTACAGACAATGGATGCGATTGCCTGAATCACTAGCAGCGGGGTCGTTTCTGTTTGTGCTACTGGCATTCTGTGCACTCACGAACGCCTTTCTGAACGACGACTTCTCAGTGCAGTATGTCGCTGAACATTCAAATTCTCGACTGCCGGAGGTCTTCAAATTCTCCGCGGTATGGGGTGGCCACGAAGGATCGTTCCTGCTGTGGACGCTTGTTTCGGCTGGTTGGACACTAGCGGTTGCAGTGTTCAGTGGCCAGCTGACGGAAGACATGAAAGTCCGCGTCCTCGGTGTTCTGGGTTTCCTGAATGCGGGATTTCTGATTTTTCTGATCTTTGCTTCCAATCCGTTCGAGAGAATGTTGCCTGTCTATCCGGAGGATGGTGGTGATCTGAACCCACTACTACAAGACTTTGGCCTGATTGTTCATCCGCCGATGCTCTATATGGGGTACGTTGGGTTTGCCGTTCCTTTTGCATTCGCTATTGCAACATTGTGGGCGGGGCGGCTGGATGCAGCCTGGGCTCGTTGGTCAAGGCCATGGACCAATGCCGCCTGGGCTTTCCTGACCCTGGGAATCACGTTGGGAAGCTATTGGGCGTATTACGAATTGGGCTGGGGTGGCTGGTGGTTCTGGGACGCGGTTGAGAATGCCTCCTTCATGCCGTGGCTGGTCGGCACTGCGTTGATTCATTCGCTGGCAGCCACCGAGAAGCGCGGTGTGTTCAGGAGCTGGACGGTGTTGCTGGCGATTTTTGCATTCTCTTTCAGTCTCTTGGGTGCATTCCTTGTACGTTCCGGGGTGCTGACATCCGTCCATACTTTCGCGGTAGACCCTGAACGAGGGCTGTTTATCCTGGCGTTTCTCGTGGTGGTCATCGGTGGTTCGCTCGCGCTCTACGCCATGAGGGCCGCGGATGTCAGAAGTACGGCTCAGTTCTCATTGTCCGGGCGGGAAGCCATGTTGCTGGCAAACAACGTGATACTCGTGGTCACTACCGCAGCGGTTCTCGCGGGGACACTGGCACCCTTGATCTACGAGAGCTTGTTTGCGGGAGATAAACTCTCAGTAGGGCCACCCTGGTTCAATACGGTATTCGTGCCACTGGTTACGCTGCTGTTCCTGTTCATGGTCCTCAGCCCCTATTCCAGATGGCGATCGACGGATGCCTCCAGGATCGTGGTTCCCGCGATTCAGAGCCTGTGTGCGGCAGCTGTGGTCTCAATATTGTTGTTTTGGCTGGCGAGCGGATCCTTTGAAGTGGTCGCGTGGTTTTATGTCACGCTCGCGCTGTGGATTGTTCTGGCGCTGATTCTGGACATGTACCAGAACACACGAAACAAGCGACAACGCCTTTCGGCCCTGTTCGGGCAGAACTGGTCCTACTATGGTATGTGGATGGGGCACAGCGGAATGGCGGTCTGCATTCTGGGTGTAGCGGCGACGTTGTACTACAGCGATGAACGAGATGTTCGGATGCAGCCCGATGATATTGTCGTTCTATCCGACTATGAGTTCAGGTTCCTGGGTGTTGACCAGGTCGAAGGACCGAACTACCTGGCAGATCGTGGCCTTATTGAGGTCCGGCAGGATGATGAGTTGATTGCGAGGATGTATCCCGAGAAAAGGCGATACCTCTCCTCTGGAAACGTCATGACCGAAGCTGCCATGAAACCAAGATTGTTTGTTGATCTGTACGTGGCCCTGGGCGAGCCGGTGGGAGATGATGCCTGGGCGGTGCGTGTCCACTACAAGCCCTTCGTTCGCTGGATCTGGATCGGTGGAGCCATGATTGGGTTGGGTGGATTCATCACTCTGCTGGATCGTCGTTATCGACGGCGTGAACCTTCCAGAATGTCAGTGACAGATGAGGCGCCGGCCTAGCGATGCATCGCACACTGTTCTATGTCCCGATAGTCTGCTTCGTTATTATTATGGGGGTACTGGCGTGGGCCTTTACGCTTGAGGATGCGTCGAGACTGCCTTCAGTTCTCATCGATCGACCATTCCCGGCATTTGAACTACCTATAGTAAAGACTGGTGTCCTGGTCACTGAGCAGGATCTGAAGGGACGACCTGCACTGGTTAACGTGTGGGCGACCTGGTGCGCCAACTGCCTGATAGAGCACCCGCTTTTCATGGAACTGAAAGACGAAGTACCGATATTCGGCATCAACTATAACGACGACACCGATAAGGCTAAGGCCTGGCTCCGCCGCCATAGAGACCCCTATCAGTTCAGTATCGTGGATATTGAGGGGAAACTTGCGATCGATCTCGGGGTGTATGGGGCACCAGAGACCTATGTCATTGATGCGGAAGGCGCTATTCAGTATCGACACGTTGGCATTGTGAGCCGTGAGGACTGGGAGTTGACGCTGGCGCCTCTATTGTCACGATTGGAGTCCCGGTGAAACGCCATTTCGCGAGAGTAGTGTTGCTGGTCCTCTGCTGGTCGCTGGTGTCGGTGTGTTGGGCAACGATTGAAGCCCATCCGTTTCCAGACGATGAGCTCCGGAGTCGCTATCACTCCCTGATTTCTGAACTTCGTTGCCCGCAGTGCTTGAACACCAATCTTGCCGGGTCCGATGCGATGATTGCACTGGACCTCCGGCGTGAGGTACACAGAATGCTGTTGGCGGGACACTCTGATAATCAGATACGGACGTTCCTGTTTGAGCGTTATGGCGACTTTGTACTTTACAGGCCCAGGGTCACCAGCCGAACGATTCTTCTCTGGGCGACGCCAGCCTTGTTGCTGTGTCTCGGCGCTTTTGTGTTCTGGCGGGTTGTGGGGGCAGGTGTAGATCGACAGCGTACACCGCGAAAGCCGGGCGAAGCGGCGAGACTGCAACGATTGTTGAATGACCGATGATGTTCTGGCTCGTTGCATTGGCATTGTCACTGGTAGCCAGTGGCTTCATCTTGATCCCCCTCCTACGCTCAGCACGTCGCGCCGAAGCAGATCGGAACAGCACTGTTGTGAGCATTTTTGAAGAGCGGCTGGGGGAACTCAAGGAGTTGCGGAGTGACGGCAGACTGTCGGACAGTGAGTTTGATGCACTCAAAGAGGAACTGGAGGATTCATTGCTTGCTGAGACCGCAATCGAATCCAGCGAATCTCCGGAATCCTCTCAAAACAGGCGCATCAGCCCTCAGTGGGTAGCTGCCCTCGCAGTTCTTTTGCCGATTGTCGCTTTTGCATTGTACAGTGATGTCGGTCTGTCGCTCGGTGCAATTTCAGATCACAATCTCGCAACCTCGCTCAGGGAGACAGATCCGGGCGATACGACACAGATGCGTCAAAATGCAGATCGGCTTCGTCGCCAGTTGGAAAACCAGCCAGACAACCACCAGGGATGGTATCTGCTTGCGACCTACCTGATGAATGCATCGCAACCTGAGCAGGCTGCACAGGCTTTCGAGCATCTGGTGGCGGCCTATCCTGGGGATGTCGATCTTGCGGCAAGGTACGCAGAGATGCTGTTCATGGCGGATGACCGCACCTTGTCCACGCGCGTGGAGAAGGCGATGAGCAATGTGGTGAAACTGCAGCCACTGCATACTGGAATGATGGAACTCCGCGGCATGAGCGCCGCGTCTTCCGGCGACTATCGCAGTGCGTTGAGACATTTTGAACGTGCGTTGTCGACCCTGTCGGGCCGGGAGAGGGCTGCAGAACGAGGGCAGATCCTGGGAGCTGCAATTGCTCGGGTCAGGGAGATGGCCTCTGCCCATGCCGAAGATCCTCGCCAATCCTCAGAGGAACGACGAATCGAGGTCAAAGTTTCACTCGCGTCTCACCTGGTCGTGTCTCCTGAAACGCCATTATTCGTGTATGCGCGCGCAGCCGGCGGACCTCCCATGCCACTGGCAGTGCGGCGACTTCTGGCAGCGGACTTGCCAGTCACCGTGGCGCTGACCGAAGACATGGCCATGATGCCAGGTATGTCACTTGCCAGCTTCGACGATGTCGAGATCGTGGCTCGACTTTCGTCCAGCGGGATTGCGAACGCTTCGCCGAACGATCTAGAGGCGCGCTCACCGGTAATCAATGTGGAAACGATCAGCGACTCCGTATACCTTGAAATTTCGCAGCGACGTGGTGAACTGGATGTTGATGGTGAGCGATCAACTGGCAATGATTCGGTGCTGTAACAAAGTAGTCTGGAAAGCAAAATGAAGATTGGACCCAGAAAAGTGGTGTCATTCGAATACAAATTGAGTGATGAATCAGGACAGGAATTTGAGGCATCTGATGATGAATCGATGAAGTTTCTGTTTGGCAGAGGGCAAATACTCCTCGGACTTGAAGATGCCCTGAAGGGACACTCCGAAGGAGATGAGGTTATTGTCACCCTGCCACCGGAACGGGCCTATGGTCTGTACGATGAGAATAACCGGCATCGTATCTCTTCCAAGCATGTTGCTGGGAACATCAAGAGGAAGAAACCAGGTGAGATTATTTCAGTCAATACGCCTTCTGGTGTGCGAAATGCACGCCTTATCAAGGCAGGCAAGTTCAATGTGGATATTGACAGCAATCATCCACTTGCCGGCAAGACACTTCGATTTGAGATGACGGTGAAACAGGTGAGGGATGCGAGCCAGGAAGAGCTGGATCACGGACATGCTCACTAGCCAGTAATTCGCGGCAACGGGTTCAAAGTGCAGGTTGTCTGAGGGTCTGGTGATGAGGTCGGTCGGCGGGGTGATATCGGTGGGGTTCCCGTTTTGAATGATCTTCGGGACCAGTAGATCCTCCCGTGCCGCGCTATACCCGAGGGTGACTCTGACCGGGTTCCCCTAGACGCCCATGGCGACGACAATCCCTGTATTCCCAAGTATCCATAGGATTGCTCGTCGGATTCCCACCTTAGCCTCGTGTCAATGACGTACGCGCCTCGATGAGGCTGAGTACTTCGTCCGAGGAAACCGTGACCGGTGTACCGGGTCCGAATACGCCGTGAACACCGGAGTTATACAGAAACCCATAGTCCTGTTTTGGGATCACGCCACCGACAACCACGACGATATGATCCGCGCCGGCTGCCTTGAGCTCTGCAAGAAGGTCGGGGACCATTGTCTTGTGTGCGCCTGCCAGTGAGGAAACACCGATGGCATGGACCTCCTCACGGATGGCCTGGTCTACGACCTCCTTGGGCAAAGAGAACATAGGGGTCAACGCTGTGCGAAATCCTGCGTCAGCAAATGAGGACGCGATGACTTTCGCACCCCTGTCATGTCCATCCTGCCCGAGTTTGCAGACAAGGATGGCGGGCGCGGTCTCGTTTTCAGCCGTGAACGCCTTGATCCGGGTCGTCAGATCCTGCCATGACTGATCGTCGTTCATGGCCTCACCATAGACGCCCGAAACTGTTCTGGTCTCTGCCTCATACCTTGAGTACGCATCCTCCAGCGCCAGCGTAATCTCACCGCCAGTGGCACGAGCCCGTGTGGCGATAACGGCGAGATCAAGCAGATTCCCAGAGTTGTTGTCGGCCGCCTCCCGAAGATCCTTCAGGTGTGTCTGAACCTGCTGCTCATCTCGATGAATCCTGATTTCTGCCAGTCTGTCCAGCTGTTTTTTGAGTACCTCTGAGTTCTCGATTTCGAGAACTTCAATCTGGTCGGGTGTCTTGGTCTGATACTTGTTGACGCCAACGATGACCTGTTCACCATTGTCGATCTGAGCCTGTCGTTTCGCGGCTGCTGATTCGATCCGCAACTTGGGTAGGCCGGTTTCGATGGCACTTGCCATACCTCCCTTGTCTTCAATCTCGACGATCAGGTCCCATGCGCGGTCGGCCAGTTGACTCGTGAGTGATTCCATCATGTAGGAACCACCCCAAGGATCAATGACGTCTGTAATGCCGGTTTCTTCCTGCAGAATCAACTGGGTATTCCTCGCTAACCGTGCACTGCTCTCTGACGGTAGGGCGATGGCTTCGTCCAGCGCGTTGGTGTGTAAAGACTGCGTACCTCCGAAAACGGCAGCCATGGCTTCGATCGTCGTGCGCACAACGTTGTTGTGAGGGTCCTGTTCAGTTAGCGACCAGCCGGAGGTCTGACTGTGTGTCCTCAGCATTTTCGATCGTGGATTTCCGGGATTAAATTCATCAACGATTCGAGACCACAGTAACCGAGCCGCTCGAAGTTTGGCAATCTCCATATAGAAGTTCATCCCGATTCCCCAGAAGAAGGACAATCTGGGCGCAAAGTCGTCGATGTCCAGACCGGCAGCGAGAGCGCAACGGATGTACTCTTTGCCGTCTGCAAGCGTATAGGCCAGCTCCAATGCGGCGTCAGCACCAGCTTCCTGGATATGGTATCCCGATATCGAAATAGTATTAAAACGGGGCATGTGCTCCGTGCAGTAAGCGATGATGTCGCCGACGATTCGCATCGAAGGCCCTGGTGGGTAGATATAGGTATTACGTACTAGAAACTCTTTCAGAATGTCATTCTGGATAGTGCCTGATAAGTCAGCTTGCGCGACCCCCTGTTCCTCTGCAGCGACGATGTATCCGGCCAAAATGGGTAGCACGGAGCCATTCATGGTCATGGACACAGAAACCTGGTCCAGCGGTATCCCATCAAACAGGAGCTTCATGTCCTCGACAGAATCGACAGCGACACCAGCCTTTCCCACGTCGTGGATTGCCCGTTCGTGATCCGAGTCGTACCCCCGGTGGGTGGCGAGGTCAAAAGCGACCGAGATACCCTGCGCACCTTCCGACAGGAGTTGGTGATAGAACGCGTTGGATTCTTCGGCAGTGGAAAACCCCGCGTATTGTCGAATTGTCCAGGGTCGTCCCGCATACATGGTCGCCTGCGGACCACGGATGTACGGTTCAAGGCCAGGCAATGTGTCTTTTGTTGCAGATCCAGAAATATCCTCTGCAGTATAGAGTGGCGATAGTTCGATACCCTCCGCAGTTTGTACCTTCAGGCTGTCAACAGGCTTCCCCTTCATGAGTTTGCCTGCCGCCTTTGCCCAGTCTTCGAGGCTGCTCTTGGGTGGCGTATAGCGGTTGTCACTCATTTGCGGCTCTGTCGGTTTGTTCATCATGGTGAGCATCTTCTGGATACTCGTTGAGCTCGATGAGTACGCCATCGCATGACTTCGGGTGAATAAAAATCACACGCGTACCGTGTGCGCCAATAGAAGGCTTGTCGGTGATGAACCGATAACCCTTTTCCTGCAGGCGCAGGATATCGGCGTCAAGGTCATCGGTTCTAAAACACAGGTGGTGAATACCTGGCCCTCGCTGCTCCAGGTATTTCACCAGTGGGCCGCCGCCGTCGCTTGGGTGAACCAGTTCGATGCTGGTGCCTGGGACCGGAAAAAAAGCTGTTGTCGTCTGTGCGGCAGCAACCTCTTCGGTACCCTGAAATTCCAGACCGAAGTCCTCCATGAAGCGGGAGATGGCCCGCGTTAGATCAGGTACAGCGATCGCGATGTGATCGAGTGCGGTGATCATGGTCGGGCTCCGTCGTCAGATTCCAGGCGTAGCGTTCGCAGGAACTCATCCGTCTCGGATCGTCGGAGAGCGGCCATTTCGTCTGGGGTTGGTAGTGTGATGATCTCGTCGGGGGTGACCTTGAAGATAGGCTGTCCCTTTTTGATGATCGTCTGATCCTCTCCAATCAGTACTTTATCGATGGTTCCTGAGAATGGTGCTCTGACCTTGTTGAACATCTTCATGACCTCGATGACGCAGAGATCATCTCCTGTTTCGAAGTGGTCCCCTGGTTCAACGAGCGGCGGGCGATCGGGCGCCTCGCGCGAATAGAACATACCACCGGAAGGTGCAGAAATTTCGTCCCCGGCGGCTACCGGTGGTGGTGACAGGTATCGCAAACTCTCTGCTGTTGTATCTGGATCGCGGGTCCAATTAGGCAACTCAACTGTCAGATCCGCATTAACACGAAGTTCGAAAAAGCGTGCACGATCCGCGATGTAGGGCAGCAGGTTCAACAATTCAAGTCCGATCTGATGACCGGCATGTGCACCGACGACGTCATCTCGGGCCTCGGTGTGCAGATTGCCATCGGGTCCCATCAGATCGCGTGCCGAAAGTTCACGGATGAAGGAGAGACCCGTTTCGAGGATTTCCAGGTCCTCTGGCCAGATCGTATACAAGGCAGGTGTGTTGTCGTCCGGAAGCATGTTGAGGAACTCATAGATGTCAGCGAGCACAAACAACCTGTTCCTGTGCCATGACACGGCTCGGTCAGTAACCGTGAAGTCCCCCTGGTACCTTGCGAGCCAACCGGCGAGATAGTGGGGTTGATCTAGCAATCTTTCCACCGCCCGAATAACCAGATTCGACTTTCTCGCCATGACATCTGAGATCGCCGCGTTGTGACTGGCGTCTTCTGTCCCGGACAGGTAGCGCTGTTCGATCTGGCGCCACGCATAGGACAGGTCAATATCGGACGCGCAGCGAGTTAGTTGTCCAACGGCGGTCAGGTAGGGCAGTGTGAAACTGGTCGCCGGTCTAGCCTGTACGTTCTGGCCGGTGAACCAATTGATTAACCCATAGTGGAAGTTCAGGTTGGTGCTGAGGTTCTCACCTGTGATTTTCATTTTACGGAGGATTGTCGCCGCACGTTCGAACGTATCTTCGCGACTCAGGCCGGTGGTGAGTTCCAGCGCAATATTCGAGTCGTAAGCACCGGCAAGGTGATAACGCATGAACATATCGGTGTCGGGGTTGGTGAGGCAGATCCCCTGATCATCCCTGATTTCGCCTTCGAGTGGCGATGACCAATCGGTGATCACACCACCGGCGTGGGGTCTCAGTGCATCGTCGCTCGCGTTCAGTCGAATTTCCGCTGATGCTCCTTCCCGCCTGATCCGCTCGGGACAAGGGAGTCGAGCACCATGTCGGGCCAGGAGCACCATGAGTTCGATGATCGCATCGACTTCAAAGCGGTCGTTGTGATCCTCTGGGTTTATGAATCTCAAACTGTAGCAAAGTTCGCTGACGCGATGTTCGACCTGGACGCGAGTGTTCATTTCCATGAAGAAGTGGTTGTCCTGGTCAACGATACATTCGAATGTGGAGACGGAGTCGAGTCCGACAGCTGCACCAAATCTGACTGCCTCCTCCTCCATTCGGATTAGGGTTGCGAGATCCTGTTTTAGTGAGGCCACTGCGGATTCCTGGCCCGCATCGTTAGCTTTCAGGATGCCATCTTCAAGTTCGGGGACTGTGAGCGACAATTCGAGTAGCTTTTGCTCATTCATCTGAACTGAACAATCACGTCCACCCATGGTGAGGCACCACTCGCCATTTCCCACAACCTGAATTTCAACGTGGCGAACGGTCTCAATGTTGAGTTCTGCAAGCACATTCTTGTTGTCGCCAACGCCCCCGGCGCGTACTTCCGACAGAATTTCACGAAAGAGCGTGTCCACACGTCCGCATGCGGCGTCAATGGACTCAGAACTGCTATCGGAGGGAGCGTCAAGAATGCGTTGTCCCTTACCGCCACCGCCACCGATAGCCTTCAGGCGGATACGGTACCTGGGATGAAGACGCATGAGGTCAGCGACACATGCAGTCAGCGTCTCGCTCAAGTCATCGATCGAGAAGAGGTCTACACCTTGTTCATAGGATGTCTCCAATACCGCGGAAACAGCTTCTTTGAGTTCCATCGTGGCGATATCAAGGTCGAATCCCTGTTCACTGATCAGTGAAGACAAAGCCGCCTTGTCCGGGTACAGACGTTCCAGTGTCAGTTCGGTGGCATTGTCGACGCCTGGAGTGACTGACACGTCTTCAGCGATTGCCGTTCGTTTGGCAAGATCTTTGTTACCGGCTGATCGTACGGTTCTTGAACAGGGGCCAATAAAGTTCAAGCCCGCATCTTCCAGCGCGGAGACCAGCGTTTCATCTTCGGCCATGAAACCGTAACCGGCAAACACCGCGTTATAGTTGTGCGCATGCGCGATTTGAACGATCTCATGGATGCGTTCAAGACGTTCCTCTTTCGTCGCGCCACTGTAGTCCGGTACGCGATGGACCCGCTCATCCGGCAGTCCCTTCCGCAACTCGGGAGACAATGCTTCGGTATAGGTGATTGAGTCCTTCTCTGAAAGCAGGATGCCGTAGTGCTCGATTCCGAGTTCTTCGAACACCGTCATTGCTTCGATCCGAATAGGCCCGCGGCAGATGATCAGCGGCTGAACATCTGAACAGTCAAACGAGCGACGCCAGGTCGATCCACCTGTCTTTCGGCGGTTCTGGTGTATAAGCGGATTTCGGTGGTACCACTGACCGGACACAAATTACTCCGTTAGTGAAATTCTCGCTGGATACCGTTGAACGGCCCTGGCTCGTAGTGATCAAGGTGGAATTTCATGTGCTCGGCAAGTATCTGCCGCAGATTCTGTGGCATAACCATCTGAGAAATGGACCCCAGGCTGAGCGCTTCCTTCGGATTCATCAGTTCTTCTTCGTACCGTCGCGCCAGCTTTGACTCTTCCTGCGCGAGCCACGCGTCATCATGATCCGCTGCTTGCTTTCGAATTGAACGCAGTTCGTCTTTGTAAACAAACTCAACACCTGGCGGGCCCATGACTGCAACCCGGGTTGGTGGCAATGCGATGACGAGATCAGCTCCGGTCGGATAGTTGTTATAGGAAGCGTAGGCGCCACCGATGGCGTTTCTCACCAGTACCAGGAGGCGTGGGGTACGCAGATCGATTATTGCGTCCAGCATGGCACGTCCCGCCTGGACGATACCGCGACTTTCCTGATCTCGCCCTGGCAGGAAGCCGGTTGTATCTTCCATGAAAATAACCGGGATGTTGTAGAGGTTACAGAACCTGATGAAGCGGGCGTTCTTATAGGCTGCGTCGATGTCGATTTGTCCCGAGCCAACGGCGGAGTTGTTGGCAACGAAGCCGACGACCTGGCCACCCAGCCGCCCAAAACATGTGATGGTATTGCGCGCCCGGTCAGGCTGTATTTCGAAGTAATCACCGTGGTCGCAGATCTGCTGGATGATGATGCTCACGTCGAAAGGTGTGTTGAACCCTGCGGGGGAATCAAATGCGACCCGGAATAACCTGTCAATATCGCTGGTCTCACGATCGATTGGGTCAGACGTGTTTTGAAAAGGGGCGAGTTCGCTATTGTTCCTGGGGAGGTACTTCAAGAGTTCCTTCGCCTTGATCAGAGCGCTTACCTCGTCTTCAACAACAAGATCTGTCACACCTGTTTGACTGTGCACGTCTGGGCCACCCAAAGCATCCGGTTCAATATCTTCACCGAGTACCGACTTCACGACGGCTGCTCCGGTCAGACCGAAAAAGGTCTCTCTGGGTTGAATCAGGAAGCTCCCCTGTCTCGGAAGGTAGGAGCCTCCGCCCGCGTTGAAGCCAAACATGCACATGATGGATGGCACGACACCGCTGATTTTTCGAAGTGCGGTAAATGCCTTGGCGTAACCGTCAAGGCCACCGACACCGGCGGGCACATAGGCACCTGAGGAGTCGTTCATCCCAATCAACGGAATCTTGCGTTCACCTGCCAGTTCAAACAATTTCGCTAATTTTTCACCGTTGGTGGCATCCATCGATCCAGCGCGGACGGTGAAATCATGTCCATAAATCGCGACGTCTCTTCCATCGATATTGAGTACGGCGGTGACAAGGGAAGCCCCATCCAGGTTCGGTCCCCAGTTCTGATACAGTACTTTCGGAGTCGCGTTCGACAACACGCCCAGTCGTTCCCATACGGTCATCCGATTCTTGGCGTGTTGACGCTGAATGTTCTTCCAGCTTGGCGCAGTCTGCGGACGCTCTAGGAGCTCTTTCGTTGACGCGAGCGTTGTTTCATATGGACTCTGCGTGCTAACACCGTTGGATGATGTGTGATCTGGAACCTGCAGAGGGTTTGTCAGGGAAGGTAAAGGTCGGGTACTCATGGTTCAGTATTCAGTAGGGGCGGGGATTGTAACATCGGGTTTTTGTGAAACACACGCTCACAGTATCCGCCGACTCGCTGACCAGGACAGTGGCCAGATAGTCAAATTGTACAAAAAATGCTCAATTTCGCAGTTTGTCGCCTAGCCTTGCCGCTGAATCGTGAAATTGTGACCCAGTTCAAAGTTTCTGCCAGCTTTACCATCGCATACTTGGCTTCAAGAAATAGAGTCCCTTGCTTCGGACTGACCGAGCATGAGGGGCCACAAACGATAAAGGATGGCTATCAAGGATGTATGATCAGACAGTGGGGAAGGAACAATAAGGGAACTATGTTAAATCCCAACATCATTCCGGTTGATTTCGCCAGTGAGGGGCTTATCCCCGCCGATGAAATCCCAACGATGACCCGTCGCCTTTGACCCGCCGGCTCGAGCGATTTGAGCTGGACCAGGAGGACTTTGGTCATGGCATTACAGCCAAGCTCTGCAGGTCATAACGACAAATACTCGGTTGAGTGAACGTCGTGCGCTCTATGCGCGAACGGTTAGAAAAGTGGATCAAAGAGTTGTCGATCCGATGCGCCTGTTGCCCTTCGTCATATTCGAACCTCATCGAAATCTGGCTGCAGAGGCGGTCGCAGAGTACCTCAAATATCGACATTGTGATGTCAGTGATGAATTTGCCGGCGTTCACGAGATCATTGGAGTCCTAGCAAACGACTACACTGTCAACAAGGGAGCGGTTCTGGCTAGGCTTATTCCCTTTGGTGGTCGACGTATCAATGCTGTCGCTCGCGCGGCGCGACGACTATTGAAACCGGTTGATATCCGTGATTTCGCACGCGTTCAGTCAAATAGTATCGAGTCCTCATCTGTTGAGTTCTGCCTAGATTGGCTTGTTGAGTTGGATCAGGACAGCGGCCAACGTGCAATCAACGATCTTTCTTGCGCCATTCAACCGATGGCGATCCATGATCAGCTCGGAGCGGTTGAAGATGTTACTGAGAATAACTACGTCGGACTGGGACCTACGCAGGTATTGCAGTTCAAACCGTTTGAAAGCTATTTCGCTGAGACCGATCCCATTCTGGGTTATCTCTCGTCGAGGGAAGGGTTCGAAGAGGCGATTGAGAACATCGTCGAGGTTTGGAAGTCTCACAGGGAAGATGCTCAGTATTTTCGCGCCTTTTGCGGCGTTTAGCCTTTGCAGATGTCATTCCGGGCCGGTTCGTATCCTCACCCCACAGTTAGCCCGTAAATAACCCCTGTAAACAACCCAAAAGGTCAGGCGGACAGGGCGCCACCACAGCTCGAACCCTGTCCGGCGGTACAGCCGTAACAGTGTTCGCCAACATGAATGGACCGTCCTTCAAGTTCGGCGTCAAGCAGTTCAGACAGGTGAACCTGGTGGTCGGTGGCCAGTGGCATCTCGAGCATCTGGTTGAAGTCGCAATCGTAGACGAACCCCCGATAGTCGATACTGATCAGTGAGCGACACATGACAGTCGCAAGGTTATCGGGCACAAATGCGTCCCTGAGAAGGGCCATGTAGTCGGCGTAGTCTCCCTTTGCCAGTAGTCTGGCGCCAAACCGGCTGATGGGCATGTTCGCTAGGCAATACAGTTCGTTGAACACGATGTCATGTTCAGTGGCGAGGGCATCCTTGTAGTCCTGCGTCAGTTCCTGCTGAGGTGGCGGCAGAATAGGTGCGTCCGGGTTGTACACGAGGTTCAGTGTGAGTCCGGAATTCGGGTGTCCATAACCGAGGGCATTCAGTTTTTTAAGCCCCGCGATGCTGCGTGCATAGACCCCTTTACCACGTTGCCCGTCGACGTTCTCTTCCTGATAACAAGGCATGGAGGCGACGATCTGAACCTTCTGTTCTGCGAGGAATTGAGCGAGATCCTCATAACCTGGTTCGACGAGAATCGTGGGATTGCATCGATCCATGACTTCAATGTCACTGCGACGTGCGGCACGAACCAGATCACGAAACCCCGGGTTCATTTCCGGCGATCCACCAGTCAGATCGAGCGTCTGGATGTCCCGAAGCCTGGCGAATTTGAGTACCAGGGCCAGCGTCTCTGTGTCCATCAGTTCTGTGCGTGTGGGACCCGCATTGACGTGGCAGTGGGTGCAACTGATGTTGCACAGGTATCCGAGGTTGACCTGCAGGGTGCTTAATCGGCCACGTGTGATGGGTGGGAAATCTGTCTCCAGCAGGAGCGGTCGTGTGTCTTGCATCGGAGGACTATATCATGATGAGTTTGCGGGGCAGCGGCTGGTCAGATTTCAGAGGCGACTGCACCAGACTGAACACACGGTCGTCTGGCCGTGTACCTAAGGACCCGGTCAGTGCAAACAATGTTGCACAGGGTTCATGCAGAAATGTATGTGGCAGGGTCCGATTGTCGGGTCTGGATACGTCGCGCCGCGTCTGCGGCGATTTCGAATGATCGCACACGTTTTGCATGTTCGTAAATGGAACACACCAGCATGAGCTCGTCAGCCCCAGTCTCTTCAATAAACGCGGACATTCCCGATTCCAGATCATCCACTGTGCCCGAAGCAATCGGGTTGTTCATTTGCTTCAACAATGACCTGTTCAGGTCGTCGAGCTGATCTTCAAGATCAGCAACGGGCGGCGGTAACAGGGTCGGTGTCCCCTTACGCATATTGAGGAACGAGAGTTTTGACGACGATCGCAGGTAGTTGGCCTCCTCCTGACTTTCCGCGCCGCAGATATTGAAACCGAGCATGACGTAGGGCTGTTTCAAAGTCTCTGACGGTTTGAAAGTGTCCCGGTAGATTGAAATGGCTTCCGCCATCATGGCAGGTGCAAAGTGAGAGGCGAATGCGAATGGGAGACCCAGCATCGCGGCGAGCTGCGCACCGAACAGGCTTGAACCAAGAATCCAGAGCGGAACATGGGTCCCGGCACCCGGTGTGGCGACGACTCGTTGTCCATCCTGCGGAGCGCCCAGATAGTGATGCAATTCCACTACGTCTCTTGGAAAGTCTTCCGCGCTGCCGTTCAGGGTCCTGCGCAATGCGTGTGCTGTGATCTGGTCAGAACCCGGTGCCCTTCCGAGGCCGAGATCTATTCGATCCGGAAACAGTGAGGCGAGGGTACCGAACTGCTCCGCGATGACGAGTGGTGCGTGGTTGGGCAACATGATGCCGCCGGCCCCGACACGGATTTCCTGTGTGCCCGTCGCGATATGGCAGATAACGATGGAGGTTGCGGCACTGGCGATGCCACGCATGTTGTGGTGTTCTGCAACCCAGTAACGGTTGTAAGCCAGCTGCTCTGCATGTTGAGCCAGATCGAGAGAGTTCCGCAATGCGTTGCTGGGTGTACTCCCCTGTACAACTGGTGACAGGTCCAGCACCGAAAATCGGGTCATGTTTGTGCTCCTCTACGCCACGGGTACGTCACGGGAATTTTATCACGGTATCACCCGTCCTAGGCTGTGCACCGTGACAACCGCCTGTCAGGAAAATGGTGTGATGTGAGAGGTTCGTCAATCCCGCCGCACTGTTGAAGGGTACGTTTCAAAACGTACATCCCCCAATTATAACTTCAGTCCCGATTTTTGGGACTGAAGTTTTTTTTGCTAGGGGATAACGTGTCGTGGCCGATGCATCAGGAAACGCTTCAGATGATCACCAGAACGCCATGACTCAGCGCGTAAGCCGAAAACGGGCCTGCGGCTCTTTTGCCCGGTGGCTTGGCAAAACGGTCAACCGGTGCGCCGGCTGGCAGGTTGAAGGACAGGCGCCGGACGATGCGAGGATGCTGATCATCGCTGCACCGCACACCAGCAATTGGGATTTCATCTACCTGATCGCGGCAGCATTTTCTCTTGGGTTGTCTGTTCACTGGATCGGTAAGGAAAGTTTGTTTCGCGGCCCCCTTGGCCTAGTACTTCGGTTCATGGGGGGTATCCCTATCGATCGCTCGCGTCGGAACAATCTGGTTGCGTCGCTGGCTGAGGAGATCAACGCGAGCCCCGGATGTGTACTGGTGGTCCCGCCGGAAGGAACTAGAGGGCAAGCACCCTACTGGAAATCGGGCTTTTTTCGTATTGCCCAGACCGCAAGGATCCCGATGGTTTGCGGTTTTCTCGACTATCACAGAAAAGTCGCCGGACTTGGGCCGGTGATTCCACACGACATTGATGAAGAATCCCTCATGGCCAGGCTGAGCGACTTTTATGTCGGCATCCAGGGGAAATACCCTGGTAACTTTGGTCCTGTCAGATTGAAGGAAACGTCCTGATCAGAGACTTTCTACCTTGGCACTCATGCTGACTCGTCGACTACCGCGTGTTTCAACTCTGAGTACCGCGATGGCAAGAGCGACAATACCGTAGAGACCAAAAAACGTCAGGAACGCGGCGTCGTAGCTACCGGTATGGTCATAGACCCATCCTGTAAAGGGTGGTCCTGCTAGATGAATAAAGGCCATCAGCAGGTGCATGACGCCCATCACCTGTCCGAAGGAAGCCCTTCCAAAGGCTGCGCCGACAACTGCTCCCTGCATCGGAACGATCCCTCCCATGCCAAACCCGAAAATCGCGGCGCCGAACATGAAAAGCGCGTAGTCGTTGTTCAGAAACATGATGCTCTGACCAATAACCTGGCTCGCGACCGCAATCCAGAAAGCGAGTCGAACTGGCATCCGGTCGATCATGGAACCGAAGGCCAGTTTTCCGACGACGCCCGTCCCAGCGCACACCGAGGCGATGAAGGCGGCAGCCACAAGGTCAATGCCGATATCGGTTGCGCGGGGAACCATGTGGATCAAGGTCGCGCTCTGGATGCCGAACAACAGGCCGATGATCACGACCATCGCGATAAAGTTCCGGTCAACCACCATCTCGCTGGTCTTGAGTGGCGATCTTGCAGGCGGTAGCTGCTCCTGACTCTTGAGGCCATCGGGAAGAAGCCCAACATCTTCAGGACGAGATACGACGAATCGAAGCACGAGGGGTACGAGGACCACCAGGGTGATCAGTCCATAGACCATAAACCCTTCGCGCCACCCGAAATGAACGATAAACCATGCACTCACCGCGGGCATCACCATACCGCCTATGGAAATTCCGGTTGAGGCAATGCCTAATGCCGTGCCGCGCTTCAGCACGAACCAGTTGCTGATGAGTTTCAGTGATCCGATCTGTGCGGTTGCCGTTGAACCGAATCCCATGAACAGGCACATGACGAGATAAAACCAGAGTGGTGAGGTCGTGAAACCGAGCAGGATGAAACCAATCCCCAGAGACGTTGCGGCAAGTGCGATCACCTGCTTGATGGGGTATCGATCGAGCGCACGTCCGATCAGGGGGGCGAGCAATGCACCTGTACCCTGTGCAATGACGATACCCAGGGAGACCCCCAGCCTGGACCCTTCGAAATCGTCCGCGATGGCTTTAAAGAAAACCCCGTACGAGTAGAAGAAGAAGCCAATCGCAATGAAATCTATGCAAAATCCGATGGCGACCATGCGCCGGCCGAGGAATCGGTTGGTGATATCATTCACGGACGACCCGTCACTCCAATGAAGTTCTGCGAAGTACTGCGCGAGGCCCGATTTTAGGGGCCAGGGGTGATACCTATCGCGGCATCGCTTTGCCGTCAGGACTGACTCGCGGCTGAAATCCACGATCCTGGCGTCGCATGTTTGTGCGCTTTATGGCCGGTAGATCGAGCGTCATGTGTGGCTGTCCTCGCAGGCAGCCTAGAGCATAGGGGAATTCATGGGTGGAATGGTAGTGGTAGAGCTGTTTTGACACGCCATCCCACTCAATGTCGTGCTCATGTCCGTCACAATCGTCGAGACCCACGTCGGTGATGGTTTCGCCATCTACTGTCATCGCGTTATAGATTTCGAATCCGTCTGCACCTTACCCAACAAGTGCATGTGGCTGAGAGGCGGCATCGCAGTGTGTCACTTGGTGGTAGTGGTAGATGCCACGTTCGTCCGGGTGGCCCATGCAAATTTCCGTCATATTGTGAGCGCCAGCATCGCGCTGCATTAGGTCGAGTGGGTCGAACGGCAGCCTCCCTGTCAGCATCACGCCGATAGGGCCCGCCGGCAGACAGTGTGCCGCGGGCGAACGCTATGGTGTCTGGGGCAACGTCATCGAAAAATCCTGGAGTCGTACAGGATTTCCATTGCGTTGATACCTGACCCCATCGTCCTGCCGCGAAATTGGAAACTCTCCCGTTGGGTGATTGGGCAGATTATTGGTGGTGATTTCTCGGATATTGTGGTCCGGCTGGGAAGACATTTCCAGGTCTTCGGGCCAGTGAATCTCTACGTAGACTGAAGGCTTGCTGTCCGGTTCGTAATGACCCACTACAATCCAGTCGCCGCTGCGATGCGCGACCGGTTCATAACGATCCCCCTCACAGGTGTACACATGGTGCTTCCGGGGCATGTCCGAGATTTTCCATCTCCGATGGGCGCTGACAGGGTTGCACCACCTACTGAGCCCAAGAAAGCCAGACCCGTCAATATCAGGGTCAACTGGTTTCTTATAGGTGTCATGGGTCTGCCGATTTGCTGGTACATCCCTTGGTACATGGGGGGCTGAAGAATGAGCCTCTGTATTGATGTAGTTGAGACTTTAAGACTGACGATTGATTCCAATCCGGCGCAGGTGCTTTCTGGCGGCACTGAACGGAGTCAGTTATTCTTCGGCCATTGTCCTGTGATCGCCAGTCCTCTCTGGCACGGATCACAAGAACG
>NTKD01000011.1 GCA_002457275.1 OM182 bacterium MED-G24
AAACTCGCAACCACCGAAGGTGCCATGGTGGGCTACCATCCTACTTTCCAGGTTCCAAGGAACCCCTGGGGAGAAGATCGCTGGCCCGGTGTCTCATCAGGCGGGTCAGGAGCCGCCACCGCGGCTGGGCTCTGTTTCGCTTCACTCGGTACCGATACGGGCGGCTCGATTCGCTATCCGTCAGCAACCAATGGTCTTGTGGGACTGAAGCCAACCTGGGGACGCGTAAGTCGTCACAATGTCATGGACCTCGCACCCACCCTGGATCACGTCGGCCCCATGACCCGTAGCGTCCGTGACGTTGCGCGGATATTGAACGTCATTGCAGGATACGATCCCAATGACGACACAACGCTGGTGACCGCCCCCGATGACTATGAGGCGGAACTTGACCGCGGCGTAGATGGCCTGCGTATCGGTTGGGACGAAGACTACGCGACCACGAATGTTGAAGCTTACGTGGTCACCGCATTAAGAGACGCACTCAAACAACTGTCGGGAGCCGGTGCCGAGGTGATTGACGTCCATGTCCCTAGTATTACGGAGGACGAGACAGCCGCATGGAGTGTGATAGCTGGCGCCGAAGCAGCCGCCGTCCATCAAGCAACCTATCCGGACCAACAACACTACTATGGGGCGTACTTTCGCGAGTTCCTGGCCAGTGGACATTCTACCTCCGGGATTGACGTCGCAAAGGCCGTCATTGCTCGCAAACGCGCGGGACAACGAATGGCATCGGTATTCCAAAACATCGATTGCCTGCTCTGCCCCACGTTGGCCGGCGAGTCGTTTCAGTATCGGCCTGAGGCCGCCTACGAGGGGTTCAATCGGGCGGAAGGTACCATCGCTGGTGTACCTCCGGCCTTTTTCGCCCGTAATGGGCGATTCATTACGATCTGGGATTACAACGGTTATCCCACACTATCGGTGCCCTGTGGTTTCTCCCCGGACAGGATGCCCCTCAGTCTGCAGCTCGTTGCAAAACCCCTGGGTGAAGCCATCCTGTGTCGCGCGGGTTACACCTACGAGAGTGCCAACGACTTTCTCGAGCAGCACCCGGACCTCTGATCCCGAGGCCAATTTAAGCGGGTTTCAAAGCATCGAGACACCAGTCGTTTCGCTCATCAATCTCATCATCAACCACCTTTCTGGCGGGTTGGGTTGCCTTGACTCACGTTTCTCATGCAGGATATCCGGATGACAAACACCACTCTCTTCGTGACTGCAGACGACCGAACCGGTGCCTTTGAATGTGGCGGTATCATTGCAGGCGACCAATTCCCGGTACCGACAGGCCCCAACGCAACCAGTAACATCTGCTGCGTTGTGGACATCGATACACGACAGATTGCCGCCAACGACGCCGCGCTGAAGATCCATCAGGCGCATAGCAACGAGACAATCCACCGGGCCCACAAGATGGATGCGGGATTGCGCGGCAATTGGGCACATGAAGCTTTTGTACTCGCTGAAAACGGACACAAGATCGCGATCGTCCCAAGCTTTCCCGATGCGGGACGACGCTGCAAAGACGGTGTGGTCTATATCAATGATCTACCGGTGCTCGACTCACCATTCGGTCAGGATCCCCTGACGGCACCGATCAGCAATCGCCCCATTGACGTGCTCGAACATACGAAATGCGTGCATGACAACATCGTGATCTGGGACGCCAACGACACACCGGAGCTCAACGCGGCTGCGAGACGCTGCCTCAACGAGCACCGCATCATGTTCGGCCCGGCAGGTGCAGTCGGCGCGTTCGCGGATCAGGTTCTACCGGAGCGCAAGCCTGCTCCCATACGGATTGAACCCCCAGTACTGGTCGTGTGCGGCAGCCTAAACGCTACGAGTCGTGGGCAACTTGCGGCGCTGGGTGAACGCACGCACATGCCTGGAGATCCAGTAGAGCTTTCTTCAAACCTCACTGTGATTGTCAGCGAACTCCCTGCCGGAGGCATCACAGGACAACAGGCGCAGACGAAAGCCCGTCAGATGGCCGAGATTGCAGACGCTCACTTTTCCGATCTCGGAACGTTGATCGTCATCGGAGGTGACACATCGGCAGCGATCGTCGGTGATGAGACCCTTGAGGTGTTGGGAACAGTCGATGCAGGAATTCCGATTTCACGCTTCAGAGGAAAATTGCTGATCACCAAAGGCGGCGGCATCGGCACCGAACAAACCCTGGTGAAATTGCTCAGCAGCCTGCGTTAGCTCAACGGTCGACTTACGCAGCCTAGTCCATCGCGATCTGGTCATCGAGACAAACATACAGTCGCTCTGGTGTAGCAACAGACACTCGGACCGCCTCTGCCTCATCGCGATTGATGGCTACCCTGCTCACGTGCTTCGCCGGCCTCGAGAAAGGCAATGCGGAGGGCACTATTCACCCATTCCAACCAGCACAGTCCAAGAGGCTTGCTACAATGCTCACCATTGATAGGACTGATAAGGCGACTTGATGGCACCGGTAGTTTCCAACCAGGTCAGCATTGCATTTCACGAGGGTGACCTCCTGCGTTCACAATTCGAAGGATGGATCGCAGATCGCATGCAGATCAATGTTGAAAAACGGCTTCTCACACTGGATCTGAACATGATCCTAGACCCGTTTGAGAACCGGCCAGGAAAACAGTGGTGGGCTGGTGAACATGTCGGTAAGTACCTCCATGCGGCGACACATGCCTGGCGCTATACGGGCGATGAACGCCTCAAATCACGGATGGATGAAACTGCAAGAAGGCTCATCGCCAGGCAGTTGGAGAACGGCTACCTCGGTACCTACAAGGACAGCGACCAGTTCCGACAAGGCGACGGCCTGGGGTGGGATGGTCCTGTGTGGGATGTCTGGACACACAAGTATGCGCTGATTGGACTGCTCACTTATTACCAGGCCACGGCGGACCAGGCATCAATCACCGCGTGTCGTCAGTCGGCTGATCTGATGTATGACCATTATGTGACCCGTGGGAAGAGTCTTCGTCTCGCCAGCTCTCATCTTGGGATGGCCGCCACTAGTGTGCTGGAGTCTATCGCAATTCTGTACAGGGAAACCGGCGAATCCCGGTATCTCGAGTTCTGCCATCGGATCGTCCAGGCGTGGGAGGATGAGAGTGATCCGGAAACATGGATGTACGAGGATGGCTGCAGACTGCTTACCAGCTTGCTCGACACCGGTGACGTTTACCGGACAGCCAATCGAAAAGCCTACGAGATGCTCTCCAATCTGGTCGGGCTACTGGAGCTCTATCGCATTGATCCGGATGAACGTTACCTGCGCGCCTGCCTGAACGCGTGGAATGATATTGCTAGCAAGCGTCTCTACATCACCGGGACCGCAAGCTACTTCGAACAATTTACCCAGGATGGCCGCATGCCCCCCGGCCAGGCTGTTGGTGAAGGGTGCGTGACAGTCACCTGGCTACAACTGACCAAACATCTGTTTGAGCTGACCGGCGACGTGCAGTACGCCGATGAAATCGAACGCACCATCTATAACGCACTGCCCGCAGCACAGTCGCCACTCACCGGCGAGGTCAGTTATTTCGCACCACTCGTGGGCCAAAAGCATTACAACGGACATGATGTCAAACTGACCCCTGCGATCTCATGCTGCTCCAGCAGCATACCCCGGGGGTTGGCAATGATCCCGCTGGTGGCTTCAGGCACGCTGAATGGTCACCCGGCTCTACTGCAATACATTCCAGGGCGTCACGTGATGTCCTACCATGCCAACGACGAACAAAAGAAAGTCACCCTCACCGTTAAAGGGGACTTCCCGCAAAGCGGTGATTTTGAAGTGGGCGTCACGCCAGAGAGCACGGAGCGATTTACCCTGGTACTGCGCGTACCACCCTGGGCCGACGGTTACTCGGCCAGAATCAATGGCAGTGAGAGCCTTGCAGTACCTGAATCACGACTGATCGAAATCGACAGGGAGTGGCAACCCGGGGACACCATTACCGTCAACATGCCGCTCGACATCAGGACAGTACCCCATACCGACGTCACCAGTGATGCGGTCGCCTTTGTTCGCGGACCTCAGGTGCTGGCCACTGATACCGCCCTGGATGGCTCTAACGTTCCGGACGGCAACTGGTGGGGGAACCACCTGCATTCCCACACAACGAACCAGGACGGCAAACCGCGGGAATTCCACCTCGTCGCTTTTGCCGACGCTGGTCAGCACAAAGAAGCTTATTCCGTCCTTCACGACGGTGTCGCACAGAACGAGAGCTAATCCATGAAAGATGACACCCCCTATCTGCTCGACGATGACGCCATCCAACAGTTCATCGTTGAAGGCTACCTGCAGCTTCAGTCCGATCAACCCAGAGATTTCCATGCAAGAATGTACGAGGAACTGGAACCCCTGGATGAAACCGGTCCGCGTGGTCACAACAATCTCCTGCCCTGTGTCCCGGAACTTCAGAACATGCTGGATGAACCGAAGGTTGTCGGTGCGCTGACATCCCTCCTAGGCCCTAACTACTATCTGCACTTCCATCGCCATGATCACGTCAACTACCCGGATGGTGCGCAGGCATTACACAAAGATGGCGACAATCATTCCCACAATGCCATGGACGGACTGCGCCGGTACCATCCGACCCGTTTCGTGATGCTGCTCTACTATCCCCAGGATACCCCGGTGGAAATGGGGCCGACCGGTATCGTTCCACGCAGCCAATATGTGACACGTCGGGACGTGGATCGACTGAGAAAAAAGTCGGAACGCATCAAATCAGAGATCTACCAGTCATACCGGTCAAAACTTGATGCAGAAGCGTTTCGTGGTACCAACCGGTTCCAACGTTACGCAGAAATGGAAGCTGACTTCAAAGAGATGCACCCCGACCTGGTTGAAGACATCAATGCTGCCAGCGCCCCGTGGGAAGAGGCGAAAATTCCACTGTCCGGTGACGCCGGAACAATCTCCATCGTTCACTTCGATATTGTTCACGGCCGATACACCGCAAACGTCACCGGAAAGCAACGCCACATGGTGAAATTTCTGTTTGCACGCAACGAGGAACCCACTGCACCGACCTGGAATCACCGCTCAAAAGCCTGGCAAGGCTCCGAGGACGACCCTCAGTGCCCCATATGGAAGAACGTCTGGTCCTGGCATTTGGGGACCAGCGATAACACCACGTCGCAACGCGACGTTAATGAACTGTCAGAAGTACTCGGTAGTCGTGATGATGCCATCGCCCTGGGCGCGAGCTACGAACTTGGCTCAAAAGCTGACGGCCTTTCTCTGCTCTTCGAACACTTCTTCTCAGAAGATCTCGATCTGCGCGCCATCGCAGCCTACGGTATCGTTCGAGCGGCAGAGCAGGCTTTGCCTGAACTCCTCTCCAGACTCGAGACGGCTGATACAGACGTACAGGTGAGGATTCTGGATCTGATCGGGGACATCGGTCTCCATGCCAGCTCTGCGGTTGCATCGGTGACCCCCTTTGCCACAAGCACTGATGTTCCTCTACGACGAACCGCCATTGAAGCCATTGGTTTGCTCACCCAGCAGCAGTCGCCGTTGGATGACGCAGTGATCGAGACCTTGACCAACGCACTGAAGGACGAGGACGCGATCGTCGTTCGCAACGCGACCTTTGCCATTGCCAAACTGGGATCGAAGGCGTGTACCGACGAGATTATCGATCGCCTGCGCAACAACCTCTATCACTGGCATCACCACGTGCGCGGTTGGGGAATAGAAGCACTGCAGCGCCTTGACGACCCAAGAGCCATGAAACTGGCCCTTCGTTACCTGTCGTCGACGCGCTGGGACCCGTCAGCGAAGTCGGGGGATCGAGCCCTGACTGAGCAACCGATGAAGGAGTCTCGCCAACTGGTCAGTTCCTGACGGTGAGATCACATCTCTGGAACAAACCCTTCTGAAGCGAGCCACGTCACAAACAGCTCAAACCATCGATCGCTGGGTAGACCCTGCTGCTTCATGCCAAAACCGTGACCACCGCGTGCGAACAAATGGAGTTCTGCACGACGCCCGCGATGCAACCACGCGTTGTAGATCGACACACTAATGAGGAATACGGTGGGGTAGAAGCATATGTGATCAGCATCGGTCTGAGTGAAACCGAGATTCAACGTTTGCGATCGAAATTTGTTGAGTCAGCTTAGTCAAGCTATTACGCGCTGGTCTCATGCGTCGTCAATTCAAACGCCGCCGCCATCAACGCCTTCGTGTAGTCGGTCTCCGGCGATTCAAACAAGCGCTCTGACGGACCTTGTTCAACAATCACCCCATCCTTCATCACCACAAGCTCGTGAGCGAGCGCTTTAACGACCTTCAGGTCATGGCTGATAAACAGGTACGCCAGTTGATAGCGCCGTTGCAGGTCACGCAGCAGATCCACGACCTGAGCCTGCACGGAAAGATCGAGTGCTGACGTGGGTTCATCCAGTAAAATCATGCGTGGTTTCAGGATGATGGCACGCGCAATCGCAATCCGTTGACGCTGCCCCCCGGAAAACTCATGCGGATACCGGTCCTGCGCCTCAGGGTCGAGACCCACCTCAACCAGTGAGGCACTCACCGCAGTTCGTCGTTCAACCGGTGACAGTTCCGGCTGATGGATTTTGAGCCCTGCCTCAATAATCTGATTGACCGACAGCCGCGGCGGCAGACTGCCATACGGGTCCTGGAACACAATCTGGATCTGGTCCCGGTAGGCACGCAGCGCTTTCGACTTCATGCCCTGCAGTTCGGTGTCACCCAGCATGATACTGCCTTCACTGCCGATCAAACGGATAAGCGCCATCGCGAGGGTGGTCTTGCCCGACCCCGATTCCCCGACAATGCCCAACGTCTGACCTCCCCGGACGACAACGCTGACCTGATTCACGGCAGTCAGAACTGACTTCTTCGCAAAAAAGCCCTTGGCGAGATCGAACTCCACCTTCACGTCACGGGCGTTCATGGCAATGGGTGCGTCTTCATTGGCAGGAACAGGATCGCCACTCGGTTCTGCAGCGAGCAGCGCGCGAGTGTACTCATGTTGTGGTTGATCAAAAATCTGGTCCGCAGTGCCCTGCTCCACCATGTCCCCGTGGGTCATGACACACACGCGGTCTGCCATTTTCCGCACCACACCCAGATCGTGGGTGATGAGCAAGAGCGCCATGTTGAGGCGCTCCTTCAACTCGTCTAGTAGTTCCAGAATCTGTGCCTGAATGGTGACATCCAGTGCGGTCGTTGGCTCATCCGCGATGAGCAGGTCAGGTTCATTGGCGAGCGCCATCGCAATCATGACCCGTTGCCGCTGACCGCCAGACAATTCATGGGGATAGGACCGAAGGCGTTCCTCAGGTCGTGGCAGACCAACGAGGTTCAGGAGTTCAAGCGTCCGATCGCGGGCTTCAACGAGCCCCATACCGCGGTGGACGTAGAGCACCTCACTGATCTGCTTCTCAATGTGGTGCAGTGGATTCAGGGAAGTCATTGGCTCCTGGAACACCATGCCGACCCTGTCGCCCCGGAGCTTCAGCATGTCGTCTTCTTCTGCCCCAACCACCTCCTTGCCATCCACCAGAATGGACCCGGTGGGGTGACTGGCATATTGATACGGCAAAAGTTGCATGACCGATAACGCGGTCACGGATTTACCGGAACCGGATTCGCCAACAATCGCAACGGTTTCACCACGGTCAATGGTGAAACTAACGTTGCGCACGACTTCTTCGCCACGGAATGCGACCGACAGGTTGTCGACTTCGAGAATACGATCACTCATGTCGCGGACCGCCTGGGGTCAAATGCGTCACGCACCGCCTCCCCGACAAACACCAGCAGGGTCAGCATGATCGCCAGGGTGAAGAAACCAGAGAGACCCAGCCAGGGTGCCTGGATGTTGGCCTTGCCCTGGGCCAGCAGTTCACCCAGTGACGGGTAACCGGCCGGCAGACCGAAGCCGAGGAAATCCAGCGAAGTCAGGGTGGTAATAGAACCGTTCAACAAAAACGGCAAGAACGTCAGCGTCGCCACCATCGCGTTTGGCAACACATACTTCACTATGATCACTGAATCCGTTTCCCCCAAAGCACGGGCGGCATTCACATAGTCGAAGTTTCGCGTGCGCAGGAATTCCGCTCGCACGACCGCGACCAGCGACATCCAGTTGAAGAGCAGCAACAGGCCGAGTAGCACGTACGGGTTGGGTTCAATCATGCTGGTCAGAATGATGATCAGGAACAGCACCGGGAGCCCGGCCCAGATTTCCACCAGCCGTTGACCAATCAGATCCACCAAACCGCCAAAATAACCCTGGGTCGCACCGATGGCGATCCCGATGATGCTGGAAAAGAACGTCAGTGCGAGGCCAAACAGGATCGACAACCGGAAACCGTAGATGATGCGGGCCGTGACATCGCGACCAACATCGTCGGTCCCCAGCCAGTGCCTCGCACTGGGGGCTTCCGGCACAGCGCCTTCGGTATACAGATCAATGGTGTCGTAGCTGAATGGGATCAGCGGCCAGATCATCCAGCCGTCCCCGGCATCGATCAGATCCTGCACAGCGTGACTCGTGTAACGCGCTTCAGTTTCAAACACACCGCCGAATTCGGTCTCCGGGTAGCTGACCAGCACCGGCACATACAAGCTGCCGTTGTAACCCATGATCAAGGGCTTGTCGTTGGCGATAAACTCGGCGAAGAAAGACAACACCATCATGATGCTGATCGCCCACAGGCTGAAATAACCGCGTTTGTTGGCCTTGAAATTAGCCCAGCGACGCTTCGTAAGGGGCGACATCTGCCAGCGCGGGGCAGAATCATCGATGACGAAACCATCCGTCGGTTGAACAGTTGTCGTACTCATCAGGTTTCCCGCGTCTCGAAATCGATACGAGGGTCGACCAGCGTGTACGTGATGTCGCCGATCAGCGTCAGAATCAAACCCAAGAACGTAAAACAGAACAGTGTCCCGAACATGATCGGATAGTCGCGACGGAGCACCGCTTCAAAACCAAGCAGACCCAGACCGTCGAGAGAGAAGATCACCTCAATGAGCAGTGCGCCTGTAAAAAGGACGCCGATCAGTGCCGCCGGAAACCCTGCAATGACAATCAGCATGGCGTTGCGGAACACGTGGCCATAGAGCACCCGTTTCTGGTTGATGCCTTTGGCGCGTGCCGTCAGCACGTACTGTTTCGAGATCTCATCCAGGAACGAATTTTTGGTCAACATGGTGAGGGTCGCAAATCCACCGATGGTGAGCGCCGCCACCGGTAGCGCGAGATGCCAGAAGTAATCCCCCACCTTTGCCAATGGGGACAGCGTATCCCAGTCATTGGACGTCAGCCCCTTCAGGGGAAAGATGTCGAGATAGGAGCCGCCTGCAAAGAGCACAATCATGAAGACCGCAAACAAAAAGCTGGGCACTGCGTAACCCACAAATATGACACCGCTGGTCCAGGCGTCAAAACGGGTACCGTCATGCACGGCCTTGCGTATCCCCAACGGGATCGACAACAGGTACACCAGTAACGTTGACCATAGACCGAGAGAAATGGATACCGGCAGGCGTTCAACGATCAGGTCGATCACCGGCCTGTTCTGATAGTAGCTGTCACCCAACTCGAGTGTCAGGTAGTCGGTCAGCATCATGAAGTAACGTTCGTGAATCGGTTTGTCGAAGCCGAACTGCTTTTCGATAGCGGCGATCAGCTCAGGGTCAAGTCCCTGGGCACCCGCATACTGCGTCGCCTCCTGCATCTGCGATGCCTGTGGCGCCGATTGTGCGCCCGCGATCCGTGATGCCGCGCCCCCGGTATCCTGACCAGTGAGGGTAGCGATCATCTGATCCACAGGGCCGCCTGGCGCCAGCTGCACAATAAAGAAATTGAGCGTAATGATTCCGATCAATGTCGGAAAAATCAGCAGCAGTCGGCGGGTGATGTATCTCGCCATACCTCGTTGGAGCAACAATGGCTCCTCGCTCTCCCCTTTCTCTAACTGTTCAAGGCTAAATCGCCGAGCAACTCTATCATACGTGGACTTAAAGTAGGTTCACCGCGCGGGTTCACCCATTTGCCGGTTCAATCGCACCCTTGCGGCTTGCCATGGTCAGTCATACGTGATCGACTTCATCAAGACATTGGGCCATACAGGACATCCCGTCGTGGATCTGGCAACCACCACAAAAGACATTGAGCAGCACGGCTACAGCATCATCAGAGGCTTCGTTGATGCGGACCGGGTCGCTGAACTAAGAGACCTGTGTGAGTCCTTGAAGGTGCCCATCGAGACAACGGGCGATGATGGGATAGCAAGGCTCGGATTCCGCATTCCTGAAATCATGTTGCGCACCCGGGAACTGGACAGTCTGGTTACCGATCCTCGTTTGCTGGCAGCGTTTCGGATGGTGTTGGGCGCGACCGAACGTTGGGGGATGAACCTGTCGGACGTGAGTGTGAAGTACCTCAGCCCGGGTTCAGGCGAACGTGCATTGCATCGTGATGATGACTTCTACCAACAGTTATCCAGAGATCACCCGTTTACATCGAACGCGCTACTCGCCCTCGACACGTTCGACGAGCCGGTGGGTGCCACGACGGTGATTCCCGGATCACACGGGTGGGAACAGCCCATCGACCCAGACCACGATCGCATCTCGGTCGACATGGACCCAGGCGACCTGCTCCTCCTATCGGGACGGGTGTGGCATGGCCACGGCCCCAATACGACGACTGACCGCATTCGACGTGCCTTCAACGTTTATGTCTGCGCAGGTTGGCTGCTACCCGGCCATACCTATAAGGAACACTTCTCGGTGGACGAATTTGAGACCCTGTCCCCAGAGCTACAGGAACTGATGGAGGTCGGGTTGGACCCCTCGAAGTACTAGGTTCTGATCCTCTTCACCACTTTCAAACGACACCACTGCGTCGGCCTCTTGTCGGTCCTCCTAATGAGGAGTTTCGCTAAGTTGCCGCCCTGTGCGAGAAACGGCAGAGAGGCAACGACAAGCCGATGATGGCGTCAGAGCAGGATTACCAGGGCTGTTCCAAGGGAGGTAGGCAACTGGCTGTCGGCAAATTACTCTGACCCCAAACCCTTTCGTTTGGGCTTTCATCGTTCAGGGGGCATTAAACAGCGACACCCATTGACCAGCATTGATCTGGATCAATTTCCACTCAACTTATGGCTCGGCGCCAGATTTTTAGCATTCCGAGCCGGGGCGCTGCGGTTCAACGCTAGGGTTACACCAGGACTCAGTTACTGCAGAATATTCCGTGCACCCAGCCAGGGCGATACACTGGCCAGGGACACCATGAAAAGAACGTATTACGGGCAGGAGTATGACCACGTGAGCAGTCAGTACAATATTATCGGCGAAAGACCATTGCGCCCGGATCTGATCGACAAGGTCACCGGGAAAGCCCGATTCGCGGCGGACTACACGCTACCCAATATGCTCCACGGTGCTGTCCTCCGTAGCGACGTCGCCCACGCCAGGATCAAAAGTATCGACACTCGAGCCGCCGAAAAGCTGGCAGGTGTCCGTGCCGTGGTGACCGGGCAGGACTTTGCCCATCTGGCACCAGGCGGTCCAGGCACGCTGGCCCGGGACAACCTTGCGATCGAGAAGGTCCTCTATCACGGTCAGGCTCTGGCCGCGGTTGCAGCAACCTCACGCTCCATTGCCAGAAAGGCGGCGAAACTGATCAAGGTGAAATACGAGAAACTCACGCCGGTGATGACGCTTGATGATGCCATGGCCGAAGACGCGCCTACCTTGTATGACCATATCGAGTTCAACGGCAAATCCTCTAATATCCTGTCCCGGGACGAGCGAAGCGCAGGTGACATCGAACGAGGCTTTGCCGACGCTGACGAGATTGTTGAGCTCGAATTCAATACGCCAACGGTGCATCAGGGCTATGTCGAGCCTCCGGTCTGCCTGGCTGATTACAACGCACTGGGGCAATCAACACTGTGGGCTGGCAGCCAGGGTCATTTTCCCTTGCGCAGCAGCGTCGCCACCATGATGCAGATGGAACAGTCCGCGCTCCATGTCGTTCCCGCAGAGGTCGGTGGCGCCTTTGGCGGTAAGACGGCGGCTTATCAGGAAGCCATTGCGATGATGCTGTCCAAGAAGGCGGGGCGTCCTGTACAAATGCGCATGACCCGGGAGGACGTGTTCCGTGCCGGTGGTCCGGGGGCTGCTGCCAAAATCCGGGTCAAGGTCGGCGCGAAGCGCGATGGCTGTATCACAGCCGCTTTTGCCTGGATGGCTTTCGAGTGTGGTGTGATCGCGGCACCTCTTGGTGGCGGCATGCGCTCCGCCTTTACCTCCTACGATATCCCCAACGTTTACGTTGAGGGGTACGCAGCAGTGGTCAACAAGCCCCGGGTCAGAGCTTACCGGGGTCCCGGCGCGCCCCAGGTGGCGCTGGCAACGGAAAACGCCATCGACGAACTGGCTGCTCGCCTGAACATGGACCCCATCGAAATCAGGCTGAAGAATGCGGTCCGCAACGGCTCTACAACTCAGAGCGAGGTCTTCAAGAGCATTGGCCTCGTGGAGTGTCTGGAAGCGGCGCGAAATTCTGCGCACTACAAGTCCAGACTCGGCAAGAACCAGGGCCGTGCCGTCGCAGCCGGTTTCTGGCACAACGGCGGAGGCACCTCAAGTGCAACCATCCATATGAATCCGGACGGTACGGTATCGCTCTCAACAGGCTCGGTGGATCTGTCGGGTACTCGTATCGCACTCGCCATGATGTCCGCGGAAGAACTCGGTGTGTCCGTTGACCAGATCGCCTCAGTGACCGCCGACACCGATTCAGTCGGTTTCGCCGATAACAGCGCCGGCAGCCGGACCATCAACACCACCGGCCAGGCCGTCGTTGGTGCCACTAGGGAAGCCATTGAGGAAATGAAGGTGCGCGCCGCCTCAGGCTGGAACGTGACACCAGGTCAGGTGACATGGCAGGACGGTAACGCGGTCAACGATGTCACCGGTGAGCGTTTGTCACTCAAAGAAATCTGTCGGGATGCCCAGGGCACAGGTGGTCCCATCTCCGGAACGCACACGACTCGAGTCACTCCCGGTATCGCACCCAGTTTTTCGGTGCATGTCTGCGACGTGGACGTTGATCCGGAAACGGGCAAGGTGACGCTCCTGAGATATACCACGGTACAGGATGCGGGTACTGCCATTCACCGGGACGCGGTCGAAGGTCAGATGCAGGGCGGCGCCGTCCAGGGAATCGGTTGGGCGCTCAATGAAGAGTACGTCTACAACAACAAAGGTGCACTGGAGAATCCGGGATTCCTAGACTATCGGATACCGCTGACCTCCGATCTGCCCATGATCGAGACCATCATCGTCGAGGTCCCCAATGAGCTGCATCCATATGGTGTTCGCGGCGTCGGTGAAGCACCGATCATTCCGCCTCTGGCCGCTGTTGCAGGTGCGGTCAGCAACGCCATCGGAGTTCGAATAACCCGATTGCCATGTTCACCCCCCAACATTCTGGCAGCTATCGAACAGGCCCCAGGGAAGTAGCCGGACACACCCGCGTCATCACTGCTTCCTCGCGGTAATCACATCCCCTGGTTGCAGACCTGAGACGACTTCGATCTGCCCATCGGGGCTTGCTTCGCCCAGGCGTACGAAACGAAGAACGATGGCATCATCGCGCGTAAAGTGAACAACATCCAGCTGGCAGATGACAAGGCACGACGGGTTGTCGAGTTACTACACGATCTCTATTGCGATTGAGCCGATCCCGACATACTCGCCGTGTAGATCAAAAGCTTCATCGAGCACCTCGGCCATCCGTGACAGGTCACCGGCACCAAACAGGTTGGCATCCCGACGCACAACGAACGAGGTCTCCTATAGCAGCTCTGAGCGGCTAAGAATTAGCCCGCCAATGCTCTGCTGAACGAGCTTCAGGATTGATGACCACATCATCTTCGAGCACATCGAGTGGATCGCGGCCATCCACGCCAATGCCAAAAGGGTGGTATCCGACAAGGCGCTGCAGCCTGTGAGGCATCTCTTTGACAACCTCTTTAGGGATCGCCAGCAACTGGATCTCCTGCGGTCGCAGGTAGCTGATCTGGTGGCTGATAAAAAAGCCCATACGCTCCACATCTTTCGAGGTATTTGCGCCACCGCCGTGCCACATGCCACCGTCCCACAGAACCATGCTGCCAGACTTCATTTCGATCTGGATGGATTCCACCGACTGATCCGGTGCCTGTGTCCATGTATGGCTATAAGGCACGAGATGTGTCGCGCCGTTCTCCTTCGTGAAATCGTCAAAGGCAATCAGCGCATTGCACAGGAACGTCGGATGGGGACGAGGAATCGGCCACAGGCCATCATCCTGGTGCAGATGCTGTGCCGTTTCGCCAGGCAGCGTGTTGAACAGTGTCGTGATATTGATCTGATTGTACTTGCCGATGACACCATCCACGATGGCACGCAATCGGGGATCGAGGAACACGTGATCTGCGGCCCTGGTCTTGGATAAGAGGTTGTGTGCGCGCCAGCTCTTACCCGTCGCACCAATACCACTCATCGCGGTGATGGGGACCTCGGTATTGAACGCATGCCGAATGGAAGCAATGTCCTCGGGTGGCAGAAAATTCTTCACGACGGCATAGCCCTGGTCGGCGATCGTCGCCACCACCTGGCCAATATCAAGATCTTCAATGATCACACCTGTGTGATCGACCGGTGCGTAGGGTGTCGCTAGTGGTTGCTGCTCGTGTTTGTCCATGGATGCGGTACCACGCTGTTGTCTTCGTTCGAAAATCTACCAGTACTCACAGAAGATTGCATGCCATCGCACCAATACCTCTTCCGACATGCGTCGGATGGCTCTACATCTTTGTGCATCGGTGCATATCCTGATGTACATGCGGCACGATTCCTCAGGTCATTCGAAGGAGCGGTCTTGAAAGGCCCAAGAGAACAAGAGACAGGTGCGCACTTACCGGCGGTCAGGTATGGTCAACGGCCTCTGGAAGGTCCGAGGACGTGCCCAGAGATGGCTTCGGAAGGAACATCACAATGAGTATCAGGCTAGAAGACGAGCGATTCGCAGACATCGTCGATACGAATTCGACAAGAGAAACCCTGTCCGAGGGATTCGGCATGAGGCGCGATACCCAAGGCAGCATGAAGGTGCTCGCGAATCACTACGACCCCTTTTCTGATCGCAGAGGTTCCCATGCATCAAATCACTGACTCAAATGGTCTCGAGTTCACGGCTGAAAATGACAGTCATCTTGCAGCCTACAACGACATACTGGTGAGCTATCTCACGTCCAGGACGGACACCATGGACAAGCTCAACACACTGACCAACGTCAGTGAGATGCCCATGATCCGTTGTTTCAGAGGCTACATGATGAAGATAGCGAGCGACCCTCGTGTGAACCCGAAGGTTCACGAATCCCTCGCTGCGCTTGATGATGTCGCTCTGAATGAGCGAGAAGCACAACACAAGGCGGTATTGTCAGTCTGGGCCCATGGCGACGATACCGAAGCACTCGCAAAGCTCGAACTTCTCCTGGATGCCTATCCTCGCGATATGCTGGCGTTGCGAATCGCCCACCACCTGCACCTCTATACGGGCGACTCCAACGCCCTTTGCGAGTCCGTTAGAAAGCGGGTGCCGCATTGGTCGGAGGATGACCCCTTTTATGGTTTTCTGCTCGGGATGTTCGCGTTTGGTCTCGAGGAGTCTGCCGATTACCGGGATGCAGAGCATGCCGGAAGAGAGGCCTGTGAACGCAATCCCAATGACCTGTGGGCTGCACACTCGGTGATGCATGTCATGCAGATGCAGGGACGCTGGGCCGATGGCGTGCATTTCGCGGAACAGATGACTCGGCATTGGTCCGATGCCAACAACTTTGTCTACCACCTGCATTGGCACAAAGCGCTGTTTCAGATCGGGCGAGGAGACTACGGGGCGTCGCTCGATATCTACGATGAACACCTGGCTGACGCATTGGAGGCCGACTTCTACCTAGATGCCTGCAATGCCGCCTCGTTGTTATGGCGACTGGAACTTCTGGGATTGGATGTCGGACCACGCTGGCAAACACTGGCGGACCGTTTTGCGCATCGATGCACAGATCAGGAACTGGTGTTTGCTTCACTTCATTACCTGATCGCACCAGCGCGGCTCGGAGATCATGATGTGGTGAAGACTGCACTCAACACCTTTGAGAACTGGTCAACCACAACAACCGGCCAGGGAAACGTTGCAGCAGAAGTGGGTTTGGAGCTGGCTCGTGCCGTCGTTCAGTCCGCGCAGGGCGACGAGCGCGGTCCACAAAATATTGAGCGGATGCGACGCTCCCTGCCCGCAATCGGAGGCAGCTGGGCGCAACGTGATTTATTCAAGCAGTTGACCGGGACGCCGGTCCGGGTTGTCTAGGCATCTGTAACGACAAGAGATCGGACCGCATTTTCGAGTTGCCCGAATCAGGCAGTTTCGCCCTGCACGATTGACCGGTTACCAAGCGCGTCGACATCCATGTGTCGCAACCCCAACTGTTCGACAATCGCGAATGCCTCACCGGTCTTGCCCTGCAGGTCTTCAGGTCGGTGAGCGTCTGCGTTCACAATCACCTGAACATCATAATCGGTCGCGAGCTCCCAGAACGGTAACCAGGGATACAGTGGATACGGGTTCGAGGCGCTCTTGGCAGCTTGTTTACGAATACCCAGCGCATTGACCTCCATCCCCACACCAAATTCAGCTGCAGCAGCAAGCATATCCCGGGAAGCGGCTTCACAGTTCGCATCCCATTCCGCGTAACAGTTCCCGAACAGGTCTGGATGCGCAATAAAGTCAAACAGCCGCGTTTCCATCATCTTGACGTTGTAGTTGGCAAACTCAACCAGCGCTTTGGCGGAGTTGGTGCCGCCGTAGGTACCAACCCAGTCATCGTCTTCATCCAGGAAAAAGTGAGCCGCGCCAATCAGGTAGTCAAACTCGTACTCTCCACGCAGTTCATCCTCATACCAGTTGCGATGTTCCGGGACATACTCGCATTCCATGCCTTTTACGATCCGTAATCCCGGGAACTGTTCGCGGGCACGATCAATGGCGCCGGTATATTCCGGCAGATCAATATAATGCATCCGAGCCTGCAGCCAGCGGTCGTCAGGCATGGCCGAGTGATCAGAGACACCCAGTGTTTTCATCCCATAGGTGAGCGCACGTTCACAATAGTCAGCAACATCCCCTTTGGCATGCTTACAGCGAAACGTGTGAGTATGGAAATTATGCTGGAACTCGCTATCTTGCATGCTGCTGCCCTGGGTGATCAGGCCAGTAGTCTAACACTTACGGTCGGGATCCCGAGGCGTTTTGGTCGGGCCCAGCCGAATGACGATGGAGTGAACACTATGCCCTTGGGGAACTGCGCCGTACACCAACAACGCATTGACTCACGCCTCCTCGTTCCTTCAATACAGACAACAGCGCTGCGAAATCACCCATGAGCACTATCGAACTCGAATCCACCACCCTGCATTGTGTCTGTATCACGCATAAGACCCGATGGAGCTTTGTAAGGCTCACCACCACGGACGGAAGTCACGCTGTTGGCGAAGCGACACTGATTGGTCAGGAAGATGCCCTATGCGCGTCGGCGGAACGGCTGGTGCCCAGGTTATTCGCCATGTCACCCTTCTCTGACCCCGGGGAGTTCGCCCAGGCAAACCCACCCGAGAACATCCATGATGCCGCAATCATCAGCGCCATTAATCAGGCGCTTTGGAGTCTCGACGCACAAGCGCACGACAGACCGCTGGCAGCACATCTTGGTGTACAGCGAAGCGACATCCCCGTCTATGCGAACATCAATCGTCGCACTGAGCAACGCACTCCCGGAGGATTTGCTGGTAGCGCAATCACGGCGATGGACGCCGGGCACACGGCCTTCAAGGTGGCTCCCTTCGATGAAGTCACCACTGACATCTGCGCAGAAGGCAATGGCATCGCTGCCATGCAGAACGGCCTGGCCAGGGTCGCCGCCGCACGAGACGCAGTGGGTCCCAATGCCCGCCTGATGATCGACTGCCACTGGCGCTTTGATGAAGCGACCTCGGTATCTCTGATTGATGCGGCGGCGAAGCTCGACATCTACTGGGTAGAAACACCGCTGCCGGAAATCGAAGCCAACATTCCTGCTCTCGCGCGGTTGCGGCAGCAATGTAACGAAACGGACATGCTCCTGGCCGGTCTTGAAACCAGCGTCCGGTGGGACAGCTTCCGACCATTCTGTGAGGGCTGCGCCTACGACGTGGTCATGCCCGATATAAAATACGTCGGAGGCATTTTTGAGATGCAGAAAACAGCGAGTCGGTGTGCTGAACTTGGTCTGGCGGTATCCCCACATAATCCAAGCGGCCCAGTCTGTCACGCGGCCAGCCTGCAACTCTCGGCGACACTGCCGGGTTTTGATCGACTGGAGTTACAGTTCGATGAGAGCCCGATCTTTGACGAACTGGTGGGGGCACCGTTTGCCGGTATCGAGAACGGTCAGACGGTCGCGCCCCAGGCGCCAGGCCTCGGGGTCACACTCGATAACGCCGTGATCGAGCGGTATGCCGATCGGCCCGCTAGAACCTGGAAGCGATGACAACGGGTTAGAACAAATCAGGCTGATTGAACATCAAATCCGCTGGTCTCTTCATCACCGCTCAACAATTCGTCACTCATGGCGCTCTTCCGTTTCTGTATAGCTCAGTAATAAGACGAACGAGCATGGCTAAAGGATACCTGACCCGGCCAATTGTTGAGGAAAATGACTACCCCCGCGCGAACTCCCTGATCACCGTCCCGGGACGCGCCCTCGTGTGTTTGCCATTTTCAACGATGATCTGACCACTGACCATGGTCGCCAGGTATCCAGTACTCTCGACAATGAAGCGACCACCATTGTGTGGAAAGTCGTGGGCAAAATAGGGATAGCCGGTTTCCAGGTTTTCATAGTCAAAGATGTTTAGGTCGGCAATCCACCCTTCCTTGACGCTGCCACGTTTTTTCAGGCCCAGAACATCCGCCGATGCCTGCGTAATACGATGGATCGCCTCGGGAAGGCTGTAGATGCCCTTTCGCCGAACCAGCTGGCTGAGCAGAAACGTTGTCGAATCAGTGTCGGTGAAGATACCCACATGTGCCCCGGTATCTGCAAGCATCGGGATCACCTGGGGTAGATTCATGTAAGCCCACTGGTCTTCCAGCATGTCCCCGAACGCCCAGTAGTTCCATAACTCGCGGCCTTCGGATTCGATCAGCCGGTCTACATAGACCTCCACAGGATCACGTCCCTGCTCTTTCGCCATCTGCGACAAGCTGCGCTGACGACCGAGATCGTAGTCCGGGACATCACCCTGGCCCATCGCGTGTAGCAGATCGGGAGAGACGCCAAACCCGGTCTCCTTCGAACGTTCAATGAGTCGTGCTTTGAACGCAGGATCCTTGAGCTGTGCCAACCTGTCTTCCAACGTGGGCAACGCCATCAGTTCCTTCCACAATCCGTTCTGGATGGGAGTGAGTTTCAGAAGGCCAAACATGGCCCCACTGGGTCGCGTGTGGCAAAGCGCAGAAATGCGACGGCCTTCTTCGTTGTTGCGTGCCAGAAAGCCACCCATACGTTCGAGGCTGCCACCGGGGAAAGGACTCGCGCCACTAGAAAACAGGACATGACAGCCCTCCGCCGCCGCCTGCTCGAAAAGCGCGAGTTCAGATTCCCGCCGGTTGATCATATCCGGTGCCACCTGGAACAGGCCGCCAGCCCCTCCGGCTTCGACCACCGCTCGCTGGATCGCAGCATGTTCATGTTCGTCTGACCAGGTGCCGGGAGTGAGACGTCCGTCAGGAACATTGTGCCCCTGGAAACGAGAAGTGGAGAAACCCACAGCGCCTTCCTCGATCGACTCGCGTACAAGACGACAGATATGCGCCAGCTCTTTCTTGTCCGGCTGCACGCCTTCATCCATCGATTTATCGCCCATGGCATCAAAGCGGATCGGCGAGTGCCCGACCAGTCCAACCACGTTCGCAACGGGATTGAGTGACTGCACCATGTCCAGGTACTCACCGTAGCTGGACCAGTTCCAGGACAGTCCATCCATGATGGCGTCCGCTTCTATGTCTTCCACCGACTCCATCATTTCAGCGAGCAGGCGATGGTTCGCCGGTTGCACGGGTGCAAACGTCACGCCACAGTTACCAATCAACGCAGTGGTGACCCCGTGGAAGGAACTCGATTTCATCTCCGGGTCCCAGCCGATCTGGGCATCCATGTGAGTATGCAGATCAACAAAACCTGGGGACACCACTTTACCCGTGGCGTCGATAGTTCGGCCTGCGTCAACGCCACTCAGGTCGCCAATCCGCGTAATGTGCTCACCATCTACGGCCACATCCGCGAGGTAGCGTTCAGCGCCTGTGCCGTCGATAACGGTGCCGCCTTTGATGATCAGGTCATGTGCCACTTTAGATACTCCGTGCCGTCGAATGCCGTGAAGCGATACTGGCTAATAAAGCGTGCGCATTCTACACAGATTTCGGTTGGTTTGAGCTCCCATTGCACGATCCGGTTTGACGCAGCAGGTCAACGTGACCGTAAGCGCTTCTTGCGGTCGGAACCACCAGGGTCTACGGTGATTCGATGAACAAAGTGATTTGGTCCATCACGGCTTTGTGTACAGCGCTGACTCTGGCTGTTGTGGTGTGGTGTGGCTGAACCTGTAAGGATCCGGAACACAGAATGTACCCTTGCCCGCATCAGCGGAGACGCTGCACCCTGGCGCGATGCCAACAGTCGACACCCTGCCGCGCCCAGGCGGCAGACCCGTTGTTCACGACGAGGCCCGTGAGATGCCCGACAACACGAATCGCGACTCGCCAGTAACTGCAGCACCCAGTGACAGGCGGCCACTAGCCGACAGGATGAAAGAGTGCCTTGCGGTCCCTACCGAGAAAAGCTCCGAGTGTTACGCAGAGAAACTGATGGAGGAGTTGGATGTCGGTTTCGAACCACCCATGCGCAGGTGGAATCGGGACGAGGCATGGGGTCTGATCACACATGACGAGGCAACCGAATGGGTTCACCTGGCGGTTCTGGCACTCTATGTTGACTGATTGAACGCATGCGAAACGGGCTGCGGCTTTGATTTCCTGAACAACGCCGAGTCGTACTACGAATCCACAAGCCAGAACCGTGGCCGGGTATCCGACGAAATATTTGAGGCGCGAAATACCATTGGACGTAAGTTGGCCCTCTACGATGACGTGCAAGAAGATTGATGAACATCCGAATCAGCCATCTACAATAGCGGCGTAGCTATTCCAACCAAACCTCGCACTTGTGAGAACGCCCGAAACCACGGTCTGGTTTCATATCGGTCAGCGGGGTCATGTCGCAGGCATCAAGCATCTCACACGCCTGTGTCATATCAGTCATCAGGTTGATTGTCGTCTGATGTTGCCAGATGCTAAAAGGAACCTCATCAAAGGTGCGCTCGCAGTCCGTAAGACTGGAAACTGGGTCTGACCTACTTTGCGAACGAGTCAGGTGAGAGACAGGGTGGTGAAACCAGCTATGACAGATTGCAGATCGATTCAGCAATCAAGTTCTAATCAAGTCAGTCCACCAATAGAGCCTGGGGCCGCAGCCTCTGCTTAATTGGCAAGCAGGTTGGCATAGGCTAGGTATCGCTGCCGAATACTGCGCACGTATTTGACCGGTTCATGGCCTCGTACGTAGCCATGTCTTGCCTGGCGTGCATACTCCGGCTCCGAGAGCTTGAGCATGGCCTTCTCCACATTGTCGAACCATTGGTCCGGGTCCAGGCCCAATCGCTTTGCGAGGCGACGAGCATCCCGTACGTGGCCGTGACCAGCGTTGTACCCTGCCAGCACAAGCCAGATCCGATCGTCGGCGGCCAGATCATCCGGGAACCGGTCTCGCACCCAGTCCATGTGGATCACACCGGCCTGGATGCTGGTTTCCGGATCGGTCAAATCGGTGAACCCGTACTGCCTCGCCGTCCGGGGCAACACCTGCATGAGGCCGACAGCACCCATCCATGACCGGGCCTCCGGATCGAATCGGCTCTCCTGGTACATCTGTGCAACCACCAGGCGCCAGTCGAAGTCATAGTCCGTTGCATACTTGCGCACCAGCTCATCGTGAGGACTGATCCGACCTGGCGAAAAGAGCTCAGCCTGTTGCTCGGGTTTGAAGTGTGGATCTTGGAAATACCTGGCGTAGCTAAGGTTGTAGTGGAGACCACGATAGGCTTTGGCCAGATAGTCGTTCATCGCTTCGAGCAACTGGGTATTGTCTGGGTGAATCGCCCAGGCGTGAGCTTGCTCCTCTGTGAGATTAAACAGCCCGACGATGTCGTCGCGCCACGTCATCTCAATCTCCAGAATATGGGAATCCGCCACCGTGAGAGCATAACGACCATCTGCGACGGCCTGAATCAGTTCCTGTGTTTCCATATCAGAAGGTGCGGGGACAATCGTGAAATCGAGATCTGGCATATCCTGCAAACGCTTAAGCGTATGCCAGTAGGCACTGGAACGACGAACGACCACAGAGCGTCCCTGCAGGTCCATCACCGAAGCCATCGGCGGCTCAGCCTTGCGACCAACGACCACCTCGGACGCAAAGTGATAGGGACGCGTGAACGTCGCCGCTGTTTTCCGCTCTTCCGTGGGTACCAGGTAGGCCGCAATGAAATCACCCTCACCAGCAAGCAGCATGGGCAGCATCTGTTCATGGGACGGTGCGACGATAACGTCGAGGTTTACTCCTAACTGATCCGCGAACCGCTCCCCCAGCTCATATTCAAACCCCATGAGTTGCCCACGCCAGAGAAAATACGTTGCTGCATTGTTGCGCGTGATCATACGCAGCCGCCCACGCTCCCGAATCTCAGCCAGGTCCGCGACGTAGGGTAGATGGTTCTCTCCCAACAAGCGGTATTCGTGCAGGTAGTCGTTCAGTGCCGTGAGCAACGCGGTTGCATCGCGACGAACTGCCCAGGCCAAAGGTACGGGCTCACCCACCACAGGGCCTGCCTGAATGTCGTCCCGATAGGCCAACGCGGTCGCCAGCACATTGCTATCCTGCACAAGCAGATCGACCTCACCATCAACCAGTTGGTCAAACAGGGTCTCATTGGCAATATCAGCGCTGACGGGCGTTACCCGCAATGCCTCGTGTTTTTTTGAAAGACGAACGGCCGCTTCCAGCAAAGTGGTACCTTCGCGGGCAGCCATATTGCCCTGAAGTTGGGAGTGATCGGCCGGCAGTTCGTGATTGGCGGCAACCACCAGCGTGTCCCGGCTGTAACCGATGGGCCGTGTGAACGCTACCTCGACCTCACGAGCGGCTGTCACTGTGAGGTTCGCGGCTACCAGGTCACCTTGTCCGGCCTGCAACGCCGGTATCAGATCGGTAAATCGCTCTACGTAGATGTACTCGACGTCCAATCCCAGACGCTCACCAAAACGTCTCGCCAGCTGTTGTTCAGCGTAAAGCGCATCGCCAAATCGTGGCAGGTAGCTGTCGCTCTGCCGTTCCAGTAATAGCCGTAGCACACCATGTTCGCGAATGACATCCAGGTCGCCCTGGTGTTGCAACGTGGGTGTTGGCTCAGGTGGTGTTGCGACATCGACACGCGCGTCGCCAGGTCCGCAGGCACTCAGAACAGTTGCTGCGAGCACCACCGATAGGAGCCGAAGTCGGGTCATCAACTGTTTGGGAAGGACGGTAGCCACGAGCTCATCGTAGGGTATCCATGTTCCGGATGAAACGACTGGCCATGCTTTTAGCCTTCTCGCCTCACACTGGCAGTGTTCAGTCTTTTGCGATCGTCAGAAGTAACACACTATCGTCGAAAGCCTTCAGACTATGCGGGTCTTCAGGGGGTAGATAAACCAGCTGGCCTGCTTTCAATACCTGCCTAGCTCGCGTGGTCGTCAGCTCGACCTCGCCAGATACACACTGGATAGTCAGTGAATCAGGCACGACGATGTCAGTGATCTCCTTATCCCTAGGCAACGCCAGGCGTGCCACTTCGAGACCATCCGCGACGATCATCGTATGTGACTTTCCCGACTCGACATCATAAGGCCATTTGGCCAGATCAATGAGTTCGCCGGGTCTTGCATGGTGAATCGCCATTGTGCCTCCGTGTTCATCGGATCGTATCAAAAACAGGGGCCCGCGTTTGTTATTCTCTGAGGTTTACAGCGACGGGGATGACTGTTGGTGAACGACCAACTGGTGCTGCTCTCTATTGTGGTCGTGATGATCACGCTTTTTATATCTGGGAAGTGGCGACACGACCTGGTGGCGCTTGGATGTCTGATTGCGTGCATTATCGCAGGCCTAGTGCCGGCCTCTGATGCCTTCCAAGGTTTCGGTCACCCGGCCGTGATCACCGTTGCCTGCGTGTTAATCCTGAGTCAGGGGCTGACCAATACCGGTGTCATTGATGTTTTTGCAAGACGCATCATCGGTCCTTCCGTCAGTCCAACAATCAATATCGCGGCACTGATGATGCTGGGCGCCGTCCTCTCCGCCTTCATAAACAATGTGGGAGCGATGGCCTTGCTGATGCCCGTGGCGATCAAACTGGCTGCAAGAAATGATCTGCCGCCAGGCAAGATGCTGATGCCACTCGCATTCGCGACTATTCTGGGCGGTATGACAACCATGATTGGTACACCGCCGAATCTGATTGTTGCAGGATTTCGGGCTGAACTGTCCGACAGTTTTGGGATGTTCGATTTTACGCCGGTCGGGCTTTCGGTTGCGGTGACCTGCATCGTGTTCCTTGCCTTACTCGGCTGGCGAATGGTCCCGGCTCGTCAGCAAAGTGATGCCTCCAGCTTTGATACGGGCACGTACCTGGCTGAATTGCAGGTTCTGGAGGGTAGCAAAGCCGCCGGGCGAACCATTGCCGCCGTACAGAACCGTCTCGACGAGGCCGATGGCCAAATTGTCGGGATGGTGAGAAACGAGTTTCGGGTCCTCGCACCAACGCCAAATCGCAAAGTGCTGGAAGGCGATCTGTTGATCATTGAGGCAGATCCTGAGTCACTATCTTCCATAATTTCCCTGATCGATGTGGCTCTGGTTGAGAGTGACAGGGAGAGGGATAAAGAGAGTCACCAGGAGATTGACAAGGATATTGGCGAAGAAAGAAGCGATGAAGACGGTCCCGAACGCGAAAAGAGAAGCGACGCGTCGGATGAAGCTGACCTGTCGGAACTGGTGGCCATGCCGAACTCATCACTGGTCGGGCGAACAGCCGAAGAGTTGTCGCTTGGCCCCTCTCACGGATTAAACCTGCTGGCGATCACGCGCCAGGGTCGACGGTCCATCAAGCGACTCCGATACACCGCCATCCAAGCGGGCGATGTGATGTTGTTACAGGGTTCATCACAGGCGATTGGTGACTTTACATCGACCTTTGGCGCTGTCCCCCTGGCTGAGCGCGCCGTTTCGATCCCGGACCGCAAACGCGCATCGGCCGCAGTCGTGATTTTGCTGGGCGCCATTGCGCTGTCCGCCATCGGCGCACTTCCTGCAGTCGTGGCCTTTGCTGGAGCCATGTTGATCTATGGTCTCGCGGGAATCATTCGACCGCGCAACCTTTACGACGTGGTCGACTGGCCCGTGATTGTCTTGCTTGCGGCGTTGTTACCCGTTGCCGGCGCCATGACCACCACCGGTGCTGCAGACGAGATTGCCAATGCCATGCTCAATCTATTTGCGGGCGACAACGCGGTGATTGCGTTGACACTGGTACTGGTTGTGACCATGACGCTGTCGGATTTTATGAACAACGCAGCCACCGCCGCCGTGATGTGTCCCATCGCCATCGGTGTCGCCAACCAGCTTGGTGTCTCGCCGGATTCGTTTCTGATGGCCGTGGCGATTGGTGCCTCCTGCGCAATGCTGACGCCGATTGGTCACCAGAACAACACGCTGATCCTGGGCCCGGGTGGATTTCGGTTCGGCGACTACTGGCGGGTGGGTCTACCCCTCGAGATTCTTGTTGTCGTAATCAGCGTGCCGATGCTGCTTCTGGTCTGGCCACTGGGTTAGCCACGCGGACCTGAGTCACCCTCTCGTTCTGCAGGTGTCCTGAGGACCGCCATCTACTGCAAGTGCGTGTGACCACCAGTGTTTCTTCAACTGCCTTCGAAGCGACGGTGAACTACCGCCCATTGTCTGGTCAAGGGCACCTCTCTACACTGGTGCGCGAAAAACATCTCACGCCATTGCGTGGCACGCCTTCGATTAACCGAAAAAGACCCCACTAGGAATCGTTATGGACCGTCATCTGTTGCTCGACGCAAGAATTATCGAGAATGTTCAAAACGCCGAATTGACCCTTGGCACAGTGACGAAACATGACGCCAATCCTCAGTTTGGCGAAGACAAACCCTGGGAACGTCGCTTTGACAACCTGTACGCCAACATCATCTATGACGAGGAAGAAAAGCTGTACAAGTGCTGGTACAGCCCTTTCATCGTGTCGAATACGACGGTCGGTATGACCATGCAGCAACGAAAGGACGAACCCTACGGCAAACATCCCCAGGAAATGGGCATCTGTTATGCGACGTCGAAGGACGGGATCCACTGGGACAAGCCCGAACTTGGCCTCGTGGATTACGACGGCAGCAAGGCGAACAACATCGTCTGGCGTGGTGGCGGTGTCCACAAGGACTGGGGTGGTCCCCACGGTGCCGGAATTTTCAAAGATCTACGCGATCCCGACCCGGCGCGTCTTTACAAGGCCATCCTGAAAGACATAATACTCTCGGTCGCCTTCTCTGCCGACGGTCTCCACTGGGGCCCGCCGATTGCGTGTCCCGATGCAAACAGTGCCGGTGACACACACAACAATGCTTTCTGGTCGCCGACCCAGGGCAAGTACGTCGGCATTACACGGCAGTGGCGACATGACGGTGACACGCACCTTCGCCTGGTTGCGAGAACTGAAAGCAACGATTTCATTACCTGGGAAAAGACTGAACATCTGCTCGAAGGTGACGACGAGAATCATCAGCTTTATGCGATGCCGGTCTTCTACCGTGGTGGTATCTACCTGGGGCTGGTTGCGGTACATGACCAGGCGCAGGACCGGGTGTGGACAGAGTTGACCTGGAGCCCGGATACGAAGACATGGCATCGCGTATCACCTGGCACGCCGCTCATAGGCAATGACGGCGACTATGGTCATTACGATTGGGGCTGCGTGTATGCAGCCGCGAACCCGATATTTCTTGATGACGAAATCCGCTTGTACTACGGCGCGAGCGACGGTCTGCATACCAGCTGGCGACTCGGTTTCCTAGCGATGGCGACGTTGCGGCCTGATGGCTTCGCTGGCTACAAAGCGTCGAGCGAAGGAAAACCAGCCAGCCTGACAACATCGCCGCTGTTGAACGGGTCGAGCTCGCTCAAGGTTTCTGCCGATATTGAAGCGGGTGGCCGCCTGACCGTTCAAGCGCTGGACGCCAGCGGGCAGGTCATCGCTGAGAGCGAGGCACTAACGGAATCGGTGACGGACGCCGGGGTGAAATGGCAAGATGACAGCGTGCTAGAAGGTATCGAGACTGCACGTTTGCAGTTTGTCTTCCATGGCGCCACCGTGTATTCGTTGGCACTGACATAGCGTCGCATCATGCACTAGCTCATCGACGACAATAACGCGGAAATTTACGGGCTATCTAGACCTGACACCATGTCGACGCGACAGATCGAATACCGACAGCCTCGGACGTCTTGACCACCGTCCGCCGATAGCTTTCATCGGGCTGCTGAACGTAGCGGTCCAGATCGGTTTGCTGCGGAAGTGTCGGCGATGCCCACCATATCGGCACGATGGCCAGGAGGACGAGCGCTATTAAGCGAGTAAACAGTTACGGATTCAACAGGTAGGGACTTAACAATGAAGAATTTCATAGTGATTGCAGTTGATACGTAAACCGCGAGAGTGTCATGTTACAACCTTGAGACCAACCTGGCACATGGCACGGTTGGAAATCGCCTTCAATCCTAGGCTGGGAAAAATATGAATGCCATCGTCAAGTGGTTACTGCCACTGCTGCTCGCTTTGGCCGTTGCCTTCTACTGGATCTGGAAAGAACAAGCCACTCTGATCGCAGCCGTGGTGGTGAGCCAACTGCTCGAAAACCTGGATGCTAATGACGATGGCGCATTGACAGAGGACGAGGGCTTTGAAGGTATGTTCTCACTGCTTGATGCCAATGGCGATGGCATTGCAGAACACGCTGAATTACTCAGTTTTATTATCCGCACGACACGACCCTTTCGGTGGAGCAACCCGCCAGAAGATTACAGGCACGTTCACCCTGGTCTCAGTCACGAAACGTTCTACAGCAAACTCCTTGATGAGGATGTGGGTTACAACATTTATCTGCCTCTGAAATATGCATCTGACAGAGCCTCGTCTGAGCGTTACCCGGTCATCTACTATCTTCATGGTGGTCGACCTGGGAACGAATCTTTGAGCATTGACCTGGTTGATCATGTCCATGAGGCGGTTCAAACGGGCTCAGTAAGTCCCTTGATATTCGTCTGGGTGAATGGCGGTGAGGTAAGCCATTACAACCATGCGCAATCGCCAGGCGAAGATATCTTTGTCAAGGAACTCATTCCTCACATAGATGCCACCTATCGAACCATCGCAGCGCGCGATGGCCGTGCGTTGCAGGGGTTTTCGCAAGGTGGGCGAGGCGTCACGCGCATCATGTTCAAGTACCCGGAGTTGTTTGTGTCTGCGGCGCCCGGTGGCGCTGGCTACGCTGTTGAAAAACTGATTCAGGCCAACGGTGGTGTTGAGGTCGACACCCGCCAGGGTGCGAATGCGGTTGCATTGGATTTTGGCGCCGGAAACGATGCCTATAGTCTCGCCGAGCGTTATGCCAACAATCTGGACGAACGAACATTACACATCATGATCTGGGGTGGTGAGAGAGGCTTTAACTATGATGCCATTCTTGAATACGTAGAGTATCTTGACGGTTTAGGCGTACAAACTGATCGTTTGTTCGCGCCTACCGTGGACCACAATCCTTTTCTGTTTTATGCGGCTCGTGGTATTGAACTTCTCAGGTTTCATGATCGGTATTGGGGTAAATCGCCCGTGTCATAACCTTGGTCAGGGCATACAGAAACTGAAATTCATATGGTTGACCAGTCCATGGCCCTGCTGCGGCAGATTACATTGCTGCTGATCTGTGTGGTTGTAGTCCCATTGACGTTCGCACACCCGACGGATAGCGCACACCTTCCAGACCGCACCTGCGACACCACAGTTGATACATCAGATGACGACTCACTGTCTTCCTCTTGTGCATCAGACGTTCAGTCCGAAGACGTTCATGCCGGTTCCCCTGTAACCGCGGGTTCAATGATCTATGAGCGTCTGCGGCGCGAAAGAGCGGTCGAAAACGTCCGCTCGATCCTGACGGGCCATAAACGAAACTATGTATTGCCGTTTAGCTACAATCGCTCGTCCAATCAAATGCCTTTCACCGGCCCCACAGGCATTGAGTTAAACGGCGGATCTTTGCATCGATCAGAGGTGAAGTTTCAGCTCAGCCTGAAATCATCAATATGGCGCCCCGGCATCGTCTCAGAAGATGCGTATACATCGGCTTTACCACAACGGCGTGGCGGCAGGCTTTCAACCAACAGGCCTCGGCACCCTTTCGCGAAACGAATTACGAACCTGAAGTCTTCTGGGTAACGCCCGTGCGGAACCGGACGACCGATGCTGCGCTGTTTGGTATCGGAATCTCACACCAGTCCAACGGTCGTGGCGCAGAACTGTCCCGATGCTAGAACCGAATCTACGGTAGCTTCGTCTGGGGAAAGAACCGCTTTATATTCAGCTTCAAACCCTGGTGGCAAATACCGGAAGATGAAAAGGTCGAGCCAGGTGCCGCCATCGGCGATGACAACCCGGATATCGAAGATTACCTGGGGCATTTTGAATTCCCGGTGCTGTACCGACGACGAGACCACGAGTGGGGCAGGATTTTGCGCCACAATTTTGACTCGGACTCGTGCGGAGCGATTCAACTGGATTGGACATTCCCGTTATGGCGCGGGCTTCGAGGTTACGCACAGTACTTCAACGGCTACGATGAAATTCTGAATGACTACAACGCACACACCCAACGATTTGGCATCGGGATTCAGCTCACCGATATTCTCTAGACTCCAAAGGCACAGAAAAGAGATTGCATCTTCATTCGTATCTGATGGTCAGCAGTTGATCAGCGCCGACGCCCAGGAGCCCCGTTTCAGTACCATCCGGCCAGCGTACAGTGAGATCAACCGACGTTGCCTCCCCAAGTCCAAAATGTACTTCCGCTGGATTCTGGGATACGTAGTTGTTGCCCGCCTTGACTTCACGTACCTGTGTAACCTCGGCTGTTTCTGCCATAACCCAGGCACCAATGCCGCGCGTATTCTGTCCATTACCAACGAGTCTGACTGCCAGATAATGGTTGGTATTGGTTGAGTCGTTTCGATAATAGACAAACTGCTCTTCGTCGTTGTTCGCAATCACAATGTCGATGTCACCATCTCGTTCAGCATCGAAGCAGGCAACACCGCGCCCCTGGCCGATATGTGTGAGTCCCACCAACGTTGCCTTCTCCTCAAATGTGCGATCACCCTGCGCATGAAAAAATCGGACTTGATCGCCCACTGCAGCGTCGTGGTCAACATCACCTCCCCGCCAACCATTGACGTGGAAAAGATCCAGTTGGCCGTCGTTGTCAAAGTCCGCGAAGCAGGCAGCCCATCCCCATCCCCCGTCAGCCACACCCGCCTCGTCAGTGACATCTTCGAAAACGCCCGAACCATCATTTCGGTATAGCCGATTACCAAACAAGTCCGGCTGCTGGATGATGGATGTCACAAACCAGTCCATGTCGCCATCGTTGTCATAGTCCCCGACCGCGGATCCCATACCATGCTGATCGACGATGGTATTGCGGTCGGTGGTTTTGACGAACGTGCCATCACCGTTATTGATCATCACCTGACTGGTATCGAAATCAGCCGCCATAAGAAGGTCCACATCGCCGTCGTTATCGATGTCACTTAGGTTCGGGGTAAAGGTGCGGTCCATCTCCTGACCGGTCGAGTCCATCGGCTCAATCAGCCCGTCAGAAATACCTGATTCAATACTGGCGCTGGCGAAGGATCCATCACCATTGTTTCGCCAGAGGGTTTCTGTGTCGACGCGTCTGGAAGCACCCCAATGACTCAGGAACAGATCCAGGTCGCCATCGTTGTCGTAGTCGCTGAAGGTGGAAGACACGGTGTCATCTACCGTCAACTCGATGCCGCTGGCTGACGTGACGTTGAAGAACTGTCCGTCCCGGTTCTCCAACAGATAATACGACGAGCGTTCAACCCCACCGACAAAGAGATCAAGATCGCCGTCGCCATCAAAGTCACTGAAGTTCGGGCCGCTGCCGAGGTGAGTAAAGTCAATTCCGACATCTCTGCCGAGTTCAATAAACGTGCCGTCGCCTTGATTCTCATAAAGATGGTTCGGGTCGAAGTTCCCTCCCGTGGCAAAGAGGTCAATATCACCATCATCGTCATAGTCGGCTGCCGCAAGGCCACCGGCAAATTCATTGATAAACGATGATGCTCCCGTAACGATCTCCCATCGCCGGCTCAATCCCGAGTCTGCAGTCACATCCCTGAACCTGATGATCGGGCCATCTCCCCCCGTGTCTGTCTCAGGTGGGTTCGTGGTCGGAGGACTCACGGGTTGGGGTGCGGATGAACCTCCACCACCACCACAGGCAGTCAGCGCAACAAAGAGAATGACCAGGGCACTACGGTGTGATGCAACCAGGCCTAGTGCAAGTGGCACACTCGAGCGATTGATAGACATGGGGCGATTCTAGCCTACGAAATCGCGAAGAGGATAGATCAATAGTTGCAGGCGCTCATATGCGGCATGGATAAGGAATTTGGACTTCACCCATCGCGAATACTAGCAGACAGTCCACCCGTTGGATGCTGGTCTTCTGCTCTTTGTCGATACAGATCGAAGAGCCCCTTATGCCTTGCGGGAATCAGAGCAAAACGAGGTCTGGTCAGAGCAGTGGACCGTCAACTTTCAACTGTCCGTACCCTCGACTCCGCCATTGCGGCTTAACCTGACGAGTTTATTGTGGTGTACAGAGTCCGTGGCAGAGACCCAGCCACGATCCGCCATCGAATGCTTGAACGAACTCATCAACCCACGTCCGGCGTCTGCGATGATGACACGCCCCACCGGTAACGCGTGCCGACTGATCGTCTTCGCCAGCTGCAGCGGATGCGCAGTTTGTACAGGATGTCGCTTCCCATGATCAGGTCAAACTGACCGAGGCTGTTGTGGTTGCGCCAGCCCATCTGTCTGAAGTCGACATCGTCAATGCCATTCCGGGCGGTGTTATAGGCAAGGAATTCTTCAGCAAGTGGATGGACATCGCTTGCAATGACCTCTGCCCCACCACGCATCGCCATCATAATGGCAAGGCCAGACCACACCCAAGTTCCAGTATCCGCAAATTGTGCAGCTCTGACCTCGTCATCAGTTCGGCCAGGATCAGTCCCGCAGGCCAAAGCGCTCCGAACATGGGCCAACTCGCCGGAGCAACACCGGCCGCCTCATGACTACCATCCGGATCATGGTATTGGGTCCGGTTTTTGAGCACCCGAATCTGAAAGAATTCGCCGCCAACAACCACGGTCTGGTCTATCACTTCGTACGGCGGCATGGATAGCGCCTGGTGGGCATCAGGTACAGGTACCCGCATGGCAACACCGTCCATTTTGCCTGACAGTTCTGGCATCAAAAAGCCGATTGCTCGCGCCGCTCCGGTTGAAGTGGGCACGATGTTCGTGGCCGCGTTCCGAGACCGACGAAGATCACCTGAATGTGGAGAATCGATAAGGCGCTGATCAGACGTGTAGGCATGCACTGTCGACAAAAAACCCCGTTCGATACCGAAGCTCTCATGCAGCACCTTGGCGATCGGGGCTGCGCAATTCATCGTACAACTGGCGTTACTGACAATCATGGAACCCGGGGTCACGACGTGATCGTTGACGCCCATCACAACGATAGCCTCCCGTGGATCCTTGGTGGGAACAGTGACGATGACTCACCTTGCTCCGGCATCTAGGTGGCGCTCAAGCTCATTGACCCGGCGAAACTGACCGGAACTCTCGACGACGCAGTCAATGTCATATTCCTTCCACGGTAACCTGTCAGGGTCCGGTTTTGACAGTATCATAAAGGGTTAACCATCGACCTCCATCACGTCACCCTTGACCTTCACCTGACCGGGGTATTGACCGTGAATACGGTCGTACCGAAACGCGTACGCCAGTTGCTCGGGAGCGGCCCGATCATTGACCGCCACGACGTTGTAATGACCCCGGAGCGTCGTGATCCGAAGCACCGTACGTCTAATCCTGCCGAGCCCATTGATCGCAATGCGGGGGATACTCACCTGGCGACTCCATCTGTGGTTGCTCACAGCTTCAGTCTACCGTCTGGCGGGCTGGTCATTTGCTCTGTTTTAGCGGTGGAGCGACCAGTAACACATCAGGGCAGTCAACCAGCGCCGCCCAACAACCACGTCAGTGAATCAGCGAAGATCGCACCGCCATGACGCAGACTGTGAGCGCCTTCACCAAACACGAACCGGTATTCGTATCCTGAAAACTTGAGCGCTGCGGCCATATCCTGGTTGGCTATCGGCCAACTACCCATGATGAAATCCAGGTCATCTTTCCCACTCTGCACGATCACCTTGATGGGTTTCGGCTCTGTGGTTCGAACAAGGTATGGGAAGTGGTGACCGCCACGGATATTGGTGTAGGAACCACAATGTGAGAGCACTAGCCCGAAGATTTCCGGAGACTGCCACGCCGCATTGAAGGCGCAGATGCCACCGCTGGAATGACCACAGATCAATCGACTGGAAGGGTGGGTATTCAAGGACTGACCAATATGGTTTTCAACGATGGGTAGTATTTCGTCGTTGATGAAGGTCACAAATGCAGGTGTCACAGAATCGTATTCAAAACTTCGCTCAGCACCGGGGTTGACGAATACACCTACCGTGGCAGGTATTGCTTCGTTGTGGATCAGACTGTCCAGAACCTGTGCCGCGCGAACCGGGCCTGCTGGATCGAGATAGGCGTGGCCGTCGTTGAAGAACGCAAGCGACGGGGCCTCTCCGGCTTTAATGTTGGGCGGCGTGTAGATGCTGATATCGCGAGTGGAGTCCGGAAACACCCCGCTGTTGGACCATTCCCTGATATGGAACACATCTCCCCGAGGTACATGCTCATCCGGGAAAGCCTCCGCGCAAGGGTTGTATTGCCGGTCCCCCTCAGGGACGCCCCAGGGGCCTGCCTTCGATTTCCTGGGCAGGGGCGGCAACGGAAGATGAAGACCCAATGCTTCGTACGTTTCGGTATCCATCGGCATGTTGAGTTCCTCCATCGATGTAGCGTTGCGAATGTGGCAGCAGGAAACGTAAGGCATAGTTCATTGACCAGTCTCTCACCCCGGGTGTCTTCTAGTGTTGGTCTGTCTAACGTAGAAGGACCCGAAGTTCAAGGAGACTCGGTCTCATGCCGCAGGGGCAGCCGGCCATCGCGTCTTTTCACGAACACATTGAGCGCGATGGCTTGTGCAATGGTGACGACATTGGAGGTCGCCCAGTAACGCACCAACACTGAAGGAAACACCGCCAGCATGAAGCACGCAATCAGCGCTGGAATCAGGTAGATCGATGCAACAGCCTCGTGGCATCGCCGTGGTCGTGGATTGCGTAGTGCAATACACATCGATTATCCCAGACCACAAGATCATTGGCCTCCCACTGATGACGCCAAGTGTATTCGTATCATTAACCCTCCTTGAAAATGGCCTCACGAGTGGGTTTCGATTCTTCGGTACTGAAGCCTTCCAGCCCGGTAGTAAAAGCACGGCAGGCAAACAGTGCCTTTCTACCGGTTTCCGGATGGGCCTTCCCGATCGGGTGGACAGCCTGAGGCGCTTCTGACGCGTCCTTACCCGCGAGTCTCGCCGTACCAGCACCGGTATTGATCCCTCGCAGGTCCTCGATTTTCTCTTTCATGTCATTCGACAAACCTTCGTAGGCAAGATATTGGTTTGCGAACTGGGTATCGCCACCGACCTCCGGAACATCCAACGCATGCAACAGGGTGGCCGACGCCGGCGTCTCGACAAGCATGACATCAGAATGCCAGTGCTCATTGGCCGAGTACTTTTTTCCGTAGTTCTGGATCACGGCAATAGGTGGGTAACCCTCAAGATGAGGAAACACCGGGTGCACCGTCAATTCACCAAACAACGTGCCCCGCCTGACGAGGACATCCGGTTGTAGCGGCGTGCCTCGAATGACAATGACCTGATGATCCAGTGCCGCTTGCCGCAACGCGGATGCGTCACCCGAACTTAGAGTCCGCAACAGGTCGAGGCCCAGGACCTCAGCTCCGCAGCGCAGCACCCATTTTTCTAACAGAGAGTTGTCTAACAGAGACCAACTTCCGTACCTCCTCCGCAGGCGTCACATCAGCCTATCGCGTGATCTTTTTCTGTTGGTGTTTGTACACGAGATCGTGACAACGGTGTGTACCTAACCTTTGGTGGAAGCAAACGCGGCCAGGGCCGCTTCCCTCGAACCGCGCAGGTCAACTACAGGATTTGGATAATCAATACCGAGACGAACACCCGCCGCGGCAAGCTCAGCATGGGTAGCCTGCCATGGGCAGTGCACGTAACGGTCGGGAAGCCGGGAAAGCTCGGGCAGGTAGCGCTTTGTGTACTCTCCTCCCGGATCAAACTTCTGCCCTTGGGTCACCGGGTTGAAGATCCGAAAATACGGGGCTGCGTCTGCACCACAACCGGCGATCCACTGCCAACCCGCACTGTTGTTTGCGAGATCGAAGTCAACTAGGCAGTCCCTGAACCACTTTTCTCCTTCCCGCCAGTGAATCAACAGGTTCTTGACGAGGAATGAGCCTACAATCATGCGGACCCGGTTGTGCATGTAGCCAGTTTGCCAAAGCTCACGCATTCCGGCGTCTACAATGGGATAGCCGGTCTTCCCCTGCTGCCAGCAGAGCAGTGCATCGTGATCATCCCGCCACGGAAACCGGTCAAATCTTCGCTGAAGATTCTGGGTCTGCATGTCGGGATTGTGATAAAGCAGGCTATGGGCAAACTCTCGCCAACCCAACTCTCTCAGGAAATGGTCGAGGTTGTCATTGTCATACATCGCGCGACTTGCATGCCAGACCTGGTTCGGGGACAACTCGCCGAAGTGGAGATGGGGCGACAACCGCGACACACTTTCTACGGCAGGATAGTTCCGTCCTTCCTTATAGTCGCCGATACCTGAGGTAAGAAAACGCGACAGTCGATCCCCTGCTCCGTGTTCGCCTGGTGACCACGTGGCCATCATGTCGTTGGCCCAACGATGATCAGGCAGCAAGTCCGGAGAGGAATCGGCTCCACCTACCAACCGACCTTGGAGCTCGGGTACCGGAACGGGTTCTCTTGGAGCCTGCGCGGATAGACAACCTCGCCGGTAGAACGGCGTGAACACACGGTACCGAGTACCGTCCGCCTTCGTAATCTCCCATGGCTCCCACAACAACGAGCCGTTGAAGCTCTCGGCAACACAACCCATCGCCTGCAGGCGCAACTTGAGTTCTGTGTCCCTGGCGATCTGCCAAGGTTCATAACACCGGTTCCAAAACACAGCGCTAGCCCCATGGCGCACGACCAATTCGGGGATCCATTCCAAGGCGCTACCTTCAACACAATGCAGGTTTCCCTGCAGCGAAGAGTCCAGTGACTTTAAGCTGTGGTGCAACCAGACGCGTGATGCCGACCCGGGAGCAGCCTGCCCCGCGTCCAACCCGTCGACAACATAGAGTGGGAGGACGCGCCCATACGCAGCAGACGCCCGTAGAGCAGGATTATCCTGGAGGCGAAGATCCTGCCGGAACCAGCAGATGGCGATGGGTCTTTTCAACAAGTGCATCCCTCAATCGGACAATGACACGCTGAATTACCTCCCCTTTACTAGACGGCGCTCACTAAAAACAGAACGGGGCAACGCAGTATCAGCGCATCGGAAATGATTTTACCAGTCCCGGTCGTCCTGCGGCACGTGGCGCGTCACTGAAGACGTCCTCACTTTCTGCAACGATGGACCATTTCGAGAGTTTCGCGCCTGAAGAAAAGCGACAATTCCGAGCGTAACGATGAGAGCGAGTAAGAGAGGCATGACACTGTGTCCTGTTAATGAATGCGGGAAAGATACGCATTCGTCGAATATATAGATCACTTTTTATTCGACATATATTATCTATTCGACCCATTACTGTCATATGTTTGCTAATTGTCTAATTTTTGTCTATATTAGACCGATCATTTGAAAGGAGAACTACCATTGAGTGACTCTGAAGCGCGTTTCTCCATAGGAACCATAAGCCGGCTGTCAGGGGTCTCCACCCACGTGCTCAGGAAATGGGAAAGTCGCCACGGCGTGCCCCGGCCATCACGGTCTGCAACCGGAAGACGCCTCTATAGTCAGGAAGATCTTGAACACGTCACTTTGCTTAAGGCACTGGTGGCGAAGGGGTATCCGATGGGCGAGTTGACGCACCGTCCTTTGGCTGAATTGCAGAAACTTGCCGGTTCACCTACCGCGACCCATCCCACGGGGCACCACACTGTCACAGTGAGCGGCCCGGGTCTCGCTGCAATGATCTCGGCAGAACGATCAACGTTTCCGACGGAAATCGATTTCTTAATCACAAGATCAGACCCGCAAACAGGCCAGGCGTCAGGAAGGGGTATTCTCTTACTCGAACTGCAGACGCTATCGGACGACACCATTGAGGGGCTGTCCGCAATCACAGGATATGACCGCATCATTGTGGTTTACGATTTTGCCAACAGCCAGACGCTCGGCAAACTGGCCGCTCTGAGTATCAAGTGTATCAAGGCACCCATCACTGTAGAACAACTCACGCCGGAACTTCATGGCTGGATAACCGGGTCCGTCTCTGCCCCCAACGTCGCGGGCCCGCCGCCACCACCGCGATTCTCCCCTGCAACCGTTGCCGCATTCGCCAACAGAAACACCGCCATCGAGTGCGAGTGTCCGCTGCACATAGCACAGCTCCTCTCGTCTATCACCGCGTTCGAACGCTATAGTGCAGAGTGCAAGGATGCGGACCCTGCCGATCGAGATCTACATGCCTTTCTACTTCAGACTGCCGGTCAATCGCGGGTACTGTTTGAAAATGCTCTTGCACATGTAGCCAGGGCCGAAGGTCTCGAATTCTCGGAAGAACCAAACCGCTAATTGATGGCGACGGTTCCCAGACGAATCGGCCAGACTCACCAGGGTAGTTCCTCTCCGTTCCATGCCCAGAAACGACCTGACTGCCCGGGAGAGAGCTTGTCCAGGATTGTCTTCAGGTGATTAGCGCTCTCTACCGCAGAAAGCAGGTTGTTTTTCTTTCCGGCAAACGGTCTGGACAGTGGACTGTCGAACGTACCCGGATGCAACGCAGCCACGGTGCAATCGGGCAATGCACGTTGCCATTCGATCGCGAGCGTCTTGAGTGCCATGCTAAACGCCGCCTTTGACGCACGGTATGCGTACCAGCCACCGAGCCTGTTGTCTTCGATAGACCCAACTTTTGCAGAGACGGCAGCAAACAACCAGTTCGAACTCTTTCGGAGTATTCGACGGGTGTGCTTCGCGAGTAACAGCGTCGGTAGCAGGTTGATCTCCATGCTGCGCATGAGGGCGTTAGAAGCAATGCGCGCAACCGCTTTCTCGGGTTGCTGCGCATCGTCGTGCAACAATCCGACCCTGTTAACCACACCGTCAAGGCGATCAAATCTGGCCACGAGGCCCTCGACCTGGGCTATGAAGTCTTCTTTGTGTTGTGCCTGTGCATACAACTGGTCGCACTGGTCATCGTCGTGGGTTGGATTCCCGGGTCTCGCTGGCTTGAAAACGCTCACGCATCAGCATCAGTGCGGGAATCAGGCTGAGCGCCACAATGACAAGCGCGGCTGTCGACGCTTCAGCGAGGCGCTCATCGGAGGCCAGTCGGTAGACCCGGGTCGCGAGTGTTTCAAAGTTCAAAGGCCGCATAACAAGTGTCGCCGGTAGTTCCTTCATCACATCGATAAACACGAGCAACGTTGCATACACCAGCGTTCCGCTCAACATTGGCAGATGAATGCGGCGCAGCATACGCACCGGTGATGCACCAAGAGATCGTGCCGCAGCGTCCATGGAAGGGTGGATCTGCCCCATTGTGCCATGCACACCGTTGTACGCCACGGTCAGAAATCTTGCGATGTAAACGAATACCAGCGCAGCTACGGAACCCGTGAGCACCAAACTCTGGATTCCGAAGAGATCAGCCAGCCAGTGATCCAGGTGTGTCAGTGGAATCAACGCACCGGTCGCCAGCACGAGTCCCGGCACGGCATAACCCAGGGTCGCAACCCGAATCCCGTAACGAGAGAGATACCCGGTATGTAATCGTGCGGTATAGCCCAGCCATACTGCCGCGGCAACACACAGCAGCGAAGCCGCAATGGACACCAGCATTGAGTGGGTGATGAAGTCGAGGAAACGCGTGCCCACCAGTGGGTCACCGGTTTCAATGGTATGCATCAGCAGGATCGCACCAGGGATTGCGAAACCAATCAGTACCGGTAGCAGACACGCGAACGCCGCAAGTAACGACCGCCAGCCTGTCAGCCGCCGCGGTCGCGCTGGTTCCGAGGGCGTCGGTAAATTCGACCGGTCACCACTACGGGTCGCCTGCTCGAGCACCACCAGCAACATCACCAGCAAAAACAGGTATCCCGCAAGTGTCAGCGCAGCCGTCTGTTCACCCATGGCAAGCCAGGTGCGAAAGACCCCAGTCGTTAA
>NTKD01000012.1 GCA_002457275.1 OM182 bacterium MED-G24
TCCGGCCAGGAAAGACGCTTTCCAGGACGAGATCCGCAGAATTGTCACGAGCACACCGCCCGTTGAGTTTTCTGGCCGTTCTGGTGACGTCGTCTTCTGGCACCCGCGCATGGTGCACTCTGCGGGTGTGAACAACTCTCTGGTTGACCATCACAGCCCGGTTATCAGGCTGGCGGTGCCGCTGGATTACCAAAACAACCGGAACTACACATTCTTCGAGGACGAAGAACGTGGTCCCGGTGAAAAGATCCAGTGGTGGGTGGACACCCGATGCTTCGAAGAAGATGAACCACCCACACCAGAAAATATGTGGAACGCCTACGCCTTCGACTGATCCCCCCTATACAAAGAATCCATGTACAAGGAATCTATGTACAAAGAATGGTGTACAGGGAATCAGCTGACGGCGACAGAACCACCATCGCAGGTGATCACATCACCGACCGTGTACTGGCCGGCGCGCGAACTCAGGTAGATGGCAAGACCCGCAATATCCTCCGCCGCTCCGACCCGGCGGCTCGGGTTACTCTCGCCTACACGGTCCCAGTCGACGCCTTCCGTCTCACCGCCAAAGCCGACGCCGGTACTCAGCATCCAACTCGGAAAAGGTCCCGGGGCAATCGCGTTCACAATGATGTTCTCCCGGACCAGATGCGCAGCCATCTGACGCGTCATGTGATGCACAGCGGCTTTGCTCGGGCCGTAGGAGAAGTTATCGAAACCTGGAGTTTTGATGCCATCAATGGATCCGATGTTGATCACACGCGCAGGTGTTTCAGGGTTTGCCGAGGTCCGCAACAAGGGAAGACACTTCTGCGTGAGGAAGAAGATACCTTTCACGTTGACGTCCATGACCTTGTCCCAGCCGCTCTCCGGAAACTCATCCAGCGGATCACCCCAGCTTGCGCCTGCGTTATTAACGAGGATGTCCAATTGGCTTTCCCGTTCGGTTATCGCCGCGACCAGTCCTTCAATACCTGGCAGGTTGGAACAATCCGCGGGGATTGATATGCACTCACCACCGAACTCATTCATCAGTCGCGCCGCTGTTGCGTCACAAACGTCGGCTTTGCGTGAGCTGATATATGTCTTCACACCGTTGGCCAGAAAACCTGCAGCGATCATCTCGCCGATACCCCGGGAACCGCCCGTTACAAGCGCCACCTTACCCGCGACAGAAAAAAGATCTTGCACACATACCCCTATGGATCGATTTCGAAAGCGCCGCATCATAACAGCAATCCCGGTTTCGCTCTGTCCCTTGAGCATCCGCCGATGAACAGTATGATGGCCGCATACGACAACCTACCAGGAAAGAGAATAACGATGGCCGAAGGCGAATACGTACCAACCCCCGTAGACTGGGTCCGCAACCAGGTCGAACTGTATGAAAGCAGTGGCGGGAAGGAAGGCACCACACTGATGGACACCGGCCTACCTTGCATTATCGTGACCCACAAGGGTAATAAGACAGGCGCGATCCGGAAGACGCCACTCATGCAGGTCAAGGACGACAAATCCTATGTGCTGATTGGCTCCCAGGGGGGCGCACCGAAAGACCCGGTGTGGGTGCACAACCTGCGCGCAAACTCCGAAGTGGAAATCCGAGACCACGAACTGGTCTTCAACATGCGTGTACGTGAAGTTACAGATGATGCGGAACGCGCCCGCGTTTGGGCACTTGGTGTGGCGTGCTACCCACCGTACGATGACTACAAGGCCAAGACGTCTCGTAAGATTCCTATATTCATTGCCGATCCGGTCTGACTATCTCAGGTTGATTTCGCGAATAGGTTTGGCCGTTTACGCGGCCTCTGCGACCGCCAATTCAGTTCAATCCCAAAGCGACGGGCCCTTTTGCGATCATTCATCGTCATGAATACGTGGCATAAGTTCACAGTCGTACTCGTCGCGCTCAGCTGTATGTGCGCGCCCGCGTTTGCGAAAATCCACAAATAGGTCGATCAGAATGGGATCACCCACTTTGGCGAGCAGATACCGGCGCAGTATCTTGAGACATCCGAAGATTTGAAATTACAGGAAGGCCCGTCCGATGAGGCTATCCGAGAAGCTGAGCGGATCGCAGCTGAAACCCGCTCAGCAGCAGGGATCCACGCATACAAACCAAAGCGCCGGGTCACCAGATCCAAGCCCCCAAAGATTGCAAGATCCACTCCGGCAAGAGGCGCTTCAAACGGAATAGGCAAGAGTAGAGAACATAGCCAAGAAGAAAGCCGACGCTTTTTCGCAATGTACCGCAATGCTAATAGGGGACTCACGAAAGAAGCGTATCGGCAATGTCAGGTGGTCAAGAAGTAGCCTCCTACGCACGCTAACCGGCTGGGACAGTTAGGGATGGCCCGCCCGGAGAGATTCGAACTCCCGACACCCAGGTTCGAAGCCTGGTGCTCTATCCAGCTGAGCTACGGGCGGAGGCCGGTAAGACTACCATCGTGAGAGCAACGTCGCCACGACGAAAAGACCGCTTTGTAAACATCGCGTTAACGGCGCAACCACTCGTCGGACCTTCCATCGGAAAAGCAAACCAACAATCACAAAACTCATTTATTGCGCGCGATTTCTGGTGTTAGCATGGCTAATGCGAAATGGAAGCGGAACAGATCAATGGATGATCAACGCTGGACACGTCCGGAGCTGCGCAGGGAGTTGCTGTTGCACCACGTAATGACTGATCTTCGGCTCGAAACAGACCGCATCGAGGCGGTTCTTGACGAACTCGCCTACGAAAAGCTCGGGCTATCGCGTCGGCTGCCAGTCGCAGCTCAGCCTAGCCATAGGCAGCCACGCGATAAACAGCAAAGGCCCGCTGCCTGAACATTCCCCGTTCACACCCGCCCCTGACACACGATACACTCCCGCTCCGCATACCTCGACGGAGTAACTATGGCCGGTCCACTCGACGGCATTCGCATCATCGATCTCACGACAGTCATTTCAGGCCCCGTCTGCACTCAGATGCTGGGTGACCAGGGTGCTGACATCATCAAAGTTGAGGCGATTGATCGACCTGATCATGCCAGAGGCGCAGGTTTTGGCGCCAACCAGTTCACCGCTACGTTCCTCAACAACAACCGCAACAAGCGGGCTATCACGATCGATCTGAAATCAGACAAGGGAAAAGCCCTCTTGCTCAAACTGTCCAGCTCCGCTGACGTCATGATTCAGAACTTCCGGCCTGGTGTCGTGGAACGACTTGGAATCGATGAGGCAGCCGTCAGGGCAGTCAAGCCGGACATCATCTATGCCTCCATCAGCGGTTTTGGCGAGAAGGGCCCTTTTGCACACAAGCCGGTTTACGACCCCATCGTCCAGGCGTTGAGTGGTCTGACCACCATCCAAGCAGGATCCGATGAAGAACGGCCTCGCCTGGTTCGTACGATCGTCCCCGACAAACTCACCGGCATTACCATGGCCCAGGCCATTTCTTCAGCGCTCGTCGCAAAATTACGAACCGGAGAGGGACAGCACATCCGACTGTCGATGCTGGACGCCGTCGTTTCTTTCCTGTGGTCCTCCGACATGGGCGGGCAGACGTTTGTAGGGAAGGAAGTCAGCGTGCAGCGTGCCGCCACATTTATTGATCTGATCTACGAAACGCAAAGCGGTTACATCAGTGTCTCCGCGATGACCAACCAGCAATGGACATCCTTGTGTGATGCCGTCGGACATCCGGAATGGAAGGATGACGATCGTTTCCAGACACCGGGTGGCCGCGACCGCTATGCTGACGAACGTTTGAACATGACCCAGGAAGCGTTGCTGGCCCGACCCGCCGAAGAGTGGCTCAAGATCCTGGAAGAGGCAGGCGTGCCCTGCGCACCTGTCCTGAAACGCCGGGAAATGATCCACCACCCACAGGTCAAGGCGAGCGAATTGATTATAGAGACGGAGCATCCGGTGGCCGGCCGAATCCGTCAAACCCGTCCTGCTGCACGCTACTCTGTAACAACGCCGGAGATGCGTTACGGCGCGCCCGGTCACGGTGAGCACAATGACCAGGTGCTTGAAGAAATTGGTCTGTCTTCAGAGGACATCGCTGAACTGCGTAACACAGGAGTGATCTCGTGAAAATTGGTCTCATTTCAGACACGCACATTCCGGAGTCGACAGATACCCTGTGGCCCCAGGTCTTTGAAGCGTTTGAAGGGGTTGAGTGCATTCTCCACGGGGGCGACATCCATCATTTCTCAGTCCTGGATGAACTCGAAGCCATTGCACCCATCTACGCCGCACGTGGCAATGGTGAAGACGGCGGTGGTGGCCGCGAAAGGCAACCCGATGACCCACGGGTACGGGAGACCTGGCTGATAGAGAAAGGTGGCTTCAAACTCGGTTTGACCCACTACATTCCGATGCCGGAAATGCCCCCGGAACTGACCGTCACTCGTTGGATCGATCGCCTGTTTCCAGACGAAAGACCCGACTTTCTCATGTACGGCGACACGCATGTGGAACAGGTCAACTGGTTCGACGGTGTCCTGTGCGTCAATCCGGGATCGCCAACATTTCCGCGCAACCTGAATACCCAACTGGGCACCATCGGCTTGTTGGATCTTTCAGGGACCAAACCATCGGCCGAGATTTTTCAGCTCACCGAAACCGGTATTACGCCATTCGACTGGGAGAATTCGAGACGCCCCTGGTAGAACCGCGGCGGCAAGACACTCACTTTTGCTTTGTCGCACGAGTGAAACAGATGTCAGCAACTTCGCCGTAGTCAGATGCAAAGTGCATGGTCAGCCCCTTACGGATATCCTCCGGGATCTCTTCGAAGTCACGTTCATTGTCTGCCGGCAATATCAGTTCCTTGAAGCCTGCCCTCTTTGCGGCAATCACCTTCTCTTTGATGCCGCCCACCGGCAGTACTCTACCCGTCAGAGTGAGTTCGCCGGTCATGGCAATGGGACGCTGGATCTGCCGATCCAGCGCCAGGGACAACAACGCCGTGGCCATCGTAACTCCGGCACTCGGACCATCCTTCGGTGTCGCGCCTTCGGGCACATGAAGGTGCACGTGAGCCTCATCAAAAAATTCCACCGGTGCGCCTAATTGTTTCAGGCGCGACATCACGTAGCTGTAAGCAATGTGGGCTGACTCCCGCATCACATCACCCAACTGACCCGTTTGCACAAAACCGCGCTGGTGCCCGTGGATCTGCGAGGCTTCGATCGCAAGTGTTGTGCCACCGAGGGCCGTCCATGCCAGTCCGTTCACCACACCGACCCCACGTTGCGGAGACTCCTGTTTGTAGAGAGGTGGTCCCAGATAGTCAGGAATATCCTTCGCATTCACAGCGACTGGCTTGTCCTTCTCGAGAATTTTCACCACTGCCCGCCTAACAATTTTTCCAAGCTGCTTGTCCAGGGCTCTGACACCCGCTTCGCGTGCATAGCCCTCGACAACACGTCGCAGTGCAGCGGCTGCAAGCTTCAGTTTGCTACGCGCCAATCCCGCCCGTTCCAGCTGTTTGGGCCAGAGGTGCCTTTTCGCAATCTGTTGCTTCTCTTCCGCTAGGTAACCCGCAAGGCGTATCAACTCCATCCGATCCAGCAAGGGTGCGGGAATTGTGTCCAGCTGATTGGCCGTACAGATAAACAGGACCTGGGATAGGTCGACCCGAAGGTCCAGGTAGTGATCGAGGAACTCACCGTTCTGCTCCGAATCTAGGACCTCCAGCAACGCCGAGGCGGGATCACCCTGATAGGAAGCGCCAATCTTGTCGATCTCGTCCAGCATGATGACCGGGTTCGCGACCTCAACCTCTTTCAAGGCCTGAATGAGTTTCCCGGGCATGGCCCCAATGTAAGTACGGCGATGTCCCTTGATCTCCGCCTCGTCACGCATACCTCCCAAGCTGAAGCGGTAGAACTTTCTCCCGAGTGCACTGGCAACGGATTTTCCAATCGACGTTTTGCCGACACCCGGCGGTCCGACAAGGGCAAGGATTGATCCGGCAATCTCTCCTCGATAGGCACCCACAGCCAGAAACTCAACAATGCGTTGTTTCACGTCGTCGAGACCATAGTGGTCTGCATCAAGGACCGTTCTTGCGTGGCCGAGGTCCAGATTGTCTTCCGAGGCGACGCCCCATGGTACCGAGGTGATCCAGTCCAAGTAGTTGCGTGTCACGCCATATTCCGCAGAACTGGGTTCCAGTACCTGAAGCTTCTCAAGTTCGTCGTCAACACGTTCCTGCACATGTACAGGCACCGTCATCGGCTCAAGGCGCGTCTTGAATTTCTCCGCATCGGATTCCCGATCGTCCTTGGAGATACCCAGTTCCTGTTGGATGACCCGGAGCTGCTGACGAAGAAAGAACTCCCGTTGCTGACCACCCACCTCTTCCTGGATCTGCTCATTGATCTGGGCCTGCAAGCGCACGACCTCCAGTTCCTTGTTGAGCAACATGAGAACCTTTTCCATACGCGGCATCAGCGCGACCGTGTCGAGGATCTCCTGCAGTTCCACTGGATCCGCTGAAGTCACCGCCGCACCAAAGTCCGCCAGCGGGGATGGATTAGTCGTCGAGAAGTGACTGAGATATTGCTTCAGCTCTTCGTTGTACAGCGGGTTGAGGGTCATCAATTCCTTGATGATATCGATCAGAGACATCGCATATGCACGCAGCTGGTTCTCCTCGTCAGGAGACACTTCTGGATCGTGGAAGTACTCCACACGCGCAACATAAGGCGGTTCTTTACGAATCCACTCGCGGATCCGGAAACGCCTGATCCCCTGCGCAATAAACTGAATCTGATCCTTTACTTCCATCACCCGATGCATGCGGATGACACAGCCCATGTCACGAATGCGGTCTGTTGTGGGAAGCCCCTCGCCCGGTGATGCATAGCTGAGGCCAAGCAGAGGCCTGTCACTCTGGGCAACTCGTTCCAGCCCAGGACCCCAGGGGTCTTTCTCGAGTACAACCGGCTGCACCAAGACAGGAAAGAATGGCCGCGCCGTGACAGGAACGATCTGGATCGTATCCGGCAACAGGTCGTCAGGTCTTACAAGCGATGAACCGCCGGTCTGGTGGGGTATGAATTCGCCCTGCTCATTGTCGTCCACGATGCCTTCGCCTGATCCCTGGGGTTTTCTCAGTTATAGGCGCAGATCAGAAAATTTCAAGTTGGCACGTGTTGCCGCTAGACAGAATTCAGAACCAGTTGGTCTACTGAAACACCGGATTGCGGATCAAAACTGACATGCGCGGCAGTCATGGCACCGCCCGTGTGTCCGACGTTGGGCGAACCAGGATATGCCGCTTGTGTTCCGCCGTGAGACATCGTGCGGTACTGATGGACATGTCCCAACGCAAGATAATCAAAGGGTGACGCTTCGATCTCATCAGCCGTGATCAACGAGGAATAGATGGAATCCTCGTCGTTCACGTAGAAGCCATGGGTCATACCGATAAACCAATGGTCTTCATCATTCGTTCGGGAGACCGGCATATTACCGAGTGGTTTGTTACCACGATGATGGTCAACTATCCCATTTCCCCAGACAGTCATCTGTTGATCCGGGAGATCGACGACACCACCGGCAACATCACGGATGAAGTAGATGTGGTCACCCGCGTCACACGGATCGTACTGATGGTATATCGAATACTCCGCCATACAATCGTGGTTGCCGGTGATCATGACGACGGGACACGACGTGCGCGACAATTGTTCAGTCGCGAACTCAAGACATGGAGATTTCACCCGGTTGTGATCGAACAGATCACCGGCAATCAACAACAGGTCCACTTCAAGTTCGATTGACTTGTCGATGACTGACATCAGTCCTTTCTGCGCGGGGCTCTCCTCACCTGTAGGACCAATCACATTGTCCAGATGAACATCGGACGTATGCAGGACATGTCGGAACGAAGGCACGGATCTGGGACGCTACGATTGCCCTTGCCTGGCCTGGTTTCTTCGAATGGCCATCACCGCTTTTCGGGCTTCATTCACCTTTTGCTCACGCTGAACGGTCGCGGCTCGCAGGGCGGCAGCCGCACGCCTGGCGTTCTCGACGTTTCTGGTCGCGTTGTGGCGTTCGGCAGCCCGCGGAGGAAGTCTGCCTGACACACCGAGTGGTAACTCCAGCTGAATTTCCTTTGAACCTGATCTGTCGCCCATTGTGCTGTCCTCTCTCCTAGCGCCTCCGAATGGGAGAAACACAGGAACTGTTTCGGGGAGCGCCATTATAGGGATTTCGCGCGTAATCCCAAGTTCAGCGCGCTTTTCATAAGCTCCAATACGCTTTCCACGCTCTTTTCACCTCTTCCTACCATACAAGCGGGCAGCCTCAAACGGGTAAAAACCATCCGTTGACCGCGAGCAGATCAGGAGGTCACAAGAAACTGGCTGTCCTGCAACAATCGACTGTTGGAAGAAAACTGCTTGCGCAGGAAGGCCATCTGGTCACCCAGAATGCGGCCGCTATGGGACAACGCGAGGTATTCCGCGTGATTGGGCTGATAGGGCAAGGCCAGAAGCTCCATATGACACTCTTCCGGCAAAAGGCTGCCCTTGCGGGCGTTGCATCGCTTACAAGAAGTGACCACGTTGGCCCAGATATCGAGGCCACCCCGGGAGATCGGCGTGACGTGATCACGGCTGAGGGCTCTTTCTTCAAAACGGTTACCGCAATAGAGACAAACGTTCTGGTCTCGACGAAACAGCGCTCGATTGGTGAGTGGCGGTTGCTTGCCAGTACCCACGAACACTTTGCCTTTACAGGCAAGGATGCTGTTGAGTGTCACAACCGTCTGCTCACCCGTCATCCGCGAGTGTCCGCCGCGGACCGCCATCACCTCTTCGCCGTAGGTCCAGCTGACAAGTTCTCTCGCATGCAGACAAACCGCCTGCTCCCAGCTCAGCCACTCCACCGGGGTACCAGCGGTATTGATCCTCAGTATTCGTACACCTCCGGCCATGGTCACTCCTGCGCTTTATGTCCGGTCAGTCGGCAATGCCGGGTTAAGTCTCTTGCAAGCGGCAATCGGAATCAAGTCCTGACCCTCGTCTCCGGACGAGCAAATTTCGCAAATCAGGATATCTGAACAGGATCTTTCTGCCATGTTTACAAATCTGACCTCCGTCAGGTCAACAGGACACGTGATAAACTGCAAACTCATCAAGACGCATCGCATCACACCGTGGCCACTACCACCCATCAGGACGCTGATCGCGTCTACGCAGACGAGCACCCTGTCGTTATGCCATTCCGGTTCGATGAAACCGTGGCACAGGTCTTCACCAACATGATCTCGCGTTCGGTCCCGGGCTACGACACAACACTCAGCCTGATCAACAGCACAGCCGCATTGTACGCACTACCCGACACCTACTGTTATGACCTAGGGTGCTCCCTGGGGGCCGCGACCATCGCACTGGCAGATTCGATTCCAGATAGTTGTCACCTCGTTGCCGTCGACAACTCAGCGGCCATGATTGACCGATGTTCGAAGAACATAAACGACTATCGACAAGAGGTCGACGCAGCCTGCGCGACTATCGAAATTATCGAAGCGGACCTCAACGAAGTTCGCTTCGAACGCGCGTCAATCATTGTGATGAACTATACGTTGCAGTTCATTCCACCAGAACAACGTGACCACCTGATCGCAAGACTGGCGGACGCACTGGTCGAGGGTGGCTGTCTCGTCATTTCTGAAAAAGTTCACTTCGACGACCCGGCTACCACTGAACATATGCGCCAGCTGCATGAAAGCTACAAGCGACAGCAAGGCTACAGCGAGCTTGAAATCGCACAGAAGCGTACCGCGCTTGAGAACGTCCTCGTCACCGACACCATGGATACTCACAATCGGCGCTTCCGCGCAGCGGGACTCACTTCCTCCGTCATTTCCCGACAACTGAACTTCGTCACCCTGCTTGCCCGCAAGCTTGCGTCCGGATGAACACGGCACCCATCAAATTTGACGGTTTCTTTGACGCTATCAGCGGTACTGCCTTGAATCGACATCGCGCTGTGCTGACCGACCTGCTGCACCATCACTACGAGAAACGTCCACACGGCCACCAGGCTGAGTGGGATCAATACCTTAAAGACATGACTGCAGGTCGAAAGCCCACAGGATGGGAGGTGGAAGACGGGCGCGTTGTCATACCACACCACGAAAGACCGCTCAGCGCTGAACAGTTGAGGCGATACATGCCGTGGCGGAAAGGTCCTTGGCGCATCCATGGTGTTGATATCGACTGCGAATGGCGATCCGATTGGAAGTGGGATCGACTCATCAGCCACATCGACGACCTTGAACACAAACGCGTGCTCGATGTCGGCTGCGGAAACGGTTACCACCTGTTTCGCATGCTGGAGGCCGGTGCGAAAATAGCACTGGGCATCGACCCAACACGACTGTTCCTGTACCAGTTTGCATTGATGCAGGCCCTGAGCGGTGAGACTCGCGCCCATATCCTGCCACTTCGCAGCGAGCATCTTCCCGGTCTCGGGTGTTTCGATACCGTATTCTCCATGGGCGTCCTGCACCATCGCCGGTCACCGATTGATCATCTGCAGGAACTGAAGGGGTTTCTCAAACCGGGTGGTCAACTGGTACTGGAAACCCTCGTCATCAACGGTGACGAATCCCGCGCGCTTGTACCGCCCGACACCTATGCCAGCATGTCGAACATCTGGTTCCTGCCCAGCGCGCCTGCACTGGCTCGTTGGGTTGATCGCCTGAACTTTCGTGATACCCATATCGTTGATGTCACGACAACCACGACAGAAGAACAACACCGTACCGAATGGATGGACTTTCACTCTCTGCCGGATTTCCTGTCCCCCTCCAATCCGGCCAAGACCATTGAAGGCCTGCCCGCCCCCACTCGCGCCATTCTGACCGCCAGAGCACCCTCTTAGCAGACACCCACGCGCTTCGACCAGCCCACTCCACGCCCTGGCGGGAACCACTTGCCAGCGCCGGCAACAACCTGTTTAGATGGAACGAAGTTTTCAGGGATTGGAGAGATCACGTGGCTCAATCACCGGCCAGCACGTTGGGCGAGTTGAAGGCATCCGGCTACGAAGCACTCAGCGTCAGAGAGGAAATGCGCCGGAACCTGATGAACAAACTCTCGGGTGACGGTGAGGTCTTTCCAGGCGTCATCGGCTATGAAGACACGGTCATTCCCCAGATCGAGAATGCGCTGCTCTCGGGACAGGACATGATTTTGCTCGGTGAACGCGGACAGGCCAAATCCCGAATGATCCGCTCATTGATCTCCCTGCTGGACGAGACGATTCCGGTCATCGATGGTTGTGAAATCCCGGAGAACCCTCTCGCCCCCATTTCTGCCCAGGGCAGGAATCTGGTCGCTGAACATGGCGATGACACACCGATTCGGTGGATGGCCCGGGAGGATCGTTACGGTGAGAAACTGGCAACGCCAGACATTACCATCGCGGACCTGATTGGTGAGGTCGATCCAATCAAGATTGCTGAAGGACGCTACCTGTCGGACGAGGAAGCCCTGCACTACGGCATGATCCCGCATACCAATCGGGGTATCTTTGCAATCAACGAGTTACCGGACCTGGCCGAACGCATTCAGGTGGGTCTCCTGAACGTAATGGAGGAAAGGGACGTACAGATCCGAGGCCACAAGGTGCGCATGGACCTGGATGTATTGATTGTCGCTACGGCGAATCCTGAAGACTATACCAACCGCGGACGTATCATTACGCCGCTCAAGGACCGGTATGGTGCCCAGATCCGGACACACTATCCGCAAACGGCGCTCGAAGAGATCACCATCATGGAGCAGGAACAAACCCAGCTCGATATGGGCGAGCACCGCCAGCAGGTACCGGCCTTCATGCAGCAGATTGTCGCCGAGATCACTCAGCTGGCGCGTCAATCACCCGACATCAGCCAGCGTTCAGGCGTCTCTGTCCGGGCCTCTGTCTCCAACTACGAGGCGCTTGTTGCCAACGCACTTCGTAGGGCCATCCGCACGGGTGAACAGGACGTCGTACCCCGGATCTCTGATCTGCCATTCATCATGCCTTCGCTACAGGGGAAGGTGGAGTTTGAGGCCATGGAAGACGGACAGGAAGACAAGATCATGAACAAGCTCTTTGAGGACGCGACGCGTACCGTCTTTGAGCGGTTCCTCGGTGATCAAGCAGAGGTACTTGCGCTGCAATTCAGTGACGGACTGAACGTCACGACCGGCGAATCCATACCGTCGCACGAGTACGACGACATCGTACGCAAGGTGGATGGTTTATCGGAGATTACCGATAAAATGGGCGGTGACAACAGTGCCGTACGAGCGTCCGTCGTTGAGTTTGTACTCGAAGGACTGCACCTGAACCAGCTCCTTAACAAAGACCGGGTGAGCGGTCGAAATACCTACAGCGGCTAAGTTATACCCAGTCCTGAACAGCAAAGCAGGAACCTCATGCCAACAAAGTACACATCGCTGATCCGATATTCGCAGTGGGATGGTAGCCAGGTTTCACCCATCGATGCGGATCAGATTCTCGACGCACTTTCCGATGACCTGATGGAGTTCGGCGACCTGCAACAGTCCATGCGATACCTGATGCAGCGGGGAATGGAGACCGAGGACGGCAACTACATCAGCGGCCTCCGCGACCTGCTCCGCGACCTCAAGGAACAACGCAATCAGCAGCTTGAGCGATATGACATGAACAGTGTCCTGGAGGACATCAAGAAACAGCTGGACGAAATCCTCTCGATGGAACAGGAAACCATCAAGGAATGGATCGATCGCGACGATGCAAACCGCGGTGCTGAGCGTTTCATGGACGATCTCATGCGGAATGTCAGCGACAAGCCGCAGAGTGACGGCGTAGACCCGCAGGCACCCACCGAACAAAATCCGGAGGATGCCAGTCAACAAAAAGCACCACAACAAAGTGGTCAGTCCAATCAACCCGCATCAGAGGACGAGGACGAAAGCAACTTCAGTGACCAGGTTATCGGTAACATCGGTAAACAAAACCAGGAGTTCCTGGACAACCTGCCTGAAGATGCTGCCGGCAAAGTTCGCCAACTGGAAAACTATGAATTCCTGAATACAGAGGCCCAGCGGAAGTTCCTAGAACTTCTCAATCAACTACGTCAGCAGATGACACAGTCGTTTTTCAACGACATCGAAAACATGATCAACAACATGTCGCCGGACGACATGCAGCGCATGAAAGACATGGTGCATGATCTGAATCAGATGATGGAGAAACGCGCCAATGGCGAAGATCCTGGATTCGATGAGTTCATGGACCAGTACGGAGACATGTTTGGTGATAACCCACCCCAATCACTGGATGAGTTGATCGAACAGATGCAGCAGCAGATGGCCGCAACACAGGCCATGATGAATTCAATGTCACCAGATCAGCAACAGCAACTCATGGACATGATGGGAGACCGCTTTGACGACCCGGAGCTCAACCAGGAGTTGTCCCAGCTGGCACAAATTCTGGCCCAGGAAGGCGGACAGCAGGGTCGGCGATTTAAATTTTCAGGTGATAAAGACATCGACATGCAAGCCGCGCGTGAGCTGATGCGCGAACTTCAGCGCCTCGATGAACTTGAACAACAGATGCAACGCTCGCAGTACGACGGCAAGGTCGACTCGATCAACCCTGACCTCGTCGAAGAGTTGATGGGCGAAGAAGCGCGCAAGAACCTCGAAGAAATGCAGGAGCTGATGAAGGTTCTGGAGGAAGCCGGTTATGCCCAAAAAAACGGCAACAAGTGGGAACTCACACCGCGCGGCAGCCGCACCCTCGGTCAGAAGGCGTTGGGCGAAATTTACCAGCGATTGAAGAAGCAAAGCCTCGGCAATCACGCGGTGCCCGAAGAGGGTCGTTTCGGCGAACGAATGGAAGAGTCGAAGCCCTATGAATTTGGTGATCCTTTCCACCTGCATATGCCCCGCACCATCCGCAACGCGCTGGATCGGGAGGGAAAAGGCTCGCCAATCAAACTGTCCATTGATGACTTCGAAATCTACCGTAGTGAGATGATCACTCAGACCGCCACAGTGTTGATGGTGGATCTCTCGTGGTCGATGGCCCTCCGAGGTTCATTTCAGTCCGCCAAGAAGGTGGCTTTGGCCCTCCACAACCTTATTGGCAAGGCCTATCCTCGGGATAGCCTCTACGTACTGGGGTTCTCGGCACTGGCCTCCGAGATCAAATCCCACAACCTGCCCTATCTGCAGTACGATGATTATCTGCTGGGCACCAACATGCAGCACGCGCTGATCCTTGCAGAGAAGCTACTCGACAAGCACCAGCAGGGCACCAAGCAGATCATCATGATCACAGACGGGGAGCCCACGGCACATCTCGAGAATGGCAGGCCGGTTTTCCAATACCCGCCCACGGCAACCACCATCAGTAAAACGATGCGGGCGATCCGCAGCTGCACGCAAAAGGGCATCACCATCAACACGTTCATGCTGGACCAGAGCTACTACCTGAAGGAGTTTGTGGATCAGATGACTCGTATCAATGGCGGTCGTGTCTTCTACACTGACCCTCAGAGTCTTGGTGAATATATCCTGGTTGACTACGTGCAAAACAAGAAGAAGAGACTGGGTCGGGGCTGACCCCCAACCAGGCGATCTCCTCACCACGTCCGAGACTACCGGATGTCGTACGTGATCACCTGTCGTCGACTTAATGCGATCAAACACGAACCAAACCTGTACCACCAGAGACAATAGTCATACCCTGTGCACAGGTGTGTTAAACGCGGTGATGTCGCTCGGGTGCTCAGTGATCAAGGTTGCTCGGATTGCAACCGAGCTACTCACGCAAGGTGACCGCGCAGCTGAATGGAGAGGAGGCGCCGTGAAACGAGCCCTCGCAGCATTTGCGATTCTTTTGCTAACGGCCTGTAGCGGAGGCGGAGGTGGCAACGGAACGCCGCCACCCAGCACAAATCAGCCACCATCAGCCTCATTCTCTTTTACACCCACCACGGGTCCGTCTCCCCTGATCGTTGATTTCGACGCGAGTGGCAGCAGAGACAATGATGGGTCCATCGCGGATTTCACCTGGGATTTCAGTGACGGTAACTCGGCCAGCGGCGCGACAACACAACACAGCTTCAAGGATTCCGGGACGTTCACCGTCCGGCTGACGGTTACGGACAATGACGGCGCGACCAACAGCACCACCCAGAACATCACGGTCGATGATCCCGCGCCACCCGTTGCCGTCTTCACGTCGAGCGGCACCGCCATTGCACCCGCCAGTATCTCTTTCGATGCAACGGGAAGCACATCCACCAGCAGCGTCATTACCAGCCACAGCTGGGATTTTGGTGATGGCAGCGAGGGTTTCGGGTCCATTATTGATCACGTATTCCAGGACTCCGGCACGTACACCGTCACCCTGACCATAGAGACAGCCACAGGGCAGGAAGCCTCGGAATCTGCTGAATTAGAAATTGCTGAAGCCATTGGAACGTTCTCAGTCACAGGAACCGTCTCTATTCCTGCGAACGTCTCCGTTGACAATGACGTGAACAATTCATTTTCACCGGCGGTTGACAACAACCTGCTAGCAAACGCACAAACCGTCCCCAGTCCAACCTTACTCGCCGGTTATCTCAATCAACCAGGCGGGGGACCCGACTTTGACGGACTGGGGAATACCTGGGCAAGCGGGGATCTGAGCGACATCTTCCAGTTTGAGGCGGCGGGCGGAGAGATCATCAACGTCACGATTGCGAATTCTGAATTGCTGGATATCGATCTCTTCCTGCTCGACGATACCGGCGCGACACTCGATCAATCACTGTCGCTGGGTCAATTCGAAACTGTGCGCGTACCCCAGGACATGCCAGGAACATACTTCCTGGCGATGGATGTCTTTGTGCCCGGTCCTGCCGGTGGATCCAAGTATGTACTGAGTATCGGTGATGAAGTGGAACTGGGTTCAGCCGGCTGGCGTACCAGTGCTGAATTTATCCCGGGGGAATTAGTCGTCGTCGAATCCCGCAACGTCTCGATGGCATCATCGACCGCACGAATGGCTGTGGTGACACCCGGTTACAGCGGTCCATCCCTCTATCAATTCGGCACCAACATTAATGCGATGGTGCAGGCCACATCAACGTCCGCACGCCCTCCCGCCGGTACCCTGGCTCGCCACTACCGCGATCCAGTTCAAAGGGCCAAATACAACACCCTGGCTGCGGCCAAAACGCTGCAATACACCAGGCAGGTTTCCAGGGCGGAACCCAACTACATTCACAGAAGTCTCCTGACACCTGATGACACCGTGTTCAACAACCAGTGGCACTACCAGGCGATCAACCTACCGGCCGCCTGGGATATCACCGTAGGAAAAAACGACGTTGTGGTGGCCGTGATCGACTCCGGCGTTGTGACGTCACATCCGGACCTCGATGACAGACTCACCACGGATGGTTTCGATTTCGTTTCACAGGCCACCGAATTCACCAGCGGTCAGTCGGGCGGATCACTCGATGGAGACGGTATCGACGACGACCCGAGTGATCCAGGGGATGCCTGCGGTGTACAACAAAGTTCCTACCACGGCACTCATGTCGCCGGCACGGTCGGCGCCGAAACGGATAACAATGACGGCGTTGCCGGTGTCACCTGGTCCGGGCAGATCATGGCGCTCAGGGCATTGGGCGCCTGTGGATCCGGCAGTTCCTTCGACATCCAGCAGGCGTTGCTGTACGCGGCTGGACTACCAAACAGTTCCGGTACAGTACCTGCACAGACGGCTGATGTCGTGAATCTCAGCCTGGGTAGCGAGTTTTCCTCGGCATCTGAACAGGAGATCTACGCACAGGTTCGCGACGCCGGTGTCATTATTGTGGCGGCAGCCGGGAATTCCGGAATTCGCGGCCTTGAATTCCCTGCCTCATACCAGGGCGTCATTTCGGTTTCCGCGACCTCCATTCTCGACAACCTGGCCGCGTACTCAACGTTTGGTCCTGCAGTTGACGTCGCGGCACCTGGTGGCGACTTCAGCACGCCCGATATCGACGGAGACGGGCGGGTTGACGGGGTATTGTCAACCGACGCCAATGATGCACCCGGCGCTCCGCTAGCGACATTGGAATATAAGCAAGGGACCTCGATGGCTGCACCACATGTAGCCGGCGTGATCGCTCTCATGAAAGGACTGCATCCGGAACTGACACCAGAGAATGTTGACACATTGCTGCTTTCCGGACTGATCACCGACGACCTCGGGGACCTTGGCCGTGACGAGTTATTCGGCAACGGGCGTATCAATGCACTGAAAGCCGTACTGGCTGCACAACAACTGGCGAACGGTGGTGAGCTCGAGCCCGTGCCACTACTCCAGATTCGCCCCGCGATCCTCAACTTCGGTCAATTGTTGAACCAGCTGACCGTCCAGGTTGAGAACGGTGGGACCGGTGAGCTGTCCATCACTGCCGTCACAAGCAGCGATCCGTTTATCGAGGTGACCCCGCCTGGCTCGACCGACGGGCTTGGGGCACATACCATCGCCGTTGACAGGGATGGTCTGACTCCCGGTATCTACACCGGTTCCGTCGCCTTTGAGTCAACAGAGAGCAACTCGGTCCTGGAAGTACGCTTCCAGGTTGTTGACCCGAGCGCACTTGTGGCCGGAAACGCGGGGGTTCAGTTCATTCTTGTACTGGAACCGGTGACCTTTGATGTCATCTCCAACACCAATGTGTCGGTGCAGGACGGCGCCTACGAATTCCTGCTCGGGACCGACATCACGGGCATGATCGCGGCTGGTTCTTACCTGCTCGTCTCGGGATCCGACCCGGACAATGATGGCTTCATCTGTGATATTGCGGAAGCGTGTGGGTTCTTCCGCTCCATTGACCTTCCAGAAGAAATTGCGGTCAACGGTGACCTGATCGATCTGGATTTTAACGTCACCTACCTGTTGCCCATCGAGCAGAACAGTGTTCAGTCATCTGCAATCATGTCGTCCATACGATCCCGCGGTGGCATCCGGCTGCCAAGGGCAAAGGAAGCACCTATGGTTTCAGATGATAATCTAGGAAACTGAGAATATCGGTCGCCATGGCCTCGCTGTTGAAGGTGCCGCCGGATCCATGCCCGCCCTGCTCATCGACCACGAGCCGATGGACTGAACCCGCGTCCGAAAGCGCATTGGCGAGAAGTTCACTCTGATGCAACGGCACTAATGGATCCTGGTCGCCATGGATGATCAGAAACGGTGGTTCCGATCCGTTCACATAGGTGACTGGGTTGGCAGTTTTGACGGCTTTCGGATGGTGTTGAATGGCACCCCCGATCAACCGTGATTCAGGGGAACCCGGATCATCGTGAATGATCTCGTCGCTGATTGAATGCGCATCCATCTGAAGAAAATCAGTCGGGCCAAACAGGTCGACCACCGCCTGAACAACGCAGTCTTGGGCTGAGTAGCCATCCGGCACAAAATGCGGGGTACCCGACGTGGTCCCAACAAGCGCGGCAAGGTGGCCTCCGGCAGACGGGCCAAAAATTCCGATTCGTCCCGAATCGAACCCGAGGCGTTCCGCATTTTGTCGCAGCCAGCCAATACCGGACTTCACGTCAAGAATTTGAGCCGGAAACGTCGCCACCTGACTGTGTCGATAATCGAGAGAAGCCAGGGCATAGCCTTGCGCCACAAACGCGGGTAACGGCGAGTGCGCCACTTGGTGGCGATCCCCCGCCATCCAGGCACCCCCAAACACGTAGACGAGCAACGGCGGCAAACCTTCGTAGGTTTCTCGGCGTATCACCTCCACACGAAGAGTGCCGTCCGGTGTCTCCAGAAACACGAATGACTGTTGAATCGATGTCACGTCACTCTCTCCCGGTCAAAGTCCCATCAGTGCTTTATCAGTGCTCTTCATTAGTGCTTCCCATGAATCCTTAACACTAATCCTCGAATCCTCGAATCACCTTGATGAGGTTACCGTCTGGACCGCTCAAATTCAGAAAAGCACCACCGTCATCGCTCTTTACGATCTCGAAAGCTTCACCTCCCCCGCGATCAACTGTTCTCGAAGTGCCGGAAGATCATTCACCTGCAGGTGGACACCCGCCGCGACGAATGGCGAACCGACCCCACCACCCTGGCTTGGTACATACAGACACGGCGGCACGTTACCGGTGCGATATTGCGCCCAGCTATAGGCTTCCACAACAAACTCCTCTTCGAGACCGACAACTTCTCGATAATATCGCGATGACACTACGAGATCTGAAACAGGCACCTTCGCAAGGCCAATACTAAAACGAATTTTTTGCATGACATCACCATGTTTGTAGTGGTTGTTAAGTGAGCGACAGGAACGAGGAGCACAGCCAAAACGCTGGCGAAAAGCTCGTGAAAAAGCTGCATGGGTGGCGTAACCAGCTGCCAGGGCAATGTCTATGATCTTCTTTCGTGTCTGTCTCAATTCCGTACGCGCCTGGCGAAGCCGCATATCCCGGACGTGTGCGGCAACCTTCCTGCCGGTCCGCTGATAAAACACGCGCTCAAAATGAAAACGGGATAAGCCCGCTTCTCTCGCCAACGCGGCCAGTGTCATATCAACACTGCTGTGATCTCTCACGTGAACCAGCGCATTCCGCACTCGTCTGTTGTTCAATTCTCGCACTGACCCAGTCTGCATCCGATGCTGCTGTGAAACTGTACATTTGTTGCGGTTAAATCAAGCACTGCAGCCACCGCCACGGACAATCAGGTACAATGCGCGCTCTTTCAAACGTCACGTTCTAATACTGATCGAGTAATTCCATGACAGACGCAGTCCTGGCAGAGGTCCGATACCTTGATGAACCCTGGCGCGACAGGGATGAACGCCCGTTTATCTTCTCTCGCGAAACCCGGCACAAGAACACCATCAAACATGAGGTGGCCATCAACAACGCCCGCCCCCTCGTTGCCGATGGTTCTATCGATTTTGATCACAATGGGTTTACGTTGCACGCGTTCAACCATCAGGTCTCTGATTGGAGCAGCAATGAACAGGTAGCAACAACGTACGCCAGCACCATTGTGCCCATGCTGAAGTCGCTGACCGGCTGCGAGGACGCCTTCGTCATGGGACATCAGGTCCGTAACGAGAATCCTGAAACGTTCCTGGGTGCCTATTCCCGGTATGTGCATTGCGACTACCCACTGCACCCAATGCGCGAACGTGAATCCGCCGTGTTGAAACGATACGAGAGCCCGCTTGCTGATGAATTAGAGGATCGCGAATACGTCTGGTACAACATCTGGGCGCCCATAGAACGGATCGCAGAGCAGAACCAGCTGTGCGTCGTCGACGCGGCATCCGCGTCAATGGACGACTTCCGGGAGTACCATTTCAGCCCCAAAGCAGAAGGTGGGTACGCGACGTTACCCCTGTATAACCCTGCTCATCGCTTCTACTACTTCAACGACATGCAGACCGATGAATGCATCGTGTTCAAGCAATACGATTCCCGATCGGAGAAACCCATGGTGTGTCCACATACCTCGTTCTTCGACAGTCACAAGGGTGAGCGACAGGGTCGCCGCAGTGTCGAGTACCGGGCACTCTGTATCCTCTGAGCCCCACCACTCACATCTCGAATAGAAAAATACGAAGAGCATCGACCATGAGCGCCGTTTCCAATCTGGGCACTATCAACGAGGCCATCGCGGCAACAATTTCCGACCGGGACGCAATCGTGTTCAAGGATCGACGATTGTCCTATGGCCACCTCGCCGAGCGAACACGTCACCTGGCCAATTTCCTACTGGATCAGGGATTTGGCTGTCGCAAAGAGAGGGACGTCCTGTCGCCCTGGGAAAGTGGCCAGGATCATCTGGGCCTGTACCTTTACAATGGGAACGAGTATCTGGAGGGAATGCTCGGTGCGTTCAAATCACGCACAGTCCCGTTCAACGTCAACTATCGCTACGTTGACGAGGAACTCGCCTACCTGTTGAACAACGCCAGCTGTCAGATTCTCATCTACCACGCCTCCCTCGCTGACCGGGTCGCATCGGTTCGGAACCAGATCCCTTCACTGAAAGTCCTGCTCCAGGTCAATGACGACGACAGCATTCCACTTTTGCCAGGCGCTATCGACTACGAAGACGCGCTCGCTGGCGCATCAGATGCCATGCCCGATCTGCCTTTTTCCGATGACGATCTTTACATTTTGTACACCGGCGGTACGACCGGTATGCCAAAAGGCGTGCTCTGGCGACAAGCTGATATCCTGGCCGCGGCATTGGGGGGCAAGACGTCCAAGAACGAGATCATCCCACCTGAACAATTCGCAGAACGGTCAGAACGCGTCAACCATCGGTATCTAACGGCGCCGCCTTTCATGCACGGTGCAGGCTCCTGGGTCGCCTTCCAGGCTCTGCATTCCGGTGGAACGGTACTCGTCCAGGACAACGTTTACAGATTGGATCCCGACGACATCATCGACACCTGCATTAAAGAGCGTGCCGATGTGATGATGATCGTGGGTGATGCATTCGGTCGACCTATCGCCGATGCCCTTGAGAAAAACCCGAGGGAGATGCCCGCGCTCAAGAACATCATCACGGGCGGCGCAGTGACAACCGCGTCCCTGAAATCACAGTTGCTTGGCCTGCTTCCCCAAATCAATATCGTTGACGCCGCCGGTTCCTCGGAAACGGGCAGCCAGGGCCAGCACGTCAGCAATTCAGACAGCGGTGCTGCCACAGGTCGCTTTTCACTGCGACCAGGAAATGTCGTGTTGAACGAAACCATGGACGGAGTCCTCGATGCAGGCCACGAGGAACTTGGGTGGTGGGCCCAAAGTGGTCAGATCCCGCTAGGATACCTGGATGACGAAAAGAAAACCGCCGCGACCTTTGTCACCGTGGACGGCACAAGATACTCGGTACCCGGTGACCGCGTGAGACTGCTCACAGACGGTTCACTGGAACTACACGGGCGCGACTCCGTCACCATCAACTCCGGTGGCGAGAAGATCTTTGCAGAGGAAGTTGAGCAGGCATTGAAACACCACGGTGATGTTTACGATGCGGTTGTGACCAGTCGCGCCTCCGAACGGTGGGGACAGGAAGTGGTCGCTATTGTGCAGCTTCGCAGTGGCGCAAGACAGGATGAAGCGGCTCTGCTCAAGGAATGTGAGCGACACATCGCACGCTACAAATTCCCGAAGGTGTTTGTGTTCTGTGACGAAATCCTGCGAAGCCCAAACGGCAAAGCCGACTATCGATGGGCCAAGGCCCAGGTGGAAGACAGTTGAATCAGCCCCGCCTGACCTCATACCGCCCTCGCAGCAGACCAGTTATCGAGCGTTTGGGAGATCCTGTTCCGGGGTCAATACTGACCAGGCGCAGAGCGATTTCGCCATCGAAGGTGAAGACACAACAATTCCGCTGCTCGAAGAAATCTTCCAGCTTGGTGTTGCGGGTCGTTTCGACCAGATCGTGACCTGGAGTTACCGCAACGATACCGTCGCCGCGGTTGACGAGGTTGGAGTCGTGACATTCGTATCGGCCGGTACGGTTGATATCACTGCATCGGTTCCGGGATTCTCTACCGACGTGCTGGATTTCTCTGCGGCATCCGACAGGATCACGCTGACCATTGTTCGGTCTGAACAGGACGAGTTGTCGTTCGAGTTTGAAGGGATCGAGACAGTCGTTGGCTAAGAAGAAACAAACCCATTCGGTGGTGGTAGCGGCACCGGTGACATCACATTCTCTTCCAGCGATGAGACCGTGGATGCCGACGGCGTCGTTACGACGGTCAGTGCTGGTGAAGCTGTCATCAGTGCTGTCAAAGCCGGTGATGACGCCTTCCTGGAATCCAATATCGCCACGTATGACATTGTTGCAGAAATGCGGGAACAGCCCCTACTGGCATTCGAGTCCGGTCTGGTTCAGTTCATCTTCGGTGAAAAAGTACCTGCCAACGCCCTTACCGGCGGCGCTGGTAAAGGTGCCGTCACCTACAAGATCGACAATGGGAGTATCGACACCATCAGTGCTGATGGTGTCGTGACCGCGGTGGCACCCGGGTTCACATTTGTCAGTGCGGTCAAGGCCGCAGATGGCACCTTCGGTCCATCGAATACCGCGAACTACGAACTACTCATCAGCGAAGAATCTGCTGAATGTGTATTTGACCAATCCGCCTGGGATGACTGCGAACTTTCGCAGTAATCGGGCAGTCCACACTTTTTTCTTAAGGAGAAAAATCATTGAAACTGAAACAGACTGGTCTGATTGCCCTGATCGCCCTGGCGATGGCAAACCCCGTCGTTGCTGATGAGGTCAACTCGGAAGCTGTCACAACATTCGAGCAAGGTTCTACGCTCAGCTCGAGTGCCATGAACACCACCATCGGTGCGCTCGTCACCGCCATCAATGACAATGCTGAGCGTATCGCTGCGATGGAAGAACCCATGGCGGGAGGGACAGATGTGAGTGGCAAGAGCTGCTGCATGATCTCGATCGGCACGGGTATGTTTGCACCCTCCATACCCGCAGAGATCGACATCAAAGGCACACCTGAGACTCCATTCGAAGATATTGATGACAACGGCGTCTTTGGCGGCAACGTGTTCTGATTCTCCGGCGGCATCGTGTTCAATGTCAATGGAACCGTCGGTGCCACCGTATTCAACGACTCATTTATCGAGGTCTTTTCGAACCGTGTCATAAGTGACACCGACTTCGTGCCTGGGCAAACGGATACGTGGATGTGGACCGAGGAAGGCAACAACGTTGATCTAATTTTCGTCGAACAAGGTTAGCCCGATTCGATCACACCGGGCCCGTGCTCATTTTCGGAACAATCGACGCCGAGGAAGTGTAATGGTGTCTGGTACGAGTAAAACATCACAATCGGTGTTCAAGTACCTAACATTGAAAGCTGCGGCGGATACGTCCCACCCGCCGCGTAGTTACTGCCACTTACATTTAAAGGCCGGCTTCAAGCCGGCTTTTTCTGCCTGCATTCAACAAATTGTTCGTTTCCCCACCTCGTCTGATCCCCCTGATGCAGGATCGGGCATCCTCTGGCCGTCAGATATTGTGCTCGTTCCGGAAGTTCTCCCAACGGTCAAACGCCGCCGCAATCTCCTCCCCTCTCGCCCCCACCCTCTCCTTGAAACTCGGATGCGAGAAGATATAGAACACGTCGTTCACGATGGCATCGAGCACCATGTCGCCGATCACTGACGGTTGGAGAATATTGTCCATCATCGACCCTATTCCCCGACCTTCAGCAGCGCTCGAACCGGTACCGGATTGACGCGACTGCGTGCTCTCTTTCTTCAGGTCATCCGGACGATTGCGCTCAGCGTTGAAGATATTCGTCGCAACAACACCCGGACACAACACGGACGTACCGATGTTGAACTGTGCGAGATCTGGGCGCATTGCTTCAGACAGGCCCTGCACCGCAAACTTGGACATGTTGTAGACGCTCAAACCCGCAATGCCGATGTGCCCAGCGATCGACGCGGTATTGACGATGTGACCTCCTTCACCATGAGACTTGATGAGATCCACGAACGTCACCATCCCGTTGATCACACCCTGAACGTTGACGTTCATCACCCAGTCCCAGTCCTTGTAGGTCATATCCGACACATTGCCGCCGACGAAGACCCCCGCGTTGTTGCAGAGCACGTGTACCTTGCCGAACGCCTCGATGGTCTTGTTCGCTGCATCCGACATCGAGTCCCGATCCGTCACATCGATTTTGATGGTCAACACGTCTGTGTTGCTGTCGGAAAATTCATCGTCAACCGCTGCAAGCGCCGAATCCTCGATATCAGCGATAACCACCTTCATCCCGGCGCCGGATAGTGACCGCGCCATCGCGAGTCCCAGGCCACTGGCACCACCGGTGATAAATGCAACCTTACCTGCAACGTCTTTCATTGTTTTCTCCTTTTTCTTGTCCTAGATGGAGGGATGCGACACGAAACAATTCATCGCGTCGGATGATGTACCACCTCGAAGACCTTGATGTCAGGACGCGCTGACATCTTGTCTGAAAGCAGGCGAACGTTCTAATCATGATGCGGCGTGACGCCGTGGGCACGAAAAGCATCCATGTCCTCGTAGATCTCTATCGTCCCCAGGCCATCCTTGTCTTTGATCACCGTATACAGATTAGTACCCGGCTCATTATCGATGCACTCGCTGGCGAACACCTTCATGCGCTCTTCGACTGCATCCTCCTCACACGGTTTCACATAGAAACGCACATTCACTGCTAGCATCGTTTGCTCCGGTATTCTGATACGCGAAAGTATACATCAGGGTAATCGAGCAGGTTTCCCGCCCAAGACCTGGCTTGGTATGCTCGGGCTTAAACGTTCCAGACGCTACAGAGATTCCCAATGGCAGAAGATTCCGTCGACGTTCTGATCATCGGTGCCGGTGCATCAGGTGCCGCTGTCGCCTATGGCCTTGCTGAGACCCGAATGCATATCGTCTGCCTGGAACAGGGTGACTGGATGAAGCAGTCGGAGTACCCCACCAACTTCATGGACTGGGAAGCTAGGGCAGCTGGTCCGTTCGGCAACAGCCCAAACCATCGTGGTCGAACCACCGACTACCCCATCAATGAAGATGGCTCACCGATCAAGGTCGCCAACTTCAATGGCGTCGGTGGGGGGACCATTCTGTACGCAGGACATTTTCCGCGTTTTCATCCGTCTGACTTCCGCGTCAAGACCCTCGATGGTGTCGCTGATGACTGGCCCATCGACTACGACACACTGGCACCGTTCTATGATGAGAGTGATCGCATCACAGGTGTCTCCGGTCTCGAAGGCGATCCCGCCTACCCACCCAAACCTTCATTGATGCCGCCGTTGCCTCTCGGTCGATCAGGTACGCTGATGGCAAACGGCTTCAACGCCAAAGGCTGGCACTGGTGGCCTTCGGACAGTGCAATTGCCACCGAGCCCTATGAAGGCAGGGACCAGTGCATCAACCTGGGCGCCTGTACAACAGGATGTGCACAGGGTGCGAAAGCCAGCACCGACATCACGTTCTGGCCTCATGCAATGCGCGCCGGGGTGGAACTTCGCACCCGTTGTCGTGTGCGGGAGGTTACTGTTGACGATGACGGCATGGCGAGCGGGGCCATCTACTACGACGAGAATGGCAACGAGCAGACCATCAAAGCATCCGTGGTCATCATGGCCTGCAATGGTGTCGGGACGCCCCGCATTCTACTGAACTCCACCTCTTCCCGGTTTCCCAACGGACTCTCCAACAGCAGTGGTCTCGTGGGCAAAAACCTGATGTTTCACCCCTACGCACATATTTTCGGGGTTTTCCCCGACGAGGTTGATGGACCACGCGGACCGCATGACTGCATCTGGAGCCAGGAGTTCTACGAGACCGACACGGATCGTGGGTTTGTCCGCGGATTCACATTCGAAGGTGCTCGTGGACATGCCCCGGTATCGATCGCGGTCAATGGCATGCTGAGCGGCGACGTTCCCTGGGGAGCGGGTCATCATGAAGTCTATCGCCAGCGTGCCAATCATATCTGCGGCATGGTGGCGATCTGCGAAGACCTGCCGGAAGCACACAATACGGTCACATTGGACCCGCATCTGAAAGACCCTGACGGTATTCCGGCACCCAAACTCACCTACACGCTGAGCGACAACAGCACCCGCATGCTCGAATTCTCTATCGATCGAGCACGTGAAGTCCTGGAAGCGGCCGGTGCAACCAGCGTTCAGAGCGGCTACCCAATCGTGGGTGGTGGCTGGCATCTGATGGGGACCGCTCGGATGGGCACCGATCCTGATCAGTCAGTGGTCAATGAATGGGGCCGTAGTCACGACGTGAAGAATCTCTTCATCGTTGACGGGAGTGTGTTCGTGACGAGTGCCGGCGTCAATCCGACGCGCACCATTCAGGCACTGGCGCTCTACGTCGCAGATACCATGAAGCAACGACTGGCAAACCTGTTTGACTGATACCGTCAACGAAAGGAGATTCGCACCATGAATGATACGATAAGCTCAGACAGCAATGTGACCGAGAGCGACCTTGTTGCACTCAGGGCAGTCGCTGGGACCATAATCCCTGCCAGCGAACAATACCAGATTCCAGGCGCCGACGATGAGGCCATCTTCAGAACGATAGTGTCGCTGGTCCGGGAACAGGGTGATGGCACGCTCAAGACACAACTGGCCGAACTCCAGTCACGTTGCCAGGAACGACATGGATGTTCACTTCAGAAACTATCGCCAACGGATCGAACCAGCGAGTTGAAAGACAGCAGCAACGCACGCTTTCTCTATCGCATGATCCACCTCACCGCCAATGCCTATTACCAGGATGGTCGCGTGCTGGCGTCCATCGACCTGAAGGAAGAACCACCCTTTCCGGGTGGTCACGAGGTTCCCCAGGGGGACTGGTCGTTGCTCGATCCGGTCCGTAAACGAGAGCCCTTTTACACCAAGGTGTAGATTCGCTGGCATCCCGGCAATACTGATCGTCGGAGACCCAGCCGTTTGTTTGCATCCCTGAACGGCGCACAGTAGTAACGACCGCAAGTTAGGGTCATCTAACCGGAGCCAATAGTTGCTGTTTCTGCTCGTCCTCGTTCTCTCAGGATCACTGCGAGCGGAAACCCCGGTGGTCGTTGTTTCGGAATTCAGGGATGACACCGGACTATCCCTCAACCTGGGAGCACAGGTGCAGGAGGCGTTTCGATCGATCCTGGTCAACATGCCCCAGGTGACTGTGGTTGAACGTGACAACATGAGCTCCATCGTTGAGGAAATGCAGTTCTCTCAATCATCTCTCGCAGATGCGGGTAGCGCGGCCGAATTTGGCAAGAAACTGGGCGCCGACCTGGTCGCATTCGGTCATGTCAGCAATACGGACTACAAGGTCGATTTACAAAAGAACATCTTTACCACCCAGATGCAGGACATCGGCAAAGGTTCCGCGCTGGTCACCCTTCATCTAGTCAACGTCGAGACCAAGCGAACCGTCTTCTCACAATCACCCACCGGCACGTCCAGTGGTGACACCGATCGTAACAAGATGATCCAGGCCGCAGCGAACAACCCGGTAGCTGACTTGTCGGTGCATATTCAGAACTACTTCCCCATCAAAGGTATCGTCATCAAGACCGATCAATGAGGAAGCAACTACCTCGTGTACATCCATGTGGGTGCCGAACAAGGATTGGCGCCCGGTGCAAAAATCGAGATCTTCGATCAGGGGGAAGAGGTCACTCACTCGGTCACAGGCGAGGTACTGAGCTCCAAGCTCCAGCAAGGGTAAAGGGCTGGCCACCGCTACCATCAACGATGCACAGGACCGTTTCTCCATTGCCAAACTTCGCAAGAAATCGGACTTTGAGAAGATGGCCGTCGGTCTGCCTTTCCAGGCGGTCCCTGAGAAAATTGGTGGCTCAAACGGTGGTATGAACCTCGACCTGAAATCCATCGGGGACCTGTTCAAATGATCCGTAGAGCAATCTGGCTGACGTTGCTGGTCAGCTTCAATGTCGCCTGGGCAGATTCCAGGACCATAAGCGCCAGCGGCTCTGGCGCCACGCGGCAGCAAGCGCTGAACATCGCACAGCGTAACGCAGTGGAGGCCGCTCTCGGTGTCTACCTTGAATCCCAGACCCTGGTTCGAAACTAGATCGTCGAGACTGACCAGATCTTCTCGATCTCGGAAGGTGTCGTCTCCAGCTACGACGTGGTCCGCCAGTCTCAGACCCGCGACGGCGAATGGGCCGTCGATATCCAGGCAGTCGTGAGTAGTGACAAACTTCATGGCAACATCACGTTGCTCCTCCGCCAGATCGACAACCCGAAGAGCATGGTCATCGTTGATCCGACAGCACGTTCACGATCGGAATTCTCGAGACAGGCACACCGGGAAATCAACGCTGCACTGCTCGCGGAGGGTTTTGAAGTCATTAACCAGGACGTCTCCTCACAACTGCGCTGAGGCTGCGGACCTGATGGACGTAAACCAGGTGGGCCAGACCGCCGCTAAGATGGCCCTCAAATACAACGCAGATGTCGCGTTCCTGGTCGAGGTCCAGGAGAGTCAGCAAACGAACTATGGCGTGGCCGAGACCATTGTTGAAGTGGGATGCCAGGTGATTTCCGCTGCCAGTGGACAGATCTTCACCGATGCACAGATCAGGGTCAGCGGTCTGACGGCTCAGAAGGCCGCGGTCAAAGCCGGACAACAACTCGCACAGCGCCTCGTGAACAACGTGAAGATTCAGTTCGCCAACCTGGCACACCAGGGCAATCGTTACAGTGTCGTCTCTAGGGCATCAACAGCTATCGACAGGCCCGCGGTCTGCGCAGAACAATGGAAGGTATTCGTGGGTTCAGCGATGTCAAACAGAACGCCATTGCCCTGGATGACGATTCAGCTGCGCAGAACTTTGTTGGTCTGTCTGCAGTCTTCAAAGGCACCACGGATAAGCTGATCGATCGGGTGTTTGATAACGCAGACCCTGACCTGTTCAGGACGCCGGACCTTCGACTCCAACGCACGACTCAGATCGAATTTCAGATGTAAGAACACGTCAGATCTCGTCTTGGACCTCATCTGGCCGACTGCAGTACACTGACGCTATCGACCTTGGCGCCGTTTTCGGAGACCACTATTTACGGCGACCACTATTTACGGGGACCACTATGTATACACTGCCGCATCACGTCGAATTCCTTTCAGACGAGTGGCTCGATCAGAGTCGATCATTTCTGACCGAAGGCTTCAGACAGGCCAGCCATGTTGGCGCTTTCTCGCTCTCGGAGCGGTTCAGCGATGCACCTCCGCACCTCTCGTTCGAGAACAACGATGCCACCTGGAGGGTGAACTGGGACGGTCAGACCATCAGCGTCGAACGCGGATTTGATCCCAAAGCCGACGTGGTCGTCATCGGGGATTACCAGGCAACATTGATGCTGGCCCAGACTGTCGGAGCCGGTGACCCAACGTTGATGGCCAAAGCGGTCAGGGAAATGCGCAGCTGGTTTGGTGACAACGCGTTCAACATGCAAGGTGGTCCCCTGGATGCCAGTGCCACAGCAATCTTCGCCTCCCACCACGACCACATGGCTCGTCGTACCGTTGAGAATCCGGACCTGGCACACCGTGCCCAACGTCAAGGAGTGACGCAACAACTGAAAGACCTTGAAGAAAACGGGTTCGCAGTCATCGAGAACGCCATTTCACCTGAGTTTGCCGACGAGGTGCGCGAGGCGACCATCCGAACACTCGGCACACATCAAGGCGACAGCATGCAATGGATGCTGTATCACGGTAACGCGTTCGAGAAACTTGTGATGAATCCCCAATTCATGAGCATGATTGATTCGACCCTGGGACGCGGCGCCGTTATCGCGTCGATCTCTTCTATCAAACGAGGTCCCGGGAAAGGCCTGATCAAGCTACATACGGACTATTCCCAGGTCCCGGAGCCCTACCCGGACTTTTCCATGACCGGTGTCGGCGTCTGGGCCTTGGAGGACTGGACCGTGGCCTCTGGTCCGACATGGCTGGTACCAGGCAGTCACAAAATGCGTCGGGGACCCAGGCCTGATGACAAGATCGAGGGTGTCCCGATCGAGATGCCGAAAGGTTCGGTTGTATATTTCCAGCACGGCGTCTGGCACTGGCAGGGTGACCGCACCGAACCCGGCGAGCGGGTGACGATTCACTCACATTTCAACCGTGGTATCCTGCGTAGTCTTGAACCGAAAAAGGTGGATATTCAAATGCTGAATCGAAACCCACCTCGTCTTGGTGAAGCACTGGGAGAGGATGACTGGTTCGACCGCCTGACCGCCGACGGCCGTGACTATATGCGCATGACGCATATGATGAATCTGAATCGTTTTACCAATGAACAGAAGGCGACGGTCCTTGCCGGGTAACCCGTTAGCGCATTGCGCCCGGCATCCCCCCATCAATAACGATCGTCTGCCCGGTCACAGAATCACTACGACAGAACGTCACGACCTGTTCGGCAATATCTTCAAGGGCTCCCACTCTTTTCAGTACCGCCTGACGACGTGCTCCTTCGGCGCTTCGTTCCGGCAGCCGGTTCGCCATTCGGGTCCCTTCAACAAGACCGGGGGCAATACAGTTCACCTTAACTTCTGGCGCCATCCCTACCGCAAGACAACGGGTCAGGTGGTTGAGACCTGCCTTGCTGGATGAATATGCGATACTGCTTGATCCAGGAGAGACACCCCCTGCCGACGAGATGTTGATCACATACCCTTGACTCGCCTTTAACGCCGGTGATGCCGCACGCGCCAGCAGGAAAGGTCCCCGAAGGTTTGTTTCAAGCACCTGGTCCCAGATATCTGGTGTGAGCGCATCCAGGTCCGGAAATGGAATGCCGATATTCCAGGCTGCGTTGTTAACGAGGATATCAAGGCGCGAGTACTGGTCAACCACCTGCCGAATAGCACTTTCAATACTCTCCGGATCTCGTTGATCAAGTGCCAGCGTCATACCATCTGCGCCCGCTTTGCGAACCGCATCAAGTGTTCTTTCAGCTCCTTCTTCGAAACCCACATAGCTGACCACAACAGTGGCACCTTCAAGCGCCAGCCGTTCGGCAATTGCGCCACCGATACTCCCTGAGCCACCGGTCACCAGAGCGACCTTACCTTTTAACACGTTCATCATGCCCCTCATCAAGACCCCGTTTCTTCCTCACGGATATACTTGTCCGACTGTGCGGTAAACATCTCGTGGTACAGATCACATCGACGCATGAACTCCTGATGCGTTCCATCATCAACAATACGTCCTTGGTCCATCACCAGGATACGTGTAGCGTGGCGAATGATGGACAGCCGATGCGTCACAAAAAACGCCAGTTTGTTCTGGGACAGACTATTGAACTGGCGGAAGATCTCCTCTTCGTATAACGGGTCGATAGCGGCAGTCGGTTCATCAAGCACCACGACGTACCGGTTCTTCGCGAAATGCAGACAGCGCAGGACAGACAGCCGCTGCCACTGCCCCACCGATAGTTCCTCGCCTTCAAATTCCTTACCCAACTGGCTCGTATAGCTGAGTTTATCCTCGGCGAGTGCTCCCAGATCAGGCAGCGTCTCACGTACCAAACAAATTGGAATCAGGCGTGCACTGGGTGCATCGGAGGAGGATATCCGCCGCCACTTCCTGGTCGAAAACCTGATGATCTCAGGTGTCGGGGTCCTTCTCGGGAGTCTGATGACCGTTGGATTCAATGTCTGGCTGGTCGATCTGATGAACTTCCCGAAGATCGACTGGTGGGGTATCCCACTGGGTATCGTGTGCCTGCCAGATTTCACCGGCAAGCGCGACAAGGACCGTATAGCGGATCGAACGGAGCCTACGCGACTATTCGGCCGACTGCCGCGTCTGCGCGAGCAGCATGAAGAAGTTCTCGTCGTAGGCTTTGAGGGGCTCGCTTCGCACTGCCTGATCAAGCGCCTTCGCGTCTTCGCCCACCAGGATTCGCCATTCATCATTCTTCACCCCGGTGATGATGATGTTAGCAGCTTCTTCGGGAGTGATACCCCCCTGCTTGAATGCCTGCCCCTGGTTGCGGACCGCCTCGCGAATCTGATCATCCGTCAGTTCTGGCCCACCCATACGTCGCACAATGTTCTCGCGGAATTGCTGAATCTCTTCATCTGTCATATCTTCGGGATCACTGCCCCCCAGAATCTTCCGTGAGTTGATTCCAATATCGGTCCCAACGTGACCCGGCATCACTACGGAGACCGACAGGTGCGGTGCATTCAGTTTGAAATCAGTGATCAGTGCCTCTGAGAATCCTTTGACGGCGAACTTGGCTGCGCTGTAGGCGGTATGTGCAATGCCCCCACCCAGAGATGCCCAGAAACCGTTCACACTACTGGTGTTGACGACGTGCCCCTCCGGCGCGTTCTTCAGCAGCGGGGTGAACGCACGACAGAAGTTATAGACACCCAGCCAGCAGATATTGAAGGTGCGCTCCCATTCCCCGCGATCACCGTCAATGAAGCTGCCACCACCACCAACACCCGCATTGTTGAACAAGAGATGGATGTGATCGGTATCAAACGCCTTCGCCACATCGTCAGCAAACTGATGTACCTGATCTTCCACGGCGACGTCACACAGCCCCGTATAGAGCCGCACGCCTTGAGGCGCTTCGGCTTCGCAGATCGCTCGCGTTTCTGCAAGATTGTCTTCGATGACATCACAGGTCGCGACATCACAGCCTTCAGCCATCAGCTGACGCACGAGCGCACGTCCCATTCCTGTCCCGCCACCAGTAACCACGGCAATCGTGCCACTAAAGTCCTGCATTTCACGTCTCCTGCATTGTGGAATGCGGAGAACCGTACCACATAAAACGGTGGCCCTGCTGTTCGATGTATGTCCGGATGCGTCGTGCAGCCTGGCCATCCCCGTAGGGATTGTGAGCGTGGCTCATCGTTTCATAGGCAGCCTCATCTTCGAGCAGTTTTCTGACGCGTGAACAGATCAGTGCCACATCGGTTCCAACCAGCTCAACAGTCCCGGCTTCCAAAGCTTCCGGTCGTTCGGTGGCGTCGCGCATCACGAGGACCGGCTTACCCAGTGAAGGGGCTTCCTCCTGGATGCCCCCTGAATCCGTCAATACGATATGTGATCGCATCATCAGGTACACAAACGGCAAATAGTCCTGCGGTTCAATCAGGTAAACATTATCGGTGTCCGCAAGTCGGCGGTAGACCGGCTCCTGGACATTGGGATTCAGATGCACCGGATACACAATCTGGACGTTTTTCATCGCATCCAGTTGGATGAGTGCATCACAGATGCGTTCGAATCCGTCACCAAAGCTCTCGCGTCGGTGTCCTGTCACCAGGATGAGTTGTTTGCCTGCATCCAGAAAGGGAAACTGTGAAGCCAGCTGCGTGTTGAGGTCGGCATCGTTTTCAATCCGCTCAGTGACTGAAAGTAGAGCATCGACCACAGTGTTCCCCGTGACCAGCACTCTCTCTTCCGAAACGCCCTCCCGGCGAAGATTTTGAGCTGCACCTTCGGTTGGTGCAAAGTGAACGTTGGCAAGCGCACCCGTGAGTTTTCTGTTCGCTTCCTCTGGCCATGGAGAGTAAAGGTTGCCGGTGCGGAGACCTGCTTCAACATGACCAACCCGAATTTGATGGTGGTATGCAGCGAGCGAGGTCGCAAACGTTGTACTGGTGTCGCCATGGACAAGCACCAGGTCTGGCGGGAAGTCCTCAAACACTGATTCCAGGCCCACGAGTACGGATGAGACAATACCGTTCAGAGACTGACCCGGTTTCATGATGTTCAGATCGTAGGCAGGCGCAATGTCGAACAGCTGCAGCACCTGATCCAGCATCTCACGATGCTGCGCCGTGACACAGACACGTACGTCAATATCGGCGGCTGATTGAAGTGAGAGCACCACCGGTGCCATTTTTATCGCCTCAGGGCGTGTCCCAAAGACACAGAGCACCTTCATGATGAGGATTTCCGTTCACAAAACC
>NTKD01000013.1 GCA_002457275.1 OM182 bacterium MED-G24
TCGATGGCGATCTTGAGATCATCAGCCTGATGCTCCAGGCGGGCATAGAAGCAGGTTTGAAAGGACTTCGGGTCGAGATTGGAGATGTAGGGATATTCCTAGCGTTGCTTGCCGGCAGTGGGCTGACAGAGGGCGAGGTGTCAGTCCTGTTTGACCTTATACAGAAAAAAGCACCCCGTGACCTTGAGGCGGTGATCGATGAGATGACGGTTCCGAAGGAGATCAGGGCCGCGTTGGTTGAACTGCCATCCTTGTTCGGTGGTGACGAGGTCCTCGGGCGTGCGGCGGCCAGTTTTAGTAACTTCCCGTTGATTGTCGATCGGTTGAATGCACTGACACAGGTATTGAGCGGACTTCGCCAACGATTCGACGATATTGAGTTATATGTTGACCTGAGTGAGTTACGGGGATTCGGTTATCACACGGGTACGGTGTTTGCGGCCTATGCTGGAGACCGTGGTGATGTGATTGCCCGAGGTGGACGGTACGATGATGTTGGTGGTGTTTTTGGACGAGCCCGTGGAGCCACAGGCTTTGATATGGATCTCCGGGGTCTTATCGAGCAGCAGACGGCATTGCCAGAACCCATGACGCGTGTGCTCGCCCCTGTGGGTGCCGTGGCTGATCCGGTGGGTTTGTGGCAGATGATCGAGCGATTGCGAGACGAGGGTTATGTGGTTGTGGAGGCGGCAGGGACGCCACCGCAAACTGACTGCAAGCTGGTCCATGATGGTCAGCAGTGGTCTTTGGCAGAAGACTAAAGGTATCGGTCGTGGAGGGAAGAACCGCTCTAGAAGGCGCTTGCAGACCGGACGGTAAAGGACTCAGAGGTGAGTTCAATATACGCGGGCCGGGAGATGCTCACCTGAGCACTTGACGGAAAGGTGCCGGATGAGATGACGCCGACCTGGCCTGTCGCATCGACTGCCGCTCCTACGACGAACGCCGCGCCGCCACCGGGTGCCGAGACACCACTGCTGTTGTAGATCTGTATCCAATCTGAAGAACTGGTGGGTACGGTCACCGTTTGTTGTACAGACTGTTGAACATATCCCTTGACGTACGTGGTTTCTGTAAGTCTTTTGGCTTCCTCGAACTGGGCTGTCACCTTGCGCATGTTGGCAGTGCGGATGTAGTCCTGGTGGGCGGGGAGAGCGACGGTCGCAAGAATTCCGATAATCGCCACAACAATCATCAGTTCGATCAGGGTAAAGCCGGATGGTGAGGTTGTATGTCCCGACGGATTGCTGATGGTGCAGGTCGGGTTCATGGCAGTGTGTTACTTCATGAGAGGGTGGCCCGATAGGTAATGAGCCATTGTCGTCCTCGGTCTCGGTGCCACCACAGCGAACACGTGGTGTGTGGCGATCAACGTAGATTAGTTGTAGGTTGCTGTAAAGTCACGGGACGGACCAGCACGAGTGATTGTTGTTACAAGGAGCGAACGAAGATGATCATGGGCGTTCGGCAGGTGCCTAACGAAGTGTGATCAGACAGGTTATTGGTGCCGAGGAGAGGACTTGAACCTCCACGGGGTTACCCCCACTAGCACCTGAAGCTAGCGTGTCTACCAATTTCACCACCTCGGCATGAGGCGCCGAAGATTACTAGGGGGTATTGACCCTGTCAATCAGATGCCCAGCAGTCGCCCATCAACGCGAGGACTCGGCATGGGCCAGTGTTGATACGTGAGTCGGCCTGTAGCAGTTCGCGCGTGTTGATTGACGTTCCTCAGGTATGATGTATCTATGACAAAACAAAGCGGCGGCAGACAATTTACCTATCAGATTCCTGACCGTTCCGAGATAACCCGGTACCTGCGCGAACACGGTGAACCGGTCGCCTTCAAACGCATGGCTAAGGAACTGGGGATGGAACTGCCCGGAGAGAGGGACGCCATACGCTATCGCCTGCGCGCAATGGTACGTGATGGTCAGATTGTCTCGGATCTTCGGAATCGATACGCGATAGCAGATCGAAGAACGGAAACGCTCACCGGGCGTGTGGAGGCGACGGTCGAAGGATATGGGTTTGTTGTCGTCGAGGGCGTAGAGGACGATGTCTATCTGAATAAGCGTCAGATGTCAGCGGTAACGCACGGCGACGAAGTTCGAATCAGGCTGCTGGGTGAAGATCGTCGTGGTCGACCGCAGGGTGAGGTCGTCGAGGTCGTGGTGCACGGGACGAAGCAGATCATAGGGAGGTTGTACTACGAAGGTCGTCTTGGATTTGTCGAACCGATGAACCCCAGGATTTCTCATCGCTATCTCGCGTCCGATTTGCCGAAAGGGAAACACGACGGCCAGGTCGTGATTCTGTCGGTCACTGAACATCCAACTCAGCACAACATGCCAGCTGGCGACATTACTGATGTGTTGGGGGATCACCTGACGCCCGCTCTGGAGGTTGAAGTTGCGATTCGCAATCATGATCTGTCCGCGGAATGGCCAGAACAGGTCCTTGTGGATGCGGATCGCTTTCCAGTCAAGATTCCTTCGGGTCAGATCGGTCAACGCGTTGACCTCCGCTCGCTACCTTTTGTCACCATTGATGGTGAAGACGCCCGTGATTTTGATGATGCGGTCTACTGTGAGTCTCGTCCCCGAGGGGGCTATCGTCTCTATGTTGCGATAGCCGACGTCGCTCATTACGTCCACCCGGAAAGCGCGCTTGATCAGGAAGCCGCGCGGCGTGGAACGAGCGTGTACTTTCCTAGACACGTCATCCCCATGTTACCGGAGGTGTTGTCCAACGGACTGTGCTCATTGCGTCCCGATGAGGATCGTCTGGCACTGGTTTGTGATATGACAATCTCTGATTCCGGCAAGCTATCGGGGTACCACTTTTCGGAGGCGGTCATCCGTTCCCGGGCACGTTTGACCTATACGCAAGTCGCAGGATTGTTGGCGGGCAAGACACCCGAGGGAACGCCGGAATTCGAAGGCAGGGATGCGGACCTCATCCGGCTCAATGCGCTCTACAAGGTGCTGCTTACTGCCCGGGGTCGTCGAGGAGCCCTCGAATTCGACAGTACGGATATCGATTTTCAGTACGACGAACAGGGCCATATTGAATCGATCGTGCCCACCGTTCGAAATGATGCCCATCGGATTATCGAGGAATGCATGCTGTGTGCGAACGTCGCGGCCGCGCGGCTGTTGTCACGCCAGGGCAAGCCGGGGCTGTATCGTGTGCATGAGCCACCGGGCGTTGAGCGATGTGATCAGTTGCGTATTTTCCTGGCACGGTTTGGCATTCAACTGACCATCGGAGAGGAGCCCGCACCCACCGACTTTCAGGCAGCCATTGACGCCGTAGCAAAAGTAAAAAATGGACAGATCCTTCAGACTGTCATTCTCCGGACCATGAACCAGGCGGTGTATCAACCCAACAATCGTGGTCACTTTGGATTGAATTACACCCGCTACGCTCACTTTACGTCTCCGATCAGGAGATACCCGGATCTCCTGCTGCATCGACTGATCAAATCGCTCTTCGCATCGTACGAGGATGTTCCGGTTCGCCGGGTTGCGGAGAGGAAGACGCATCGGTTGAGGGATGGCTACCCGTATGACGATGAGGCGATCGTGGTGCTCGGAGAACACTGCTCGTTTACTGAGCGTCGCGCGGAGTCAGCTGTGTATGAGGTTCTTGACTGGCTGAAGTGTGAATTTCTCAGCGAACAAGTGGGCGATGAATTTGATGGTGTCATCGCGGGGGTCACCCGTTTCGGGTTGTTTGTCATGCTTGTTGGAAAGCACATCGAGGGGCTGATACATATCAGCACGCTTCAGGGAGACTACTTTCGTTACGATGCCGATAACCAGTCGCTGATCGGCGACCGGACAGGACGGGAATATGGCATTGGCGATCCGGTGGTTGTGCAACTGGCGCGTGTCGACAGTGACGAGAGACGCATCGACCTCGAACTCATCAGCCACTCACCACTCAAGGGTCGTCGTCGAGTGGCAAATGCCGGGCGGGACAAAGGATCGCGGTCAGCGGATTCTCAAAAAAAAGCCCACAAACGCGGTAAAGGGTCGTCGCGCCAGGAACGGGGCGAGCGTGGGAAAGGCCGAAGGCGATCTTCCAGGAGCAGAGAACGTCGGTGAACACGCTTTTTGGGATCAATGTTGTACAGGCCAGGCTGAAAGCGGGTCGTCAGGGCATTCTGGAGATGTTGGTGCGCCGGGGTTCCCGGTCTGCCAGGTTGCAGAAGATCATCTTACAGGCGGAACGTCTATCGGTGCCGGTACGCATGGTATACGCGGATGCGCTGGACGCGATGACCACAACCAATCATCAAGGTGTTGGTCTGTCGGTCGAAACGATGCCGAATGTGACCGAGGATGAATTGGACAGACTCACTGCAGAAGGCGACACGATGTTGCTTGTCCTCGATGGGGTGACAGACCCTCGAAATCTTGGAGCGTGTCTCCGAAGTGCTGCAACGCTGGGTGTTGCAGCAGTCATTATCCCCAAGGATCGCTCGGCGTCGGTGACGGATGCGACCAGTAAGGCCGCCAGTGGCGCTGATCAACAGGTCCCTCTGGTGATTGTGACCAACCTGTCGCGCTGTTTGCGCAGACTTGCAGAGTCTGGCGTGTGGATTGTAGGGACCGTACTGGATGGGGAAACGCCCATCAATAATGTCGACCTGACCGGTCGGGTGGCGCTGGTGATGGGCTCAGAAGAGCGCGGCCTGCGTCAACAGACCCGACTTCACTGTGATCATCTTGCGGCGATTCCCATGGAGACTGATACTTTTGGATTTAATGTGTCTGTGGCGACCGGCATCTGCCTCTATGAGGCCTATCGGCAAAGACATGTCTGATGCGGGCGGTTGGCCGGTGCGTTTGTATTGATACCTTGTTTTCTCTACAATGCGCGTCCCCTGTGGTGCTACCCAGCATTTGGGTCATCCGGGTAAGCCGATAGCCAGGCGGCGCTGACGCCTGGTGACCGTACAGTTACTCCTTGCTTCACCTACATCAATTCGGGGAAGCAACTGCCGAGAGGAGCCGCAAATGCGACACTATGAAATAGTGTTCCTGGTGCACCCTGATCAAAGTGAACAGGTCGCCGGAATGATCCAACGATATTCCAATGTCATCACAAATGGTGCTGGGTTTGTGCACCGGGTTGAAGACTGGGGGCGGCGTCAACTCGCGTTTCCCATCCAGAAGGTTCACAAGGCGCACTACATCCTGATGAATGTCGAGTGCAACAAGGAAGGCCTGGAAGAGATCAATACAGCTTTTCGTTTCAACGACGCTATCCTCAGGAACCTGGTGATGTCCCGAAAAGGTCCAGAGACCGCGGAGTCACCGATCATGAAAGAAGAGCGCGAGAGCAAAGAGAAAAAAGAGCAGGACGATGGTCCACGTTCCCGGAATCAGGCCGAAGGCCGTGAACGAGACAACCGTGATCAGGATAGCCGTGATCAGGGTAATAAAGAACGGGATGACCAAGCCACCGCCTAGGGGACACAGATTATGGCATCATCATTTTACCGACGTCGAAAATACTGCCGGTTCACGGCTGAAGGTATCAAGGAGATCGATTACAAAGACATCGATCTCCTGAAGCAGTACGTTACTGAAACCGGAAAAATCGTGCCGAGTCGCATCACCGGAACCAAGGCAAAGTATCAGCGGCAGTTGGCTCGTGCTGTTAAGCGGGCGAGATTCCTGGCGCTCTTGCCCTATTCCGACGCGCACGATTGAACCACGGCCGGAATGACGGCTTGAACAATGCGAGCGCTTGCAGAACGGGTCATGATGGGCCCGCGTCACGCGATCTTTTTAACGGTCGTGTTGAGCGCGATTCCTATTCCTCCGGTTCAATTTCTGGGGATCGCGCTGGTCGGATTGGTGTTGTTGCGTCATGGCGCGCAAAGGGGCCTCCTAGTTGCCGGGTGGAATCTGCTGCCATTGGGATTTTGGACTGTGTTCCTGGGCGGTCCTCCGATCACGATGCAATTGTTGCTTGTGATGATCGTCGGCGCATTGGTGTTGAGGGAAACGAGTTCCTGGCGCGCGGTGACCGTGGTAGCAGTCATTCATGGCGCAATACTGACGCTCGTCGTCGAACCGTTTGCCATGGAGTGGTTTCGTCAGGTGATGGAGCCGGTCGTATCGTACCAGGAGCAGCATGCGCCAGAAGGCATGACAGAGAGACAACTGTACAAAGAAATGCTGGCCTTGATGGGCGCGATTCATTCGTTATTCTTCGTCGGTCTGATGATGCTGGCGCGCTGGTGGCAGAGCACGCTCTTCAATCCACAGGCGTTCGGGCGAGAGATGCGCGGACTTCGTTTGACACCGATGTTCACGATAGGGCTGATTGTCGCGGCCGTGTTGTGCTTCGTAGCAGGCACGCCGCAGACGATCTTTTTGGTGTTCGTGCCGGCGATTGTGGCGGGTCTGGCGTTGATTCACTGGCTGGTCGCGGATCGCAACCTTGGGGTCGGACCTTTGGTCGCGTTGTACGTGATCGTTTTCGTGTTGAATCAGCTGGCGATTCTGCTGATTGTTTTGCTGAGCCTTATTGATAGTAGTTTTGATTTGAGAAAGAAGTTGGCATCGCAACGCGTTGACGATGAATAGACAACATCGTAAATCGAATAATGTAGAGCAAGAAAAGGGGCATTGAACATGCAGGTTATTCTACTTGAGAAGATTGCAAACCTTGGTGACCTGGGCGATCGGGTTGCTGTGAAATCAGGCTATGGTCGAAATTATCTCGTGCCTAAGAACAAGGCGGTGCCTGCGACGGCACAGAACATCGCGGAGTTTGAGGAACGTCGGGCTGAGCTGGAACGAATCTCCAATGAACGACTTGGTGAGGCTCAGGGTCGTGCAGACAAGATCAACGGTACTCAGGTGACCATCACCTCCAAGGCTGGGGAAGAAGGAAAGTTGTTTGGCTCCATTACCGTGCGAGATATTGCCGAGGCAGCAGGTCGCCGAGACATCCGTCTGGACAAGAGCGAAATTCTGCTACCTGATGGACCGTTGCGGATGCTCGGTGAATATGATGTTGATGCGAAACTGCATCCCGAGGTGATCGCTACACTGAAAGTGACGGTGATTGCGGAACAGCAATAACGCATCAGCGTTGCTCCAATTTATGGCCTGAACTCTGCACACAGATACCTGTGGGTATCTTGTGGAATGTCCTCGCTTGCTGGTTTGTTGCCAATAATTGTCAACGTATTGCTGCGTCTCCCTACGAATTGATTTATCTTTAGTCTCCCCTGACGCACGTGTTTCTTTTCTTGCTCGGTTGCGGCAGGCCTGACTATTTCGGATGGCTTCTCTTTGGCGACTGCTTCTGACGACAATGCGACGACCTTGCTGAAGGTACCACCCCACTCCATTGAGGCGGAGTGTTCCGTGCTGGGTGGGCTGATGCTCGATGATTCTGCCTGGGACAATGTCGCCGCGTTGTTGATCGATGGTGATTTCTATCGCGCAGAACACAAAGAGATCTACCGCTGCATGACCAGCCTCGCGGAAGTGAACAGCCCCCTTGATATTGTGACTCTTGCAGAAGCGCTGGATAAGGTTGGTGAACTCGAACGTATTGGGGGGATCGCTTACCTCTCTGACCTTGCAAGTAGTACACCCTCAGCCAGCAACGTGACCGCGTACGCACAGATTGTCTCCGAAAGGGCGACGATGCGACATTTGATTGGGGTGGCGAACGAAATTGCAGACAGCGCCTTCACGCCTCAGGGGCGCTCATCAGCAGATCTGATTGATCTGGCGGAGTCCCGGGTATTCGCTATTTCGGATGAACGCCCGAGCACGGGGGGACCACAGAGCATTCGACCTCTGCTCGCAAAGGCCGTGGAACGGATTGATGAACTGTTTGAGAATAAGGGCTCGCTCACCGGTCTGAGTACGGGATTTCGGGATATTGATGATCTGACCCAGGGTCTTCAGCGAGGTGATCTGGTGGTTGTTGCTGGTCGACCGTCGATGGGAAAAACGAGCTTCGCGATGAACATCGCGGAGAGTATTGCGATCGCCGAGGAACTACCCGTTCTCGCATTTAGCATGGAGATGCCAGCGGATTCCCTGATCCTTCGTATGCTGTCGTCGCTCGGGAAAATTGACCAGAGCAAGATACGCAGCGGACAGCTCGCTGACGATGACTGGCCGCGTCTGACGTCTGCGGTCACGCTCTTGACCGACAGGCAACTCTATATCGACGACACTGCAGCGCTGACTCCCAATGAAGTTCGTTCACGTGCCAGGCGTGTGGCGCGAGAGCATGGTGAACTGGGCTTGATTGTCGTGGACTACATTCAACTTATGCGGGTTGCGGGTACTGCAGAGAATCGTACCGGGGAAATCTCGGAGATTTCCCGATCACTGAAGGGGATTGCAAAAGAGTTCAATTGTCCATTGATTGCGTTATCACAACTGAATCGAAGTCTTGAGCAGCGCCCGGACAAGCGACCCATCATGTCCGACCTGCGAGAGTCGGGTGCTATTGAGCAGGATGCGGATGTCATTTTCGCGATTTATCGTGATGAGGTTTACCATGAGGATGGTGAGAAGGGGGTGGCGGAAGTGATCACGCTGAAACAGCGTAACGGTCCGATTGGGAAACGTCGTGTCGCGTTCCAGGGTCAGTTCACCCGGTTCGAAGATCTGGCTCACGACTATCAGAACGACTATCTAGTCTGACGATCTGTGAACACATGTTGAAAGCTTCCGTTGAACGACGCTGAAGTCCTACCTCAGAACAGGCCGGTCGCTCGCATCGATCTGACTGCGATCGTCAACAATTGTCAGGTTGTGCGAGGCTTGGCAACAGGCAGTCGGATTATGGCGGTGGTCAAGGCGGATGCCTACGGTCATGGTCTACCGCAGGTTGCACGCGCAATTGCGCCATGGGTGGATGCGCTGGCAGTGGCACGGGTCGCCGAAGCCGTAGAACTGCGTAAGAGCGACATCGGCTGCGATATCGTTGTTCTTCAGGGCTTCACATCGAGGTCCGAGTTGGCTGACTGCGCGGTCAACCATTTCTTGCCGGTCGTGCATACGGAGACCCAGATCCGGTTGATGAAGGAGGAACCCGAACTTCCGGTCTGGATTAAGGTTGATACCGGAATGCACCGCCTTGGGCTGACGTCCTCGCGATTACAGGATGTCAGCCCGGTTCTGAATGTAGTCGGTGTGATGAGTCACCTGGCCAACTCTGATCAGCACGATCATCCGATGAACAAGGCACAACTGAGTGAACTTCTGTCCTGTGCCCGCGGACTGGGCTGTCCCCTGAGTATTGCCAACTCGGGTGCTGTGTTGTCTCTGCCCGAATGTCACCTGGACTGGGTTCGACCGGGGATCATGTTGTTTGGCGCGTCAGCGGATGGTCGGGAGGAGTCCCGGATTCGGGAAGCAATGTCCCTGACGGCACCGGTTCTCTCACTACAGTCACTGAGGGTCGGCGATTCGGTGGGCTATGGCAGCACTTGGAAGGCAAGCGAGGCGTGCCGGATTGCGGTGGTGGGAGTTGGGTATGCAGACGGCTACCCTCGCGAGATCGACGGTGGCGAAGTACAGACCGCTGCAGGTCGAAGACCGATCGTCGGACGAGTATCGATGGATATGCTAACGATTCTTCTGAGGGAGGAAGACCATCTTGATGTGGGTGACCAGGTGACATTGTGGGGTGATGGTCTCAGTATCCGTGAGGTTGTTGCGTGGGCTGGGACTGTTCCGTACACACTGATGACCGGTCTCACGGGACGGGTTCACCGGGAATACATCGAGCCGTGAGATCGCTGTGGCCAAAGTAAAAACAGTCTATGTCTGCACTGAGTGTGGCTCTGAACATGCCAAGTGGCAGGGGCAGTGCAATGACTGCGGTGAATGGAACACGCTGAAGTCTTTCAACACGGGACCTGTCTCGCGCCCGCGTGCCGGCACAGGAAGTGGCTATACGGGCCAACACGAGCCGCCCAAACCATTGGCGGAAGTGGACGCACGTTCTATGCCACGAATCGACACGGGTTCGACAGAATTGGATCGTGTCCTGGGCGGTGGCCTGGTTCCCGGCTCCGCGGTCTTGATTGGTGGTGAGCCGGGCGCCGGCAAAAGCACACTGTTGATTCAGGTCCTCTGTCGGTTGGCAGAGGATCACCGCGCCCTGTATATCACTGGTGAAGAGAGTCTGGCGCAACTGGCGATGCGTGCGTCGCGGTTGCAGTTGCCTCAAGATAAACTGCATGTCATGGCGCAGACGAGCGTTGAGACGATTACGACCTATTGGCGCGACTACGATCCAAAACTGGTGGTGGTCGACTCGATTCAGGTCATGCAGTCTGAACATGTGGATTCCGCACCCGGTGGTGTTGCTCAGGTGAGGGAATCTGCTGCATCCTTGATACGCCATGCCAAGCAGACCGACACAGTGCTCATTCTGGTCGGACACGTAACGAAAGATGGCAACCTTGCGGGGCCCAGGGTACTCGAGCACATGATCGATTGTTTTGTGATGCTGGAGGGAGACCCCGATTCCCGATATCGCACGCTGAGGGTCAACAAAAACCGGTTTGGTGCCGTCAACGAGCTAGGCATCTTCGCGATGATGGACAAAGGACTGCTTGAGGTCAGCAATCCATCCGCGATCTTTCTGAATCGTTCAGAGGAAGACACAACCGGCAGCGTGGTCATGGTGGTCTGGGAGGGTACGAGGCCGCTTCTCGTGGAGGCGCAGGCGCTCGTTGATCAGGGGTCAGCTGGTCATCCACGTCGTGTGGCCGTCGGCTTTGAGACGAATCGTCTGGCGATGCTGCTCGCTGTTTTACACAGGCATGGTGGGCTGCAGCTGTCAGATCAGGATGTGTTTGTGAACGCGGTCGGTGGTATTCGTGTCGATGAGACCAGCAGCGATCTAGCGCTATTGCTGGCGATCATTTCAAGTTTTCGAAATCGACCTTTACCTCAGGATCTGGTGTGTTTCGGTGAGGTCGGTCTTTCGGGAGAAATCAGACCGGTTCCTAACGGTGTTGAACGGCTTCGCGAGGCGGCGAAACATGGGTTCAAGCGGTGTATCGTGCCGAAGGCGAACGTACCAAAAACCCCATTGCCAGGGATGCGCATTACGGGCGTGAGCAAACTGAATGAGGCATTGGATGTCCTGGACGATGGTCGCTAGTCTTGCAGGCATGAACCTGGTTGCTCCGGCCTCGATTGGGACGCCTGAGATTAATGGAAGGCATCGCCGGTCATTGTTCTAGATTGTCAAAAACAGGAGACTCACGATGCGACTTCCAGAATCCTTCATCAGGCTGATGAACCCGATTATCTATCTGGTTCTGGCAACGCCACTGCGCTTCTTCTTCGTACGCACGCTCCTCGCTCTGCGTGTACTAGGGCGCGCTACAGGCAGAAGTATCACGACGCCACTTCGATTCGAAAAAAGCGGTGACGCGGTGCGATGTTTCACCTCTGTGGATACGTTCTGGTGGCGGAACGTCAAAGCGGCCAAAGAGGTACAGCTACTGATTAGGGGCCAGTGGTATCGGGCGAGTGCGCAGGTGACGTCGGATGATCCTGACGTGTTGCGGCCTGCACTCGAGCATATGTTGCGGATCTACCCCCAGGATGCGGCCTACCAGAACATTAGAATGATTGCGGGTAAACCTCACCCTGATGATCTTCAGGCCGCCGCACGGCGGGCGGTTCTCGTTGACTTCACGCTTCTGTCCGCGTAACTGGCTGCTGTTATCCAGGTGAAACCAGCATCGGGCTGACTTATGATCTGGATCAAACTGTTAGTGACCTAAGTGAGAAAAAACATGTCCGAGACGCAGGACAAGAGCTCTTCGGCTTCAGGGGAGCTTCCGATGCCGGCGGATACCGAGGCAACCATTGCCCGTCTGCAGGCTGAGAACGCGACCTTGCGAGCTGAGCTGGAGCAGTTACGAGGCTTTCCTGCGGTTGCTTTTGAAGACGATGATGACAGGACCTGGGAAACAGAAATGGCAGCCGGTATCACTTATGCCGATGGGGTTTCCCACGCCAGCGCCAGATCTTCAGGCCGTGTGCTGAAACACCTGGCAGGCCTGTCGGGAGCGCGCGGCGACGCGGGTCAGATCCGCGATAGCAGCGAATTTGAGTATCTGCCGAAACCGAGCAGCGAAAAGGCACAACTGGAAGCAGATTTTGTGCGCTGGGGCTACTGCCTGGTCGAAGATGCCATGTCTCCGGAGCAGGTGAAGGCGCAGCTCGATCGGTTGATTGAGCAGGCTGAAGCGGAACGGTCTGATGACAAGGCCATTGTTACCAGCGGGCACAATACCGGTCAGCTAGTGAACAACCTCGTCCTTAAAGGTCAGGTGTTCAGAGATGCCGTGGAGTTCGCGGAGTCGGCTGCGCAGAAAGGTCCGCTGGTGGACGAACTATTGACCAAGATCATGGGTAAGGGATTTGGGCTTGGGTGTGCGCACGGTGCCATCGTTCATCAGGGTGGTGGATTGCAGGAGCTGCACATTGACCAGGGCAGCGTGCCAATGCCGTATCCACCGTTCCCTTTCGGTTCCTTGATTATCTGGTGTTATTCCGATTTCAGCCTTGCCAATGGAGGCACCTATATTGTGCCGGGTTCACATCGCAGCGCAGGTGGTGCGACATCGTTCCACTCGGGATCTGACCTTGTCGCGATGCTCGACACAGAGCCCGGGCTCGTAGCTATTTGCGCACCTCCCGGAACCTGTATCGTGACGGATACACGGGTCTTGCATTGTGGCGGTAAGCGTACCGCGCCGGGAACACGGTATGCGATGCGTTGTCATTACAACAGACACTACATACGTGCGCTGCACGAACACTCTCAGGCGAATCTGCATGTGCCTGACGGTATCTATGAGGTGCTTTCAGATCGACTAAAGCACATGATGGGGATCACGTTGAACAATCCGGACCCCGTCAGGGAAATGAAGCGCTAGCCAAGCCCGCGATACTTTACGCGCGTGGGTGTATTTGCACTCTCGCCAAGTCGGCGCTTGCGATCCTCTTCGTATTCGGTGAAGTTACCCGCGAACCACTCGACGCGACTGTCACCTTCAAAGGCGAGCATATGAGTCGCGACACGATCCAAAAACCAGCGATCATGTGAGATCACAAGCGCTGTGCCGGGAAAAGCTTCGATCGCCACTTCCAGTGCCTGCAAGGTCTCAACATCCAGGTCGTTTGTAGGCTCATCCAGAAGAAGAACGTTTGCTCCCTTTTTCAGCAGCTTGGCAAGATGAACGCGATTACGCTCGCCACCCGATAGATCGCCCACTCTCTTCTGTTGGTCAGCGCCTTTAAAATTGAAACGACTGACATAGCCACGTGAGGATGTCTCGTATTTGCCGATCTGGAGAATATCGAGACCATCGGAAATCTCCTCCCACACGTTTTTATCCGCGTCAAGGTCGTCGCGGGATTGGTCCACGTAGCCCACCTCAACGGTTTCACCGATCTTAATCGATCCATCGTCGGGCGTCTCCTGGCCGCAGATCATGCGAAACAATGTTGTCTTGCCAGCACCGTTGCCGCCAATGATGCCGACGATTGCACCTTTTGGGATACTGAAGGTGAGGTTGTCGATGAGCAGCTTGTCGTCGAATTTTTTACAGACCCCTTTGGCTTCAAAAACCTGGTCGCCCAGGCGTGGTCCAGGTGGGATATAGAGTTCGAGGGTTTCATTTCGCTGCTGGAATTCTTCCGAATTCAGCTCCTCGAAGCGCTGTAATCTCGCGCGGTTTTTGGCTTGTCTTGCTTTGGGCTGAGTACGAACCCATTCCAGCTCCTGTTTGATTGTGCGCAGGCGTGTTGCTTCACGTTTTTCTTCCACTTCCAGACGCTTTTCCTTGGCGGTCAGCCATGTGGAGTAGTTGCCTTCAAACGGAATACCGCGACCCCGATCCAGTTCCAGGATCCAGCCGGCAACGTTGTCGAGAAAATATCGATCGTGGGTAACGGCGACGACAGTGCCAGGGAAGTCGTGAAGAAATCGCTCGAGCCACGCTACGCTTTCGGCGTCCAGGTGGTTGGTAGGCTCGTCCAACAGCAACATGTCCGGGTTGGACAGCAACAGGCGACAAAGTGCAACCCGTCGTTTCTCGCCGCCGGACAACATGGTGATGTCCGCGTCATAGGGTGGCAACCGGAGCGCATCGGCGGCCATTTCGATGCGTCGTGAAAGATCCCAGCCGTCGACGTTGTCGATCGCAATCTGTAGCTCCCCCTGTCTCTCGAGCAGGGCGTTCATCTCATCATCCGACATTGGTTCGGCAAACTTATCGCTGATGGCGTTGAACTCATCGATGAGATCCTTGATCTCTCTCACGCCATCCTCAACGTTACCCAGCACGTCTTTTCCCGGATCAAGGCCGGGCTCCTGAGCCAGGTAACCGATCCGTATGTCCGGCTGAGGCCTGGCTTCGCCGATGATATCCGTGTCCACTCCGGCCATGATCTTGAGGAGCGTAGACTTTCCGGCACCGTTCAGACCGAGAACCCCGATTTTGGCACCCGGAAAAAAGGACAGGGAAATGTCTTCCAGTATCTTCCGGTTGGGGGGGACGATTTTCCCAACGCGTGACATTGTGTAGACGTATTGTGCCATCTTGGTCAGCCTTCGGTGATGTGATCGTGGATACCTGTTCGGCGTGTGCAGTGTACCAAAGCGTTGCCGTTCATCCGACGTGTCCATCGGAAAAGGTCCGATATAGATTCTGCTGATGTATCAACCACCGCTCATGAACATGGGGTTCTTCTGATTGGCGGAGTAGAATCGTGGCCTTTATGTCCTGAGGAAGTTCGTTGTTCTGTCCCTTCTGTCGTCACGCTGAAACCAAGGTGATTGATTCCCGACTTGTTGCTGAGGGCAATCAAGTCCGCCGCCGTCGTGAATGTGCCAGTTGTGGTGAACGCTATACCACGTTTGAAGCTGCTGAGTTAACGATGCCAAGGGTCATCAAATCGAATGGTTCCCGACAACCTTTTGATGAGGATAAGCTCCGAAGCGGATTGGTTCGCGCACTTGAGAAACGGCCGGTCGACGCGGAGGAGACAGACGCGCTGGTCGCACGCATCGTGCATCGTCTGCGCGCGACCGGTGAACGGGAACTCGCGACCGGGGTGGTTGGTGAGACCGTCATGGAGGAATTGAGGCAACTGGACGACGTCGCTTACGTCCGATTCGCGTCCGTGTACCGCAGTTTTCAGGATATCAGTGAGTTCAGTCTGGAGATCGACCGGCTCAATCGCGGCAAACGCCGTGACAAATCACGCTCCAAGTCGAAAGGTAAGCGGGACTCAAAATAAATCCATGCACGAACATGAACACTTTATGGCGCGCGCCCTGCGTTGTGCAGAGCAGGGAATGTTTACGGCGCATCCGAACCCACGGGTCGGCGCAGTCGTCGTCCGGGATGGGCGGATCATCGGTGAGGGCTACCACTTGCGTACCGGGGGCCCACACGCGGAAGTCGAGGCGCTGACATCGGTGAGCGGCGATGTCAGCGGTACGTCCGTGTATTGCACGATGGAGCCCTGCAGCTTCGAGGGTCGCACACCTTCGTGTGCGCAGATGTTGATCGATCGTGGAATCAAACAGTTGATCTATGGGATGGAAGATCCACATCCGAAAAACCGGGGACTCGGTTTCTCAATGTTGAGAACGGCGGGTGTTGAAGTGATGGGGCCTGTTCTTGAAGCATCTGCCCGACAGTTAAACCCGGGTCATATCAAGCGTTACGAAACAGGCATGCCTTATGTCAGGTTGAAACTGGCCGCCAGTCTGGATGGCCGGACAGCGCTCGCCAGCGGGGAGAGTCAGTGGATTACGGGTGACGAAGCCCGTCGTGATGTTCAGGCGCTTCGAGCGCGCAGCGGTGCCATCCTTACCGGCGTTGGTACTGTGAATGCCGACAACCCATCTCTGACGGTCCGTGCAGAGCAACTGGATTCGCCACACGGGGTCATCAGTGCTGATGTATCACGGAGCATTGCGGTGGTCGATTCCGCGGGAAGCCTGAATCGTACTTCGGCCCTATGCCAGAACCCGTCACTGATTCACTATTGTGGTGTACCCGCACGTATTGCGAGTCATGGACAGTCAGTTGTTGCGCCTCTGTCGGGTCGTCGGATTGATCTTTCGTGGGTATTGTCCGATCTTGCCAGCCGGGACTGTCACGAGGTGCTGGCTGAGTGTGGGCCGACGCTTGCAGGTGCGCTTATCGATGGCAACCTGGTGGATGAGCTGGTGTTGTACGTGGCGCCAAAATTGATAGGTCAGGATGGCAGGCCGTTACTGCATCTCGGAAAAATTGATAGTATGCAGACCGTTGCGCAGTGGACAACGGCTGATGTCCGCCAGGTTGGGCAGGACCTGAGAGTGACGCTAAGACCGCCGAATGGGCATTGAACAGATAATGGACGCTCACAATGTGTTTTTTTGGAGCCTATCAGGCCTATGATGCTGCAAAGCCTGTGAATGCGGTATTGCCTATGAATGCGAGAGCGAGGGTGTCATGAAAACAATCGAAGGAGATCTGACGGCGACGACCGCGCGATTCGCGATCGTAGCGGGACGCTTTAATGGATTTGTTGTGGAGAGCATGGTGTCGGCGGCTGCCGATACGCTGCGTCGTCATGGTGTCGATGATAACAACATTACATTGGTGCGAGTGCCCGGGGCGTTTGAACTCCCACTGGCCGTCAAAAAGGTCATCGATCAGGGAAATGTCGACGCGGTTATCACTTTGGGTGCTGTGATCCGTGGTTCGACACCGCACTTTGACTATGTGGCAGGAGAGTGTGCATCCGGAATTGCGTCGATTTCTGTTGAATCAGGCGTGCCGGTGGCTTTTGGCGTCCTGACCACCGAGACCATCGAACAGGCGATTGAGCGAGCGGGTACCAAAATGGGCAACAAGGGGGTTGATGCGGCGATGACAGCCCTCGAAATGGTCTCGCTGCTTCGACACCTCGAATGACTGTGCTTATTGGATCTGGCCATTGACTGCCGGTAGTCAGTCAATGGCCGCGAGGAGCAAGGCACGTCGCTTCGCTCTCCAGGCGTTGTACCAGATGCACATGACGGGGTGTTCTCATCATGACGTGCTGGCCGAATTCCTTGCGGATCATGATATGAAAAAGGTCGATACTGATTTGTTGTCAAAACTGCTTGGTGGTATCGAAGAGAACAAGGCTCAGTTGCTCGAAGATCTGACACCCCTGATGGAGCGTGAAGCCAATCGCCTTGACCCGATAGAGCGAGCGGTGTTGATGATTGGCGCATTTGAACTGTCGTACTGCCTGGAAGTCCCATATCGGGTGGCGATTGATGAGAGTATTGATCTGACAAAGCGGTTTGGTGCGATCGAGAGCCATCGCTTTGTCAATTCGGTTTTGGATCGACTTGCCAGGAAAACACGTTCCCACGAGGTCACCTGAGCCTGTGACCCCTTGTTGATACAAGTCTGCCAGCGATGGGTTGTGAAGTAAGGTTACGGCCATTTCCTGGCGCGACTTTCGGAAAAGATCATGCAGGATGAATTCGACGTCATTGATCGTTATTTTGCCGGGTTTTCCCAGTCTGATCTGGTTCGACTGGGGCCCGGTGACGACTGCGCAATACTCGCGCCACCGTCTGGTGATGATGTTGTTGTTTCAACGGATACGCTGGCCGCGGGGGTGCACTTTCCTCAGGACGCATCGGGGAATATTGTCGTGCAGCGTGCATTGGGGGCAAACCTCAGTGACCTGGCGGCCATGGGTGCGAACCCGATGGCGGTGCTGTCTGCCCTGACATTACCCGAAGTTGAAGATGGATTTCTACAGGACCTGTCTGACACGTTTCGTCGCGAATGCGATCGCTGGCAGGTCCCGCTGGTAGGTGGAAATCTCTGCCAGGGACCGCTCAGTATTACACTCACTGTTATAGGCACGGTGCCGTCCGGTTCTGCGTTGTGCCGGAATGGTGCGAGAGTTGGCGACGATCTCTATGTCAGCGGGACGTTGGGAGATGCGGCCGCGGGACTGCAATATCTGGCTAACCCCGTGAACGCCCGCGACGTCCCGGATAACGTTGCCAAGGCACTCATCGATCGTTACGAGCGCCCCGTTCCCCGGCTCGCGGTGGGTCAGAAACTACGACCATTGGCCTCGGCCGCGATTGATATCTCCGATGGCTTTTCGTCCGATCTGGTTCACCTGTGTCAGGCGAGTGGTGTGGATGCGACAGTAGAATTGGCAGATCTACCGGTTTCCGAGGCATTGTCGCGGTTGTTTCCGGACGAGCGGGATCAACTGGCTCTGCACGGTGGTGATGACTATGAGCTTTGTTTTACCGCTGACCCTGAACATCGGGATGTCATCGATGGGCTTAGCAGTTCCCTTGGCTTGACACTGACCCGCGTTGGCAGCATGGGTGTGGCGGGTGGTGGTGCACCGTTGACGTTTCTGCGAAATGGCCAGATCACAAAAGCCGGTTCCGGTGGATATCGCCATTTCTCCAGGGCTGATGACACAGGCGGGACCCGGTGAAGACCAGGCGGGTCCCGGTGGGAACCTTGAGCAACCCATGGGTTCTGATGGCGACCGGATTCGGAGCGGGTCTGACGCCGAAGGCACCCGGTACCTTCGGCACGTTACTGGCCCTGCCATTCTTTGTTGTGGCCGCGTACGCAGGTTGGGTGACGTTTGCGATTGTGCTGATCGTGATGTTGGGTACCGGTATTGTGATTTGTGACCAGGCGGCAAAGGTGATGGGTGTGAAGGACCCCGGGAGCATCGTCTGGGATGAGTTTGTGGGCATGGGAATCACCGTGTTTGGGTTGGCGCCTATCGTGAGCCTGGGTGATGCGCTGTGGTGGCTGATCGCGTTTGTGCTGTTTCGCATTTTTGATATTGCCAAACCCTGGCCGGTTCGATACTTCGATGAGTGGTCAGGTGGTCTGGGCATCATGTTGGATGACGTTGCCGCGGGGCTCTACGCGCTTTGTTGTTTGCAATTGATGATCCTCGTCCACGGGTTGCTCTCATGAATGCACTTTCTAGGTTATTGGTTGTCTGGCTGTTGCTGATGATGAGTGCGTCGACCTCTGGCGCGGTCGTTCGTGATGTTAAAGTGGTGGGCCTCTTTACCAATGCTGCGGTCCTCGAAATTGAAGGTGAGCAGGAGCTGCTGAACGCCGGAGACGCGCACGAGGGTGTACAGCTGGTGACGGCAAGCAGACGGTGCGTATCGGGGAGGAGAGCTGGACATTGTCCCTGTCCGAAGAAATCAGTGGTCGCTTCAGAACACCTTCAAAGTAGGAGGTTCGCGTTGGAAAGGATGCTCGTGGTCAGTATCGGGTTGGTGGGCTGATCAATGGGACACCGGTGAGTTTCCTGGTTGATACCGGCGCAACGGTTGTGGCGATGAACCTGCCGACGGCGCGCAGGCTGGGTCTTGACGTGACCGATGCGCAACGAGAAAAGGTTGCGACTGCTGGTGGGATCGTTGAATCCTGGGAAGTGCTTGTTGATCGCATCCAGGTGGGCAGTGTCTCCGTCGTCAATGCCAAAACCGCGGTTATGGACGGCAACTATCCCGAGGATATTCTGCTGGGTATGTCGTTCCTCGACCAGCTTTAGATGTCAGAAGAGCGCGGCGTGCTTGTACTCAGCACGTTGTGAGGAGAGATGACGTTCTAGCGCTTCTGCACGGACCCGGTTTGGCGGTGGAAAGAGGGTGGGTGTCGGGTCTTGGCCTTCCTGTTAGAATGCGCCCCCCACAACCTGGCGAGATGCTGGCGTGACCGTTGTCTATATTGAATCTGCTGCTCTGCCGACCCACCTGGGCGAGTTCGTGCTGCATGGGTTCGAAGATCCGGACACAGGTAAGGAACACGTGGCCTTAACCATGGGTGAAGTGACTGACAATCAGCCTGTCTTGTGCCGACTACACTCAGAGTGTCTGACAGGGGATGCGTTGTTTAGTCTGCGGTGTGACTGTGGTCCCCAGCTGGAAGCTGCATTGACTCAAATCGCGGAAGAAGGTCGCGGAATGCTTCTCTATCTGCGTCAGGAAGGGCGTGGTATAGGTCTGATCAACAAGATTCGTGCGTACAAGTTGCAGGACGGAGGCGCGGACACTGTTGAGGCCAATGAACGGCTTGGATTCGATGCGGATCTGCGAGACTACAGCATGTGCAAATTCATGTTTGCTCATTTTCAGATCCAGCGGGTGCGTCTGATGACGAACAACCCACTGAAAACAAATGCACTGACGAAACTGGGGATCGAGGTCGTGGACCGAATACCGTTACTCTCGGGTCACAACGATCACAACGCACGATATCTGGCGACCAAGGCTGGAAAGCTGGGGCATCTGCTCAATCACCAAGACTGATGGTCAACGATCATCAGCGTCGAAGGGCACCAGGCTGACCTCCCCCTGTTTCTTGACCAGTTCGTTCACCTTTAACTCGGCTTCTTGCAGAGCCTGTTGGCATTCACGCGTGAGCTTGACCCCTTCCTCGAACGTGTGCATGGATTCCTCCAGACTCAGGTCGCCGGATTCCATGCGCACAACGAGTGCCTCCAGGCGTTCAAGTGCATTTTCAAATGGGTAGGGCGTCTTTTCTTTCGCCATAGGTGGTGTACCTGGTTAGACTAGCTTTCAGCCCTGAAATCATCGTGGCACCCCTTGCAGGATCCGCCGAGGCCACGAAGCGCCTGTCCCACAGCACGCTGGTCTCCTGAACCTGCCGCTTCAGCAAACGCCTCAGATGCATCGATGAACCGCTGCGTTGCCTTTTGGAACGCTTTTGCTTGTTCCCAGATTGCAGGGAGCGCTTCAGACCGACTCACGTCGCTGCCTTCCGGATAGATGTTTTTGGATTGCTTGGCAAGTGATGCCATCGCGTCTGCGTGGAATTTCAGGGCATCGGTATGAATGCCTTGTCGCATAATCATGCCGATGGCCGTCATATGGCCACCCACGGACTTCATGACACCCTGTCGGTAGCGCGCCTCACCTTCCGGGTTGGCAGTGGCTGTTGTCGTGGCGCTGCTGAGCAACAGGAATGTTAGTACGCGAATCACTTTCGTCATCTGTCCCTCCGGACATCGTTCTATCGATTGATGCTTGATACCTGGGTCCCGGTTCAGTCATCAAACCGCAATCACTACCGCAACGCAATGCAGCCGACTGTCAGGGTTGTGTGATGTCGTGGCGCCACTTTTTGGGTTCACCACCATAGTGCGTCCACCAGAACATAAACCGCCAGTACGACCAGGGCGAAAAGCACCAGTGCAAGAAGCGGTTTCTGGTTGACGTCCCGTGCGTCTGAGATCGAGTGTTCCTCCAGGCGTTTACGGCCGGTGACCATTGGTATGAGGATTCGGTCCTTCAGAAAGATCTCGTGACACACAACCGCAAACACATGCAGACCGATGATGACCATAATGACCTTGCTGAACAGTTTATGAAACCCGGTGAGAGTCTGACTCTGGTCGTCACTGACCAGATGCATCAACGGTCCTTCAATAAAGATGTCGTCGCTTGCGAAAAGGCCTGTGGTTGCCTGAGCCAGCAATAGCAGCAACATCATGATGACCGAATATCCACCCATCGGGTTGTGTCCGAGAGAGGGCGCTATCTCGCGACTTCGCGGGTTCCGTCTCAAGCGAGCGTAGATACCTTGCGCATGCCGCAAGGTGCGAGCTGGTGAAACCACAAAGGATGAAAATCGAGCATGTGTGCTGCCCGCGAAACCCCAGATTATGCGGAACAGAATCAGCGCGAGAACGCCGTATCCGCACACCATGTGCAAGTCCATTTCATCGAGACCACCAGAAAGACCGGTATAGAGGCAGACCGACACAAGCGCCAGGAGGAACACGTGGAACAGTCGCGTCGCAACGTCCCAGACCAACGTGGTGCGTGAGTCTTTCATCGTTCGGAAATCGCTGTCAGAGCGTCGGCGGCAAGCTGAGTATTGAACAGTTCCTGAGAACGACGGAGATCGGCCTCCGCCGAACCAAATCTCTCCAGGTTACCGTATGCCAAACCTCGACCCAGGAAATACTCGTAGTAGCCACTGTCCAGCGCTATGGCTTCCGAATAGGCACCTATCGCAGCTCTGTACTCTTGTTGGTTGTACAACAGCATACCCAGCGTACCGTGAAAGCGAGGTTCTTTTGGCACTATACGCAGGGCCTCCTGAATCGTAGAGACGGATTTCTGATGTTCATCAACCGCGGCATATTGGATGGCGCGTTGCATCAGGCTGTAGGCGGGTGCCGTGGACCGGACGTAGGCGGTTGCCTCAAGAAACGCCTGCTCGCCTATTCTGCCGCCGGGAGCGTAGTCCTGGACGGTGCGCTGGTTGCGTTCGTAACGTTCAAGGGAGGGTGGATGGCTGGCAAACAGGGCCTCAAACGAAGGTTCGGATTGCCGAACCATGTCGACAAAGGTGGATTGAAGACTCACTGCCGCTCGTGGATCGTACCCCGCGCGTACCATGTAGCGGATCCCATATTCGTCTGACTGAATTTCGGCCTCGCGACTATACCTTTGGTTGAAGGCGAAAAGAGCGGTTCGTTTTCCCTGTTGCAGAAGGTCCGTATCCTGCCATTCCTCGTAGATAGCAAGATCAATCAGAATATTGGCGCCGAGTTCGAGCGCTGAAGCCCTCGACATCGCGCGAGCGTAATGGCGGGCTGCGGCGTGGACAATTTCGTGACCGAGAACCGCAGCCAGTTCAGCCTCATTGCGAAGTTGCAGCAGCAGGCCACGATTGATGGCGATTTTACCGCCAGGTAGTGCCCAGGCATTGGGTGTGTCATTGTTGAGCACTACGAATTCGTAGGGGAGAAGGCTGTCAGAGACGGCAGCAAGTCGCTGCCCCACTGCGTTGACGTACTCTCCGAGAGCCGGATCTGCTCGATAAAGCCCTCCTTGGGATTGCTGATTCGGCAGAAACTCCTGCTCACCGATCTGTAGTTCGTGTTGCGGAGACACGATGAACAACTCGCGTTTACCGGTCACTGGATTCGTGCTGCAGGCCGTCATTACCAGCACAAGAACAATGGGTATCAGAAGGAATCGTGATGGGTGTGGGAACAAAGGACGAAACCGCTGGATCATGCTGCATTCGCTGATGATTTCAGCCGCATCGTACGATTCGGAAGCATCAAACGCTACCCAAAGATAGTCGATCATGGGGTGCCGTGGTGGTCGCTGAACCGGTAGTATGCGTCGCGATAGCACTGTCTGGAACACCATGTCTCCTACCAGCATTGGAATGATAGAGGATCGACTGCAAACCCGTGTTGTCGTTCCGGAAGAGATGAAACCGAACGCTCGCCAGGCGGCGGTCGCTGCGGTACTGCGCGCCGACGGAGAGGATACCGAGGTACTCTTTATCCAACGGTCCAAGAAACAGGGTGATCCCTGGTCAGGACATATGGCATTTCCTGGTGGTCATCGGGAAGCCATAGATACTTCGCTGCAGGAAACCGCGGTTCGTGAAACGCTGGAAGAAGTGGGCCTGGATCTCACGACCAGTGGTCGATACATGGGACAGCTCGAGATGGTCAGAGCCAATCCGCGCGGTCGCAACATTGATATGACGGTGTCGCCCTTCGTCTTTGAGCTGACCAACGCCCATCCGACGCTCTCGCTGAACCATGAGGTTGCGGAGGTGCACTGGGGTAGGCTCGGTGAGATGATGCGGGGAGACGTCTATGCAGATGACGCATGGAAGGGCCCTCCTGGAGCGAAGGCATTCCCTGGCCACCACGTAGGTGGGCAGGTTGTGTGGGGTTTGACGTTCAGGATGCTTGAGGATCTTTTCGCTTTGCTGACACCGGGTTTTGAGAGGAGAGGTTAGCTTTTATGGTCTGACCGATCAGTGGGTGAGAGGAACGGGGTACCAGATGCACTGGATTCGGCGGACTTCGTGGAACTTATTCAAACGCCCCACATTGGAGACCACCATAAGGTCCACCATTAGGAGAGAACTGGTGGTAGTGTGGCTACCCCGTTCAGGGAGCATGCTGTGAACAAGCGAAACGCGTACATCATTCTAACGGTCACCGTGATTGCACTGGTGGCTGCCCTTATTGCCCTGCAGCCTGAATTGGGCCGGGGCACAATGGTGACCTCCATGCTGGTGCTTTATGGCATGTCATTGTTGCTGGTGAACTTCATGTTCAATCATATGAAGCTACAAGCAGACACCATGGCAAGGCAGGTGAGTGATCTTGAGCATGCTTTGTCTTCCGCTCAACAGCAGTAGGTAGAAATCGCAACCGTTGATGAGGCCACAGGTTGTGCCAACCAGAAGCACTTTACTGAGATGCTGGAGAGACATCGTGCGATGGCTATCAGAAGCCAATACCACTTTTCGATTGCGATCTGTCAGGTTGATCAGTTTGACAATATCGTCCTAGAAAACAGCCTTTCGCGTGGCAATGAGGTGCTGCAGTTGTTTTCGCGGATCGCGGCAGCGGCCTACGAGAAGTTGACCTTGTCGCTCGACTCGAAGGAGATCAGTTTGAATTGCTCCTGGCGGAAGCGGCGCAGGAAGATGCACTGGCGTTGGTGGACAGGATCGGTGAACTTGTGGGTCAGGTCGAGGTGCGAGAAGCCGCGGATTTGAAGCTCATGGCATCCGGCGGTATCGCTACGTGGGAGGAGGATGACACCGTTAACGACCTGATGGCATATGCCAGAGAAGCACTCGATCTTGCAATCGCGAAAGGCGGTGACTGTGTTGCGGGATATCTGGTTCCTCAGGAAACCCTTACTTCTGCATCGGCATCAGGACGTGACCAATGTTGCTCGGCGATGGAAGCCAACATGGCGACATGGCTTTCATCGGCATTGAGCGCAGGCACGTAGGTAAACTGTGTTCCTCCAGCTGCCAGAAAATAGCCCCTGTTCTCAACATTGATTTCTTCCAGGGTTTCCAGGCAATCCACTGCAAATCCAGGGCACGCAACAATGAGGTGCCGAACTCCCTCACCGCCCAGAGCCCTGATTCTTTCGTCGGTATAGGGAGACAGCCAGCGCATCGGACCAAACCGTGACTGGAAGGTCATTTCCCAGCTGTTCGGATCCAATTCGAGCGTTCGCGCGATCAGTTCACTGGTGGTCCCGCATTGTTCGAGATATGGATCTTGCCTGGCCTGTGACACCGGGATGCCATGATAGGACAACAGTAATTTGCACCCTGGATTCTGGAGCGCTTCGCAGTAGGGCTCAAGCTGTTGACACAGTGCCTCTACATAATCGGGATGGTCGTGGTAGCCATCCACCATCGAGAGTTCAAAGGGTTGTGTCCCTGCATCTAGGCTCGCATCAATGGTGAGCATCGAGAGGGAGCGATCAATTGCCGTCTTGACAGCTCCCGTTGTCGCGTCCGTGTATTGCGGAAATAAGGGAATTGCGAGCACGTCCCGGACTCCTCCAGAGATCAATGACCCTATTACGTCGCTGATTGTTGGTTTGCCATAGGTCATGGCGGATGCCACCTGCACGCTCAAAGGCTCCAGAGCGCTCTCGACTTTAGTCGCCAGCTGTTCACCAAAATACCGAATGGGTGAGTCACCGCCTTCGATCGCTGGCGCCGTCCAGATGTCCCGGTATCGCTCGACCAGGCGTGAGGGCCGGGTCCTCAGGATGAGACCATTCAATATCGGCAGCCATAGCCAGCGGGGAAGGGTGACGACCTTGGGGTCTGACAGGAATTCTTTCAGATAGCGTCGTATCGCGTCTTCTGTGGGAGCGTCCGGCGTCCCGAGGTTCACCAGAAGGAGGCCCCGTTTGGGTGTGTCTTGTGACATTTCTGGATTATCCGACAATTGGAACGAATTTGTGGCGTTAAATGAACAGGTGGGGTGAATCTAATCCCCCTGGGGGAAATATAGAAAGGACCCACAAGGGGTCCTTTCTATATTTGGCGGAGATATTGGGATAGACGCCGAGGTCGAGCGTTTTCTCTTTGCGGTCGGCTTCCCACTTGAACGTGGTACTTCAGGCGCCAGTAACGGCCATCGTGCGGCATGGCCTGCAGATACAGGCCACGGGTATCGTAACAGCGTTTCATACGCGGCTGCGGTTTGATGTGGCGGAGCTTGGCATCAGTGAGCATTGGTATTGCGCCTGTGGAAGTTACGAAATACCCCAACGCTTACTGCGAATCTGTGGGATCTCCTGAGAAGCCAAAAGAAAATAACAAGCGCTAACTGATTGTTGTAGACGGAAAACAGGAAGGTGTGAGACACGGTGAGACAATTAAATGGCGGAGAGGGAGGGATTCGAACCCTCGGAACACGCGAGTGTTCACCTGATTTCGAATCAGGCCCGTTCGGCCAGCTCCGGCACCTCTCCAGGGGCATATCCTAACGCCTTGCATCGCGTTCTGCGAAGTACGTGGGTGAAGACATCCCCTGACCCTCTCGATATGATGGCTCCGAGCGCGAATCGGGCTTAAAAGAGCAAAGGATAATGACCTTGAGCGAGAGAAATCCGTCGTTTGTTATAGCTGTGACAGCTTCTGTCCGCTTGCAGCCAAGGTGAAGGACGACCGGGTGGTCAAGGTCACAACACGCGACCATCCGTTCTTTAAGGACGTCATCTGGAGGATCCGTACCCGGCACGCGCCTTTTTCGCCCTGGGTAACAACACACTGATGTCCTTCGCCAACACCAAGCGCATTTATGAAGGCCTGATGAAGCAGGATCTTATAGTCGCCTACGAGCACATGATTACGCCGACCGAACAACTCGGCGACTACGTGTTACCGGGCGACTCCTGGTTGGAGCGCCCCAGCATGATGGTTGGTATCTCTGATCAGGCGATGCAGCCACCTGGTGAGTGCAGGAGCATCGTTCATTTCTGGCACGAGCTTGCGCGCCGCATGGGTCTCGAAAACGAGTTCCCCTGGCAGACCCCCGAAGAGTTGCTCGACTACCGCCTGGAGCCGGGTAACACGACCTGGGCCGAAGTGGTCGCCAGCGGCTCGATGCCCAAGATGGAGAACCCCGAGAAGAAATACGAGAAGACGGGTTTCGCGACCTCAACCGGCAAGGTGGAGCTCTACTCGACGATCATCGACGACTTGAGCTTCGACCCGTTGCCGTGCTACCGCGAAGCATCACCCGAGAGCGAAGAGTATCCTCTCTGCATGTTCATCGTTCTGCCCGACGACGAGTACTATCGCACGGGACACCGGCACATCCCGGATCTCAGAAAACGTGCGCAGGATCCGGCGTTCTTCGTCAACAAGGCAGACCTCAGTGACCTTGGCCTCGAAGAAGGTTACTGGGCGCGTATTGAGACCTTGACTGGCCGTATGGTCGGCCGCGCCTTCATTCGCAGCGGCATGCCGAAGGGTTTGGTGCGTGTACCGCACGGCTGGTGGAAGCCGGAAGCACCCCAGGGCCTTTCACATATGTCCGGCATGTGGTCGTTCTCAGACGCGCAGACTACGCCGGATGAGGAGCCCGATTTGATCGACCTCGAACAGGGCATACCGCACATGAAAGGTGTGCCGTGCAGGCTCACGAAGCTCACGACCGCCGAAGTCAAGAAACTGGAGTCGGTGTTTGGCGAGACGCTGCCCATGCCGAATGCCGTTGAGAAAAACGTCCCCAAACGTGAGAGCACCAAGGACTTCATGGCCGATATCGAGTTCGGTGAAGATGTCGAGCTCCAAGCGGTAGAGCTATCACTCTATGGGCGCAGCTCGGGCTGACGACTGGAAAGAGGGTTCAATTGCGCAGTGTGCTGCGCGCGCTATTCTTAGCCCGAACCAGCACAAGATGACGCCGTAGATAGACTCCTGATGGGATATGCTCGCCGTTACTGCGTGATTGAATTAAGCGTGATGGTCGCCGTTTCGTTGTACGTGTACCCTGCTGTTTGCTCTAACAATAGTATCAGGGCGCTATTGGTGCCACGTTGCGGCTGATGGTGCCCACAGGGTGAACTGCGGAAGGAGAAAATTGATGTATCAGATCTACGGGGGGCCCGCGTCCCCTTATTCGATGAAAATCCGGGCGGTCTTTCGTTACTTGCGTCTACCGCACACCTGGCTGGTGCCGATGGACGGCTTCACCGGTGAAGGTGGCCTGGGTGAAGGTGCACCGGACTCGACTCTGGTGGCTGCGGGAAAAGGGGTCGTTCCCGTGGTGCGCTTCGCCGATGGCGCCTACCATGCAGACTCTACACCGATGATGGTTCACCTCAGTGAGGTTGTACCGGCACGCTCGCTGATCCATCCCCACGCGGGTATCGCGTTCCTGTCTCATTTCATTGAAGACATGGCTGATGAATTCCTGCCGCGGTACTTCTTTCTCTTTCGCTGGACGACGGATGCCGACTGGTGCGGTCGACGACAGATGATTGGCTGGAACGGGGCCCTGTCGGATTCCGAGCTCGAACCGCTGGCGCGTGCGTTTTCCGAGCGGCAACAGGCAATGCTGGGGCCCAATGTTGCATCGATACAGCTGGACCAGGTCCAGCAGGCGTACGAGGAGGTACTCACCGTTCTGGACAACCAACTACAGAGGTCGCTTTTTCTGTTCGGCTCTCGTCCGTCCCTTGCCGAGTTCGGGTTGCATGGCCAGATGACCCAGTACGCAGGCGACCCGTTGGTCGGAAGCGTGATGAAAGACAAAGCTGTACGAGTGTTTCAGTGGCAACAGTTCATGGATGATCTTTCCGGTATTGAGGGCGAGTGGGCGTCTCCTGAAGACTGCCTGACCGAAGAACTGAGTAACGTTATTGCCTGTCTTGCCAAGGGTTACTTGTCGAGCATCCCGCCGATGGATCAAGCCATCGACAAGAGTGACCTTGCCGGAGCACTGAACGGTCCACATTACACCTTAAGATGCCTGCTGGCGCTGAAAGCGGAGCTCGCGGGGCTCACCGAGGAAGACCGTGAGCTGATCCGGCCCATGCTTGCAGCCAGTGGTGCCTGGGACGCGCTGCAGTTTGCACCCGGCGAAGAAGCGTACGCCGTTCCGATCGAGATGGCTTGACGGCATCTAGATCTTGAGGTCGACACCACGTCGTGAAAGAGCTTCCAGGCAATCACCCAGTAGTTCGTCGATGACGTCCTGAAAGTCGTTTGAAACAGATCAACAGGGTGTCGCTTTTGCCCCTGCTGGTTCGCGGCGATCCGCGTGTGGCATTGAATTGGTGGAGGTGGCGGGAGTCGAACTGGGACTCTAGTGCACTGAAGTACTTGGATTATTAGAGAATTTTGACTCGTGTTGCCCCCAAAGTTGCCCCTTAACAGCGAACGGTTTGGCTTTCATCGGCGACTATTGGCTCAGAGGCACACCGGCGCCACTCTCTGCGAATGTAGCGTGTCTCGACTGCACCGTGGCGAAACAAGGGAAGCTGGTCGCGTACCGGTGGAATAACGAAGATCGTTTGACGGATTCGCATTTCGAACATGCAAGAGTGAAAGGATAATGTCCGGGCGAATAATCAAGATTTCTTCAAAATAGGCGTCGCTTGGGCCTGTGGCATTCGGTAGCAAATTTCAAGACACACGACGGGGGGCACAGGTGGAAAAGCATGACGTGGAATCACCTTGGTACAAAAGGTGCGTGGAGGTGGGCTCAGAAAAGGTCGATGTGCTGGAGAAAGTAGCGTTATTTGCGCTGGAGACTAGGGAATCCAGTCGGGATTATTTTGCGTCGCTGTGGTCTCTGCGGTTTGACGCCACAGAAGACGACAAGCCGTAGGTCGCAGGTTCGACCCCTGCAGCACCCACTACGTTCTTACCCCGAACGTTCAGAAGAGGCCATTGGAGCGGTAGTTCAGCTGGTTAGAATATCGGCCTGTCACGCCGGGGGTCTCGGGTTCGAATCCCGTCCGCTCCGCCATTTCTAAAGGGCTCTAGCCTTTCCGTTTTTTCGCGTGGCATTCCCGTGGCATTTCGTGGCATATACAGTGGTTTCAGTGACTCGGACTGACGGGCAATTCGTGGTCATATGTCCCCAGCATTCTTGCGGAAAGTAGAGGTGCTCAAAAGTAGAGTTTTCCAATATAGTGATTGAAGGAGAACCTGCATGCAGAAGTCCCGATATTCCGAGAGCCAGATCCTGGCGATCTTGAAGGAGGCAGAAGCTGGTGTTCGCGTTGCGGAGCTTTGCCGGACGCACGGCATGAGCGAGGCCAGCGCACCCCTAATCTTCCGTGCCAGATCGTCCCGCTATTCTGAACCGGCACCGATACCTTCGTCATACCAGATGTTGAAACCTTGTTCGCGTAGCCAGGTGATCTCTTTGAAGACGGCTGATTCGAGCGTCCGCTTCTCCGCTTCCCTCCTCGACATCGTCCGGTCACTCGACGGTGACGACCAGGCTGGCTGAGCTCGCCAGTCACGACGGCTATTGGCTCCGCATGATCTCCTCGATCAGCGTTCGTTGGTCGAGGTGCTCGCCTCCGAAGACGTCGATCGTGACGTCGATCAGGTCTCCGCTGAAGTCGTTCGGTACCTCGTAGAGGTCGTCGACCGGCGTTTGCGTGTCGCGTCCGACCGTCGTCGGTTCGTTCGCGAAGTACCGGTTCCGGAACGGCGACAGGGTTGCAGCGCCAGCGGGCTCGTCGTTCACGAAGAACCTCACGTAGGCGGCATCGGTGTCGGTGCGCACAACGTCGACCCGGACAACGATCGGGCCGGTCGGGAGCACGCGGTCGGAGACGACTCGACCTCGTTCGCCGAAGTCGTTCGTCGTGTAGTGGAGCCGATTGTCGTGGACGAACAAGGCCCATCCGCCGAACCGGCCGCCACTCGCCACGATGACGCCGCCCTGCGTGGTGTTGACGCGGTCGAAACGCACCGTCATCCGGTGCGACATGCCACGCACTTGGAGCCCGCCACGCGGGACGCACGGCAGGACCGCGCCGTCGTAGAGCACGACGCGCTCGGGCGCCGGGATGGGATCCAGGCCGCGGCTGAAGTCATCGAGGGGGAGTACCCCGTACCGTTCGGCCTCCCCCCACCACAGGTCGAGGAGCCGGCGAAGCCGTTCGGGCTCGGCGCCCGCTAGATCGTGCAGCTCGTTCGGGTCGGCACGCAGGTCGTAGAGCTCCCACGAGTCGTCGTCGTAATCGGCACCGAAAGTGTGGAACGTGACCGCCTTCCAGCCATCGTGCCAGATCGCCCGGTGGCCCAAAGCCTCGAAGTACTGGGTGTCCTTTGGCTCCGGCGCATCGGCGTCCGTAAACGTCACTGCGAACGACTCGCCGTGCATCGGCTCCTGGTCGAACCCGCCGACGACCTCAGGAGGATCGACGCCGAGCACGTCGAGCAGGGTCGGCACCACGTCGACCGCATGGCAGAACTGGGTTCTCGGGCGGGCATCCGGGGTCACGCCGGCCGGCCAGTGCACGATGAACGGCGCCCGCACGCCTCCCGAATGCGTGTTGCCCTTGTACCGCTTGTACGGCGTGTTGCCCGCCATCGCCCACCCGAACGGATAGTGGTTCCAGGTGAGCGGCCCGCCGATGTCGTCGTAACGGGCCAAGTTCTCCGCCACCGACGGCTGCGGCCCGCCACGTCCGCGCTCACGATCGAACGTGCCATGTGGCCCGCCCTCGCCGCTCGCGCCATTGTCCGACAACGCGAGCACGATCGTGTTGTCGAGCACGCCGATCGCGTCGAGCTGCGCGATCAGACGAGCTATCTGCACGTCGGTGTGGTCGAGGAAGCCAGCGAATACCTCTTGGAATCGCGCGGCCATCCGCTGTTCGTCGGCGTCGAGGTCCGCCCAGCGCTGCACGTTGGGATTCGGGGGAGGAAGCTGCTCGATCTCGTTGAGACCGCTCTCGCGCTGGCGGCGAAGCGTCAGGTCGCGTTCGACATCCCAACCGTGATCGAATCGGCCCGCGTACTTCTCGATGAAATCGCGGGGAGCATGGTGCGGCGAGTGTGCGGCACCGAACGACACGTAGAGAAAGAACGGCATCTCCGGCGCCGACGACACGTGCTGACGAAGCCACAGATTCGCCGTATCGACCAGGCCCTCGGAGAGGTGATAGTCGTCTCCGGGTGGGTCGACGCGCTCGTTGCCGACGATGAGCTCCGGACTCCACTGGTTGGTCTCGCCGTCCATGAACCCGTAGAAGCGATCAAACCCACGCCGCAGCGGCCAATGGTCGTACGGGCCCGCCGGGCTGGTGAACTCACTGGCGGCGAGATGCCACTTGCCAACCGCCAGGTTGCTGTATCCGTGAGGCCGCAGGATCTCGGCCAGGTTGGCGGCATCGCGGGTCACGATGCCCCGAGTGTTCGGGTAGCCGTTGAACATGTTCGACACCCGGCCCATCCCAACCGCGTGATGGTTCCGCCCGGTCAGCAAGCACGCCCGAGTCGGCGAGCAGAACGGCGTCACATGGAAGTTCGAGTACCGAATCCCACCGGCGGCAAGCCCATCCAGTGCCGGCGTCTCGATCGCGCTGCCGTAGCACCCGAACTGCGAGTACCCGACGTCGTCGAGCAGCACAACCACAACATTCGGCCTCGCCGGTGGCGCCGCGTTCGCCCAAGAACTCGTCGACTCCGCCACCGTCCGGCCAATCGTCCCGGTAAACCCTTTGTCGTGTTCCATGTTCGCTCCTCCACTCCGCAGCCGCTCCGCAGAAGGTCAGGGGTCAGAGTAAGAACTCCAGGCCCGCAGTCGTTGCCATCGCCCGCTCAAGCAGACACCCAGAACACCGCTCATCTCGGCGGCTACCAACGGCACAAACCCGAGGAAACCGCGCATCAGGGGATAGTAAGAATTAACCACATTTTCCTGTCTGTCACCTAGTAGGTTTTCCCCAAGCTACTACTTTTAATGTGAATCTCAGGAAAGTATACATATGGGTTGAGTGATCGAAAACTTGGCGAATTAGCTCTCGAATCCAGACCCCGGCCGAACGCGACAGTCACCGGCGTGTCTCAAAACAGGAATGGCTCATGAGGGTATTTTCGTTGGAGAGATTGTTTTGAAGAATCCTGACGGACGAAAATACAAAGCAGTCTGGAAAGATGGCAGGATTCTGAAAGGTTCTTACATAGAGCCAAAAATACCTTGAAAAAGATTCGTGCGAGGCAGAATGGGCCAAAGTAAGGGGTCAGGGCACCAACCGATAAACGGTTTGGTTTAGTGGCGTCTTATGGGGCACTTATGAAAATTGATCTGCCGCCAGAGTTTCTCGTTCAGCGTGACTGCTCACTCACTGCACTCATTAACTTCACCGCGAAAGTTATCAAAGAGAAGGACGAACCCTTCAGAAAAGTGCAGAAGCGAGTGCGCGCCAGAGTTAGAGACCATCAGCATAGAGGCGAGTTGCCGGCAAAGGAGGAGATAAGGCCCGAAAATTTTTTTTCTTGGGCTCTGGAGTTCAAGGGCTATCAGGCCTTGACTAAAGTAGAGGGCCTGCCTCATGGAGCACGAGTGGAGGTGGCGGGACTGGGCGCTGTCGTAGGCACGCCAATGGTAAGTGTGGTTACACCACCCGAAACTTACAGCGCCTTGCTCGAGGCCTACGTAGCAGCAACGTCTCTTAATCAGTCTCTGCTGAACGAGAATTCTCGATTAAAAACAGAAATCCAGTCGCTAACAATAGTTGCCCCCAAGTGTGTCGGGATCTAGTTGGATGCCCTTAGGCTTGCTTGGACAGTATTCTCAATAAAAACATCAGTTTATCTGAAACCTAACCCTTCCCAGGATCGCTTGGGAAGGG
>NTKD01000014.1 GCA_002457275.1 OM182 bacterium MED-G24
CGATATCTCGTATCTGCTCGTCGCCATCGCTATCGGGTTTCCCATTATGCTTGTGCTGACCTGGGTCATCGACCTGACACCCGAAGGCCCACACATCACTACCGGCCTCACCAAGGAGGAAACGGCAAGACTCTCACCCACTCGCCTGGTCGACGTGGCTATTGTCATCATCGCAATTGGTGACGGCTACATGTGCCTGCAATGGTTTGTTGCAGACGACAATCCCGTCCTCGAAAAGGTCACTACCGAAGTTGCAGCACAGGAGCAGGTGTCCGTCGCTGACTCACCTTCTATTGCGGTTCTGCCTTTTGACAATCTCAGCAGCTCTTCCGAGAACGAGTGGTTTGCCGCTAGCATTCATGAAGACCCTGAATCACCTATCGCAGATCCCGGACCTTATCGTTACGTCACGAACAAGCACATTAAGTTACGCGGATAACAAGCCACCCATTGGTCAGATTGCCAGTGAACTCAACGTCGATTTCATTATGGAAGGCAGTGTACGACGTGTCGGTGACCGCGTTCGGATCACCGTGCAACTCATCGAAGCGGCGAACGATGCTCATATGTGGTCGAACAATTTTGACCGCGAACTGGACGACATTTTCGCTGTTCAAGACGAAGTCGCGAGTCAGGTTGCAGAGGCATTGAAGGTAAAGTTCAAAGGCGACGCCGCAAATCAGCCAACACGCAACATTGCCGCCTACGAGTTGTTCCTAGAGGCGCGGGAACTCGGTAGCAGGGTGAATAGGGACGACATGGCTCTGAGCATTCGTAAGTTCCGCGAAGCCATCGTCATTCGACCCGGAGTTCGCCGATGCCTGGCCTGGTATGGCCTACAACCTAGCTCAGGCCGTCTTCTGGAGTTCCGATTCGCCGGACCAGATCGGGGATGCCCGCGTTGCCGCTGAGACAGAACAGCGACTCGACACGGACTCCTAGCTATCGAACCTCGCGATGGCAGCTTATTTCTCCGATTGCGGCGTGGCGAAATGGGCCGAGTCCGAACCCTACTATCTGCGGGCGCTTGAACTGACCCCCAACGACGGCCGCCTGTTGTTTGAATAGGGGACAGCCTCATGATGCAAGGACGGGCCGCTGAAGCCAAGGTCCATCTGGTCCACGCCTATCGCCGGAATTCGATGAGCGCGAAATCAGCGATCGCCCAAGCCTTCGCTGCCATCATTGACGGTGAAATCATTGAAGCAAACGAATTTATCGAGCGCGGCCTTGCGATTGAAAGCAACCAGCCTTACGTCCAATGGAGCGAAATCCTCGCCCCGACTGACTGCGAATCTGGTATTTTGGTGGTTCATTTTCTGCCTCATCGCAACGCGCCAAACCATGACCCAACAAGCGAATATCGTCATCATCATGACCGACCAGCAACGGGCGGATGTCTCTAGTCGAGAGGGCTTTCCACTCGACACCACACCTTTCCTGGATGCGCTCGCGAAAAAAGGCACCTGGTTTGATCGTGCCTACACGACAATGCCCGTGTGTCTACCGGCTCGGGTCAGCCTGCTGACGGGCCGGTATCCCAGCGCAACACGCGCGCGCACGAATCACAACGGCGAAGACGCGTACTACGAGACCGACCTCTTTGATCTGATGCGAGCGCAGGGATATCGATTAGCGCTCTGCGGCAAGAATCACTCGCACGTGAAAGCTGACAGAATGGACCACATGTTCAATCTGGGGCATCACGGCGGCGGTGGCGATCAGCGTACCGAGGACGAGATTGCGTTTGATGCGTACCTCGCAAGCCTGCGGATGAGTGCGGGCGCCACACCGGCACCCTTTGGTGTCGAGGTCCAGTGCCCCTATCGTGCCGTCACCGACGCCACACGGTGGATCGATGAGGATCAGGGTGAGCAACCCTTCTTCCTCTGGCTCTCGTTCCCGGAACCACACAACCCTTACCAAGCACCGGAACCCTATTTCTCGATGTTCCCACCGGAAACGTTGCCACTCACCCAATCCGATGCATCCTCGCTGGCGGCAAAGGGTTACAAGTATCAGTTTCTTCGTGAGCTCGGCGAAACAGCCTTCCCGAACTATGACGAACAACTCGTTCGGGCACGCTCCAACTACCTGGGTATGCTGCGTTTGATTGACGACCAGGTCAGCCGCTTCTTCGATTACCTTGACGCCAACAACCTGCGAGACAAGACGATCGTGTTCTTCCTGTCTGATCATGGTGACTACGTCGGCGAATATGGTCTGGTGCGCAAAGGCGCGGAATTACCCGAGGTGATCGCGCGTATCCCTTTCCAGGTGGTTGGCCCGGGTGTGGTGGCGTCGGATTCGCCGCACGCCGCCCACGTTTCGACGGCCGATGTCATGCCGACAATCTGCGAGGCGATGGGTGTGGATGTACCCAGAGGTGTCCAGGGCCGCAGCCTTTGGTCAATGCTGACCGGGCAGGACTATCCAGAAGACGAATTTGACAGCGTGTATATGGAGCATGGTTTCGGAGGACTGCATTACACCGCCGAAGACAACTACGACCGCAATGCCGATGGGCTTTCCGAGTACATCGGTTTTGATGAGCTGAACGGCGTCTCACAGAGTGGCACCATGCGCGCCCTGCGCTGCGGCGACTGGAAACTGATCTACGATATGCAGGAGCGGGGGCAACTCTACAATCTGCCTGACGACCCCGTTGAGCTGAACAACCTGTTCGATCACCCGGAGCACGCCGAGGTACAATCGATGATGCTGGGCAAGCTGCTGGGTTGGACACTGCGCGTGCAGGATCCCCTGCCGCATCCTCGCCGGCGATATCAGTTCAAGTCAGACAAACAGAACTACTGGTCGCCACACGCAAACAAGACCAAATAGAACAAGGAGCCGGTGATGCCACTACGCCTCGGATAACTGCTGCCCACCCGTGAGAACATCATGAACGGTCAGCCATCCGGCGCAGCGCTGCTGGATGCCGCTAGGATGGCCATCGGCCTGGGGTACGACTAGGTGTGGACAGGCGTTCACTGCTGGCTCGACCAAGGCACGACCCCCTGACGCTGCTTTCCGCTGTAGCAGACGCTATCAATCATATTGAACTGGGCACCGCGGTCTTGTTACCGTACTTCGTAATCCGGTCGTCCTCGCACAACAACTCGCCACGCTTGACCAGATCAGCGAGGGGCGCTTCATCGCAGGGGTTGGAATCGCCGCTGACAATCCTGCCATCCGCAGCGAGTTTACAGCCGCATGCGTGCCCTGCGAGAAAAGTATTGGCACGCTCATGGAATCCTTCCGACTGTGGCAGGTGTTATGGTCCGGTGAGTCTGTCAGCTGGGACCGGCGTTGGCAGGTTGAGGGTCAGCTCGCCCCAACACCGTATCGTCCGGGCGGTCCACGCATCTGGTTAGGAACCGGTGTACCCACCGGTATCGAACGCGCCGCCAGAACCTTCGACGGCTAGATGCCGCTGGGTCCGAATGCAGAGAAATTTGGTTAACGACGTGACACCTATCTTCAGGCGCTCGAGCAAGCAGGACGTTCGCGGGACAATATGACCACCGCAGTCTACCTGACGGTCGCGGTCATGGAGGATGTCGTTGCCGCAGAGCAAGCCATCGACAACTACCTGGAACGGTACTACTCATTACCCGCCGCAGCGATGAGAAAAGTGCAGGCGTGTTGCGGCGGACCCCTGCCCCAGATATTGGCCTTTGTTCGCGGCTTTGTGCAGCAAGGTGCACAGCACATTGTGCTGCGCATCGTTGGTGATTATGAAGAAACGCTGGCCCGGATCGCGGCGCAACGTGACGAGTTAGGGTCAAAGTAAAATTACCTCAGGTGTGTCGATCACGAGAGTTGGCTGCATCGTATTTTTACTCTGACCCCGATTGCTCCAATTTCGTCCTCCTAATGGGGTTCAAGCACAAGCTCGGAACCAGGCCGGATCGTCCCCATTTCATCACGTACATCAGCGCGCAACCGCGCGTTGGCACCCGCCTCAATCCGAACCATCGCAAAGTTGAAGAAGCTGCCTTCGCCATAGAGCTTCGTGGGACCAAACGTTGGATCAATGCGTATCCCTGGACCTTTGATGGCACTCAATGGTCCCGCGATCAGTTCATGAAAAGACAACTTGTCACCATCGCCATCGTAATCCCCGTCGTACCGCAATTGCGCCGCGGAGTGTACGTCGGTTGCGATAAACACGATGTTATTCACGTTCGCCGCGTCCAGCGTCTGTAGCAGACCTGCCAACTCGCTTTCGAAGCCCGGGACCGTTTCACTGCCCGCAAAGGCATCGTGACCAAATAGATCCGCCTGACTGCCCGTCGGTACCGATAGTGGGACATCAGAACTGACGATCTTCCAGGTGGCATCGGAAGCCACCAGTGATTCCTTGATCCATGCGAGCTGCCGGGCACCCAGCATCGTCTTGCCATCCATGTCCGAATCCCTGTTCAACGATCGATACGATCTTGCGTCCAGGATAAACAGCTCCACATGCTGGCCCCAACGAAAGGATCGATAGATACGATCCGGCTCAGTCGGATGCCGGGTCATGGGATGGTAGTCGAAAAGGGATTTCCTGCCTGCCGCGACGACGTTTGCAAACCCTGATCGCTCAGGCTGTGGTGGATACGATGCCCATGGTGCGCCGAAGTCGTTAATGACTTCGTGGTCATCCCACTGTACATAAACAGGCGTGGTCGCAAGAAAGGCCTGGAAGTGTTCGTCTTCCCGGTTGTAACGCCAGTGCGCATTGAAGACCTCAGCCACAACGACTGAATCCATCCAATCGACTGATGGGTTACCTACACCAGGAAAGTCCGCCGGGATATTTTTCCATCCCGGTTCAATACCGGTCTCCGGGCAGTCGTTATCCGCATAGATCATGTCCCCGTTGGCCACGAAAAAATCGGCTTGTACGCGCGTCATCGGTGCGAAAATCCGGTAGCCCACATCGGGGCGTCTGCAATACCGCTGACCCGCGAGGTCGCCACTAAATATCAATGTGACGTCTTGATCCGCATCGGCTACTGGTGCCGTGCGAAACAAACCTGCGACTGTGTTGGATCGTTTGCCCCTGGACTTGAATGACACCTCATAACGGTACTGCGTGTCCGGTTTCAGATCTGTGAGGGTCACCTGGGCTGTAAAGTCATTGTCCTCAGCATTCCTGGTGCGCGCTTCGAGAACCGCAGCCACGCCTGCAGCAGGGGTGTAGGACACATGCATAGTCGCCGCCTTGTGATAGCGGGACCAGATGACTGCCGATGATTCTGTAATCTCACCGGCCGAGACGCCCTGCGCCAGGTCAGCGACCGCCAAGGCGGGCCATAGGTTTCCGACTACAAACGTCAGTAATGTGAAAACTCGAAACACCAGCTGCCACCTTCATTAGCCAAGGACGCAGCAACATAGCACGGAGACTTGATCGACGGTATCGTCAGTCCTGTGTAGCGGCCTGTTCTGATTGCGCCTGCTGTTGTAGCTGCGATTCAAGGTACCGGGTGCTCATTCTGATCTGTTCTCGCCTGACCTTCAGGTTGTCGTCAAGAATTTCGTACTTACTGGCATCCAGATACGACGTAGCACGTTCCAGCACTCTCTTGTCCCTGGCAGTCAGTGACCGAAGTGCGTCCTTCTGCATTTCCAGCATGACTGACATGTCCTGACCATAGCAGGGTTCGGGCGCCCCGATGGTGGTCGTTTCCCCATCCATGATCAGCAGCAGCGCCTCTTTGGTGCAGTCATCGAGGGGCTGCCTGGACGCGTACATCCCCTTTGCGAACTTTTAGCTTCGGCGGCTTCCATGACCTTGAGCGATTCCTCAATGATCGCTCGTCGAACATCAGGGTCCTAGCTCAGCTTTATATACGCTGCCACCTTCTCGTCAATGGTCTGGGGATCTTCGTCCCAGTCCATCGTTGGTTCTGACGCCACAATATCCGGAAGTTCCTCTCGTACCAGCAACGTCCCTGCCAGTTCTGTCCGCAATACATCGACTTCGTCCAACGCCCTCGTTAGCGCTTCGTTCGTGGGTGCGGTGTCAGCAGGTTCATTGGGGACAACCGGCGTATCCGCTGAACGTTGATCACGCATGTCAGCCAGACCGTAGCCAATGACGACCCAAATGCACCGATCACCAGATGTGACGTGATGAGTGTCCTGATCTTCATGATGTCGCTCCGCTCAGTCTTACTGAACTTACTTGCCCAACCTGCTCCGGCACTTTACTACTGTCATCCTGAAGCCGCAGCCTGAAGGATCTCCATCGCATGGATCCACGGTGTCAATGGCGGCAGTGACCAGAAACCCGGAGGTACTCGCGTCACTTTCGTTCCTCAGGACGACGGTGAGGGCATCCAAAACACGCTGTCTGGAAGAGACTAAAACGATCTATAGCGCGTAAAAGCACAGCCTCAAGGGTAGTAGTGCACCAAACCCGCTGGTTCTCGCATTGCTCCATTCTTCGGGACGACAGCGCTACAGATAAAAATCCGAGGACTTCTCCTCGGTGTCACCCCAGCGCTCCCGTTCTGCTTGCAAGAGATCCGACTCAACCCGTGGTTCCGTGTCCAGGATCAATACCTCGCGGTTTTCCGCCGTATACTCCGGCCAGTCCGGCAGACCTGCACCGTTGGGATTCCCCGTTTTCGCGAACTGGATAATCGTGTTGGACCAGTTGAGGGCGAGCTTGCGGACCTCCGGGTCGTGCTTGTCATAGAAGTGCGCAGTCGCCGGTGCGTCGCTTGCAAAAACGTTGAAGGTGAACCCGATCTCAACACCGTGTGTCGCGCCCACTTTCAGGTTGACGCCCTGCTGAACCGGCATATCGAACCGATAGAGCCAACCGCCCGCCCCTGCCGCACTCGCTCTCACCGCCGAATGGCTGGTGCCACGAGTGAGCAACTCAGACCAGATACGGGCAAAGTGTTGTGGACCAGTGTCTTCGGGATAGGCTTCTCGTAGTTCCTTCACGTATTGCGTGCCATCCATGCCCGGTACAACCCCCTGCCCCACCGCTTCTCCGACAAATGAATGGAGGAACGACGGTATAACCAACGCAAAAAAAGCGCCTTCATCACGGTTGTATCCTGCGATAAGAGGCACACCATTCTCCCGCCGATCCAGAATCGCATCGCTGCTGGAACGCGTGATGACCGTACCATCCACAGCGGCACCAGTGCTCAGGGATAGTGATGTCCGCATCCCAACCAATTCCTCCGGCGACGCTGATCGCAGTGCGGAGGCCAAGTCTTCGATCGGAACCTCCATATGTTCCGCAAGCTGTTGCGTGTGATCCGTCGGCGGACCTCCAATCATACCCCCGCTGTGCACGATCGCCTGTTTGTAAAGGCCATCTGCTTCCGGCGTAGCAATGAGCGCCAAAACACTGCCACCGCCAGCGGATTCACCAAACAGTGTAATGTTGTTAGGGTCACCGCCATAGTCCGCAATGTTGTCACGAACCCACTTGATGGCAGCCAACTGATCACGAATACCATTGGATGCCGAATCCGCAAATTCTTCACCGAGCGCGGACAGGTCCAGAAAGCCAAGCGAGCCAAGGCGATAGTTGATGGCAACCACCACCACATCGCCCTGCTCGGCAAGAACAGACCCATCATATTCATTGGCGGAGCCTTCGAAGTAGCTACCACCATGGATCCAGAGCAGCACTGGACGCGCGTTTTCATCCGCAGACGGCGTGAAGACGTTCAGAAACAGACAGTCCTCAGACATTCCGGTCGGATCTCGCATGCTCAATGGTCCCGAGAAGTCCTGCCACGCAGTCATGGGAAAAGCGGTGGCATCGTGCAGGCCCTCCCAGGGCCTTTTGGCAACCGGCGGCAGGAAGCGTCTGTTTCCAACCGGCGGCTCAGCATAGGGCACGCCCAGGTAAGCTTGAATGCGACCATTCCCCAGACCGACGACACTGCCAAGGCGCGTATCGAGAGTGTGCCGTTCTTCCCAGTCTAGGATGTACGACATGCCATCGGTGGTACTGAACTGGATTGAATTTCTTTGGAAGAACCACCAATAGGCAACGGCAACCAACACGGCGATAGCTACGATGACCATCGCGGCGATGATCAGGATTTTGGTGAGCATTGGGCTCTTTTCCTTTTATCTTTTTCCCTCAGTAACAATGCAGAGAGTCTCATGTCTTCATAGGGTACTCGAAGCAACTCACAACGGGATACAGCAATAGGTTACATACTATGCTGCTCGAGCCAGTGGTTACACAATCCAATCGATTGACGACAGGAACCGATCGTTGTCAGTTGGACCAGGCACCTACCCCTGCCGCGAAATCCTGTTCCACGTGGTTATTCATCCTCGATGGTCTCCAAATACCTGGGAATCTGGATACACTACGTCGCTCACGATGTCAGGACCTATAGGTACCGCACCTGTTTAACTTGTCTGTAGAGTGGCTGCGAGACAGGCTCAATGAATCAAACGTGGGCGACGTTCGCGAGCTTCGTGGTTTCTCAGAGGAACCGATTAGCGACGGACGCGGCTTTGCCGCGCGAACTGTACGTCTTCATCTCGATTGGGGCGATACGATCCAGGATGATCGACACGATGCGCTGGAACGGCCGGGGAGCATCATCCTAAAGACCCACGCAGCGAACCCCGAGATGGCCCGATTCGTGGGCGACACCTACCGAAAAGAAACATTCTTCTATCAAACCCTGGCTCTAGATTTCCCGATTGCCATTCCGCATTGTTACTTCGTGGAGCACGATTCCGATACCGGACACTTCGCCCTCCTATTGGAAGACGTTCCGGGCGATGCCGGTGATCAGGTGAGCGGCGGAACCATTAAGCAGGCCAGACAGGTCGTCGGGACACTCGCTGAGTTACATGCGGCATACTGGGGTCATGCAGCCATAGCGAGGTCGCTGGATAATGACCAACACGTGACCAGCGACGAATCCGATGTGAGTCCCGCGCAGGTTCTTGAGGTTTTAGGCATGGTCCGAACCGAGAACACCCGCACGGGCGGAATAGGGCGCAATTTGTTGTCTGCCATCGAATTGGTAAGTGCGATCGTGCGCCTGACCGAGACAGCACAACGAGAACCCCGGAAGCCGCCCACACCCCGTTCAGTGATTAAGCAAAAAAAGAGAATGCAGAAACGGCAAGCGCGTGAGGCCCGATCAAAGCAGCGTGCGACTGAGAAGAAAAAGAAAGCCATGGCGAAACGGACCCTCGTGCACGGTGATTTTCGTCTGGACAATCTCCTCTTTCTACCCGACCAGCAGATCGTCACCATCGATTGGGGGCCCAGATTCGAAGAGAGTGGCATCGATCTCGCGAGCTACATCTCTGGCAGTCTGCTACCTGAACAGATCCGGGCAGAAGGGCGGAATCTGATCGACCTGTACGTGAGCGAGATGGCCCAGCGGGAGATCAAGGTCAGCGCGTTTAAAGTTCGGATGCAATGTGTCGTGGTAGCTTTCGTCGCAGGCCTTTTCGGGTCGATTGCACGAACAGTGACCCAGCCTGGACTCGCCCAGATGCTCCCTGCTGCGATCAAACGCCCGGGCTTGTTTGACTTTGTCGCTGGTATTACCGGCACCGATCGGGGAACGGTGTTTCTGGATAACATGATCGAACGAGCCGAGGTCACGATAGAGGTGATGCAACCCAGAGGCTCGCGTACGCTGATTAGACTGTTGACGGCTCTTGTGTCCGGAGTCGAGCGAGTGATGCGCTGGTTCCGGCGTTAGCAGGCACGTTTCATGTTTCGCGCCAGACCGGGGGATCAGTTCCCCTTCAGCCAGCGTTCCTTGAGACCCTCGTCATCCTGTTCGTCGGCATAGCCCCATGGACTTCCCCAGGCATCAAGACTCGCAACTTTTTTCACTGGCCTCCCAGTGACCGGACCGATTCGGTCACTGGGCCAACCTATCGGCAGCAGTGCATGCGCGGTCTGGCCTTCGGGAATACCCAGCAGCGGTCCCAACCGATCCATATGGGCGCGATGGAAACCCGTGACCACGCTGCCGAGTCCCAGGCCCGACAGGAGAGCAGCGCGTTCTGCACGGCGGGGTAGATCGTGCCGCCGGCCTGTTCAGGCCCGCAGATAAAGAGGTGTACGGGCACACTGCCGATGTTCCTCGCGAGATCGTCAGTAGAACGAACAACCAGCCGCATCTGCTTTGGAAGCTTGTCGATGTTCGCAGGATCCTCCACGTACTGATTGCCGTACTCCTTCCAGACCTCCCAATATATGTCGCCGATCTGACGACGCTTTTCGACGTCCCGAACCACAAGGAAATGCCAGATCTGCATGTTGCCACCGGCGGGTGCCCGTGTAGCAGCATCAATCACCGGGTACAGGTCTTCATCTGATACCGGCTCGTCAGTAAAGCGGCGCGGCGCGCGCGTGGAATAGAGCGCTTCAAAAGCCCAACGGATTCGGTATCAATGGCTGGCATGGACAGTCCTCTCTCATTAGGGAGTCAGCATCATTGGTGAATATATGACACTCATTGCCTGTTTATCCTGGCACCCGGTCCTGGCACCTGGTCCTGTCCCCAATTTCCACCGTCCCCAACGTTGGGTGAACACAACACGCCCCACCTTTGAAAGACATTCGCTTGATCCACAAGAATTGTTACAGTCGCGGCTCAACCGATTTGGTGACCCGAGCCACGTGAGACTCATGTTTCCCCCGCAGGACGCGACACCATGACGACACAGATCGGCTCCTGATTCAGGCCGCGAACCGTGAAACGACGCTCTGGCTGAGAAGAACAACTGGGTGAAGAACAGCTGGCTGAATGAAAACGAACCAATCCAGGAAAAATCGATGCACAACCCAACAAAACTGCCCTCTGCTGAGCCCGAATCCCTCGGTGTATCAACCGAGGGCCTTGCCGGCATCGACCAACTCATGCAGCAGCATGTAGACGCCGGTGATATTCAGGGCGGCGTCACCCTTGTGGCACGTCGCGGCCACGTTGTTCACTTCGCGACCCATGGTGAAATGGATGTTGAAAAAGGTCGTGCGATGGAACCCGATGCCATATTCATCATGGCCTCGTCGGCGAAACCCGTTATCGCGACGGGCATGCTCATGCTGGTGGATGAAGGATTGGTCAGCCTGAGTGATCCGGTTTCAGAGTACATCCCTGAATTTTCCGACATGCAGGTGGCAGTGCTTGACCAGGACCAAAGCGAAGCAACGACAGACGCGGACGAAAAGCCAGCTTATAACCTGGAACCGGCGCAGACCCCCCTCACGATTCATCATCTGCTCACGCATACGTCGGGGCTCTGCTTCATGGGTCCGGTTGGCGAAGTATGGACCAGCGACGAAGATACTCTGACCACGTTTGCCAGCAAAATCGCCGCAGCGCCGCTCAATTTTCAACCCGGCTCCCAGTGGAACTACGGTAATTCCGGCATTCACGGTCTGTCGTCTCGTCTGATAGAGGTCATCTCTGGCTCAACATTCGATGACTTCATGCAGGAGCGCCTGTTTGATCCACTGTCCATGAACGATTCCTACTTTGACGTTCCGCCAAAAGCACACAGCCAACGTGTGCAGATAAAGGGCTTTGATTTCTCAATGAAGAAAAAGGGTTGGGGGCTCAGCAGCAGCGCGGAAGACTTCCTTCATTTCAATCAAATGCTGCTGAATGGTGGTGAACTCTTTGGACAACGAATTCTAGAGCCAGCAACCGTCAAGAAGATGCGCAGCAACCAGGTCGGTGACCTGTTTATGAAGGCGGGCACCGGAGCGAAATCCCAACATGGGATGGGCTTTGGCTACGCGGTCGCCGTGACGATGGATCCAGTGGCAGCTAGGAATCACCGTGGCAAAGGCTCCTTTGGATGGGGCGGCGCCGGTGGCACCCAGTCTTGGGCAGACCCGGAACACGAACTCGTTGCCGTGCGCATGATGCAGCAGGAGAAGGGTGGAGATTTTCAGAAGGCCGTGGCCGACGCGCTGATCAATTAGACGTGCTCTGACCCGCGTATTTAGAGCGTCTTACCGTCCTCCAATCCTACCGGAATCACACTCATGGTCGTGGGCGTCAGGCCACGCGCCAAGAAAAGCCGAGTGGGTTACACTGCATGACTACAAGACGAACAAACCACCTCCCTGGGGGAAGACATGCACGACATCGTAATCCGAGACGGCCTGATTGTAGACGGCAGTGGCGCCGAACCCTACGCGGGTGATGTTGCGATTGAGAACGACACCATCGTGGCGGTTGGTGATGTTGATGGCAAAGGCAAGGAAGAGATCAATGCGGGCGGTGCTGCCGTCACGCCCGGCTTCATTGACCTGCACACCCACCTAGATGCCCAGGTCGGCTGGGATCCGCTGCTGACACCCAGTTCATGTCACGGTGTGTCAACCGTGCTGACCGGGAACTGCGCGGTCACGTTCGCACCCTGCAAACCCGCTGATCAGCGATTTCTTGCAGAGATGATGGAGACCGTGGAGGACATCCCTCGCGAGGCAATCCTCGAAGGACTCCCGTGGGACTGGCACAGTTTTGGCGAATACCTGGATTCTGTTGAGCGCATGAAACCGGCCCTGAATATTGCCGGCCTCGTCGGACATGCAGCGATCCGATACTACGTCATGGGCGATCGCAGCATGGATGAAAACCCCAATGCCGACGAAATTGCACAGATCGCCGAGATTGCAGGCCAATCCGTGAAGGATGGTGCCGTTGGGTTTTCCACCAACCGACTTCCCGCCCACCGTGTACCTGATGGCCGTGCGATCCCGGGCACCTTTGCACTGGCAGAGGAGCTTGAGACCGTCGCACGCAGCGTGGCGGCCGAAGGCGGGTTGATGCAGAACGTTCCGTTCTATCGTCAGGGTGACATCGAAAAGGACCTCCACCTGATTGGACGGCAAGCCAAGGCCGGCAACGGTCGGGTGCTGTTCAGCGTGGTGGAGTCGGATTCCTTCAAGATGGAGGATCCGCACTACATCATCGATGACTATATCAAAGAGGGTTGCGAGATCTACGGCACAACCGTACCACGATGTGGCGGCAATGTGTCCAACATTCAGACCGTCATCCTGTTCCCCGGATGGCAGAAGCTGCGAGCGATCGCACCTGAGAAAAGGCTGGAAGCGATCCGTGACGACGCCTTCAGAGCGGAGCTGATAGAAGCAGCGAAGGCGGAACCCACTAGCGAAGGTTTTGCGAAACGTCTGCGCTGGACCGGCGACGGGCAACGGCCAATCTATACAAAAGGACGGGAAGACAACCTCGCCGCTATGGCGGAGTCGTTGGGAGAACATCCGGCAGAGACCTGGCTACGGCTGATGCTTGAAACCGACGGCAAGGCCGTGTTCCACATGCCGTTTTTCAACATGGATTTTGAAGCCCTTGAGCAACTGATGGAGAAAGACTGGGTGGTACCCGGTCTCGGTGATGCTGGCGCGCATGTTTCGGTGATTATTGATGCCGGCTGGCCGTCCTTTCTGCTTGCCCACTGGGTCCGCGACGAAAGCAAGATGTCACTGGCAACCGCCATCCATCGTATGACGGCGCGACCTGCCCAGGTGCTGAGATTGAACGACCGTGGTCTGCTGCAGCCGGGCAAACGTGCAGATATCAACGTCGTCGACGTGGACCGTGTGGCAGAACACCAGCCCCAGGTTATCCAGGATTTCCCATTGGGCAAGAGTCGGTTGACCCAACCCGCGACGGGCTATATCGCGACGATGGTCAATGGACAGGTGATTGTTCGCAATGACGAGCACACGGGTGATCGAGGTGGTCGAGTATTGCGTTCATGACAGAACAGGATCAGATCCAGCACCTGATCCTGTTCCCAATATGCTAGCAAAGCACCATGCATCTGCTTGTTGAACATAAAGTGCATTGCCCCTACTGCGGCGAGCCTATCGAGGTATTGATCGACACGACCATCGAGGTTCAGGAATACGTTGAAGACTGCCAGGTCTGTTGCAGACCTATCGTGTTTGTTGTCACCACATCTTTCGATGGCGAGATTGACGTCGCAGTGCGCCACGAAAACGAATAACGACCACCATCAAAGGATCGGATCGCACTGGCACCTGATCCTGACCCGAATCAGATTAGCGATTGCCTCGAATCACGCGCCCCGGTGTCGCGCCGGTGTGCTCACCTTCCTCCTGCATCACCGCACCATTAACCAGGGTAGCAAGATACCCTTCGGATCGCTGGATCAGCCGCGTCTTGCCCAACGGGAAGTCACGAACTACCTCTGGCTGACAATGAGACACACGATCAAGGTCGAACACGTTGATGTCGGCTTTCTGCCCGACACTGAGTTCACCGCGATCGTTCAGGTTGATCGCCCGAGCCGCCTTTTTCGTCATCTTGGCGATAGCATCTTCCAACGTTAAGAGCCCTTCTTTCTTGACCCAGTGGTTCAGTGTGAACGTGGCCCAGTCGGCATCCATGATCATGGACACATGTGCACCCACGTCGCCGATTCCCGGCGCTACCCAATCACGCTGCAGAAGCTTCGCTTTTTCTTCCAGGTTCCGGTTGGCAAACGACATGTGGAAAAACGTCTTGCCGTCGTTTTCCAGCATGATGCGAAGCCACGATTCCGCCGGGTGCTCACCGGTCTCCTCAAAACGCTTGTGAAGGGCATCGCCAGGTTCCTAGAGGTAATCCGGCTGTGCACCATTACCCAGCCAGTGCATGTTGCGGGACATACCCAGAGTGCGCTCGTCATCATCTCGCGCCGCCTGAATCAGTTCCGCACGGAAGGCCTCATCCTGAATGGCTGCCAGGCGCCGCTCCACCTCGATGTCGCGCAGCTTTCGAAACACCGGGAACATTATGTCGTTGGCAAGCCCGGACAACGCACCCGCGGCACGCGGGGTGGTATTGCCATAGATGTGCAAGCCTTCCCTGATATGAGCCTCAATGATCTCGTGAGGATCGTCATAACCCCAGGAGACTGTTTCATTACAGGTGAACAGTATGCGGATGTTCCCAGCACGGGCTTCCGTGGCCAGCAGTTCCAGATCCCGCTTTGTGGTATCAGCACGTCCGTAGTGCGGCACCGTCTGCATGATGCCGCCGTATTCACCCACCGCGCGGGCAATAGCTTTGAGTTCCTCCGCCTCCGCGAACGTACTTGGAATCGGACGGCCATCAGGTACGCGGTGCGCCGGTTGCCGATTGGTGGAAAAGCCAAACGCGCCGTCGCGCACAGATTCACCTGCGACCCACGCAATCTCAGCGATTTCCTCGGATGTTGGATTCTCATCGATACTTCTTGCGCCCATGACGTAGTAGCGCACTGCCGCATGACCCACCATACCCATCACGTTGAAGCCAAGGTCCGACTGGTCAACCACATCGAGATACTCACCGTATGTGTTCCAGTTCCAGGGCAGACCTTCCAGGATAACCTCGCGCGGAATGTCCTCCACAGTTTCCATCATTTCAGCCAGGAACTGACGATCCCCTGGCTTGCACGGGGCAAAGGTCACGCCGCAGTTACCCATCAGGGCAGTGGTGATTCCATGCCACGAAATGGGCGTCAACATGGGGTCGCAACCGATCTGCGCATCTAGGTGTGTGTGCAGGTCAATGAACCCGGGCGACGATCGCGCCCGTTGCGTCGATCTCTCGTGCACCAGAATCTTTCACATCGCCAATCGCTGTAATGACATCTCCGTCTACCGAGACGTCACCTGTAAACGATTCACCGCCGCTACCATCAGCGATGGTGCCACCTCGAATGACGATGTCATGTTTCATGGTCTTGCTGTCCCGCGTACTGACTTGCGATCAGTCTATCGATTCCATGACACCTACACATTTACACCAGTTCCAACCTGGGGCTACGGAAGTAGTACGCGGATTCGCCTGCTGGCGCGTCGTCCATCATTTTCGGTCATCTCGCCGCTTTCAACGGCGTCACGAATATCTTGCAGCAGCTGGCGATAAGCCGACTCAGCCTGCTCGGCTGTCAAGTTTCCGTCGGCTTGTGAGATCCTGATTTCGCGCATTCGTCCGAACATCTCATCCGCCTTCGCCGAGCAGTTCCCAATCTCGGTCGCTGTCTCCGGGCAGTCCTTGATATTGTTGTGCTCCCCACGCGCACCGGAACGCTCTCCGTGTTCCTGCTTCACCGAAGCCACAGCCAGACGTACTCTTCGGATCGCCGCCTTAGCCTCTTCGTCAGTCATTTTCCCTTCTGCTTGTGCCGCTCTGATCCGTCGCATGCGACGCTCTATCCCGCTGCGATCCGACTTGGCTCGTGCGTGATGACCTCCCTTCGACATATCCACACCGGCTGCACGCAGCGCTTCTCTGAACTCCTCATCGGTCAGGTGACCCTGATGATGTGCCGCTCTGATCTCCCGTATACGTTCGCGTTTCTCTGTGGCCTCAGTCTCGCTCTCAGGTTCTGTAACCTCCTGTTGACGTCTAAGAAAAGCCTGGCGACGCTCATCCGCCTGCAGTGGCGTGATGTCACCGGCCAGGACCGCAGCATCAAGTCGCTCCTGCATCGCCTGGTAGTCACTCTCGCTGTCTGCACGAAGCAGCCCTAACGGCAGCATCGCGGCAGCAAACACAAAAAGGACGAACCTGGAGGGCCGCGAGGCCGCGTTCGTTGGTATCAGCATCATGTCTATTCTCCGTTGTAATTGGTGTCCGCCATTGATGGGACTGGCCATCTCTGGCGCCTTGAGGGGTTGGACCAGCAGCCGCACCGTACGAGCTATAGTGAGGGCATAGTCTTTTCTTACAGGGTTCAGCATTTCGATGACCATCTGGTCACAGCACATCTCTTCCGCTTGATGCAGCCCTCGGCGAGCGACCCAGAGCAACGGATGCCAGAAGAACAGGACCATTGCCAGCCACTCGATCCACCGGATGAAATGATCACCCCGCTTCACGTGCGAGAGTTCATGCGCAATGACGCAGCGCAGTTGCGCCACGTCAAGACGTTCCGTGAGCGCCAACGGCAGGTAGAGCCGTGGGCGGAACCCCGACCAGATCATAGGACTGACCCTGGCTGTGGTGACATGGACTGAAGGCACATGCGCCAGAGACAACTCGCTGGCAACTTCACCGGTCAACGAAACCAGCTCCTGTGGCACCTGGGTCTCGCTGGCGTTCAGCAATCGGTTGAAACGGGCAACCCTGGTGATTGAGTAACACGCAAAAGAAGCAGACAACATAAGCCACAGCACCAACAGGAAAGGCTGCATAGCGATGGCCCTCTCCTGGATCACGCCACTTGTCATGGTCTCGAGGGTTGACCCTATCGTAACAGTCTCTCCCTCTGTCCTCGTCGGGGACTCCGTCACTGTTACGACGGGTGTGCTCGCAACGAGGGGCATCGACGACACCGGAATCGTCATCAACGGTGGCGTCAACAACTTGAGCAACACCAGTAGCCAGAGCATATGGGCAAGTTGTGGGCTTTTGCCATGCCGCTGCACCGCAAACGCAATTACCGCGAGAATGACGGCCAGAACAGCGTTGCTCAGACCGGCTTGCAACAGAAATTCAGGATCAGGTATCACGCAAATTCCCCTCCTGCAGACCATTGATAATATGGTCGATCTCTTCAACGGTGATCTTGTCGTTTTCTATCAGGTGCGTCACCAGGGGCACAAACGAACCGCCGGTGAGCCCGTCGGCAAGTGATTCAACCTGCCACCCTGCATATTGTTGACGAGAGACTGCCGCCTCGAAAAAATGAGTACCCGCGCGCCGGTCCCTGGCCAGCATGTCCTTCTCCTCCAGGCTGGCCAGCAGACGTTGAACCGTTCCATGTTGGGGTCTGTCCGCGTCCGCATAGAGGGTTTCGCGGATGGCTTTTGCCGTGATCCGCTCGCTGCTATCCCATAGCAGGTTCATAACAGCAAGTTCGGCGCGGGTGAGGGATTCCTTCATCGTGTCCTTGGTGGCTCTTGCTTGGCGGCTCTGCTTGGCGCGAAAGTACGCTAAAACACCGTACAATTACGCCAGAATATCGTACTTGTCAATTCAAATGTGGGACCGTCATGAGGGACAAGCATGTGCGGCAACACAGACCTCATGGTTTTGGGTGGAAGGTCACTTCATCTTCCGCGGGGTCTGCAGAGGAATCTGCGAACTTCCTGCGTGGTTCAAGAGCCACTAAGCTAGGTGCCGTAAATGCGGGTGGAAGCGCAGGAGTAAACAGATGGAAAACCACGACCCTACCGACATCAGCGAGGCAGTAGAGACGTATGGTCTCGCCCGGCACATCACCGAGCTTGATGAAATCGGTCTCACCGTTGTCCCTCAATCTACACTGGGACTCAACGACACCTGGTTCGAGCAACTTCGAGATGCAATCCTGAGAGTTGCGAAGGAGCGTAGCGGTGTCACATTTGACGTTGCCACCAATCCAACAGCAGCTTTTGAAGGACGCCCCGGTGTAATTGGCCATCTCATCCTCTCGCACCTGATCCATGAAGATCAGGTGTTTGAAAAAGTACTGACGCATCCCGTCAAGAAAGCGCTGATGACACACATGCTCGGTGCGCGACACCGGCTTTCCGTTAGTGATGGCTGGATCAAGTGGCAGACACCCGACACCTGGGAGGAAGAGTCCACAACCGGATTCCATACGGATCAGAGTGTCGTGCCTCCACCGTGGAACTGGCGGCTACCCCACATCGCCAACATGAACTGGACCCTGACGGACTATACCCGGGAAAATGGCGCACTGGCCTATGTGCCCGGCAGTCACCTGGAAGGGCGATTACCAGAGCCCGGTGAAGCGTTGCCGCTGGCGGTGCCTGTCGAGGCACCGATGGGTTCTCTAGTGATGTTCAATGGTTGCACCTGGCATGGTGCTTATCGAAAAACCACACCCGGACTGCGCGTCGCGATGCTTGGGCAACACTCTCGACCCTACATGCTGCCCTTCCAGGACTTCAAAGGCCGCGTCGCCGATGAGACGTATGCTGCGAGCGAAGACCCGGATTATCTCAGGAGCCTGATGCGTGACGATGAGGATCAACTACGCGTTGATCCTTTTGCTGTGCCACGTGCCCAATGAGCTAACGCGTCAGTTACGAGTCATTGATTTGATTGGCAAAAGAGCTTAGTCGCCGCTCGATCAATGTTCGCCTTTATGTGTTCCGTCAGCAATCCCCCTGCCGCTCCCCGGAAACCTCAGTACGCATCTCCATGGCCATGCCACCCATGTTCATTTTTATGACATTGGTCATCTCGAACGAGGACCCTGTGTAGGTTCCCGTCCCGACAATCGAGGCGCTGCCGCCACGGTCCACCTCGCATTGCATCTTCATGTTGATGGTGCCGTCCGCAACGTCGTATCTCTTGACCTCGCAGGTTTGATCACGCTGATTCGACATCCACGATTTTGGGTTATCGGCGAAACTGCCTTCCTCAATACACTGTTCCGATGTGTTGGTGCGTCGAATTGGCAGCTGTTCGGACGATGTCTTACCGGTCATCTTGTATAGACCAGGCTTGGGCAGGTCAGCGGCAACTGCCATGGTGCAGCTCAAACCCAACAGCAAAGCAAACGTTGCCCTCAGGGTTGTCTTCATCGGTTGTCTCCATCAGTTGTTGTTGCCGTGTCCTCAGCATACAACGCGCCACCGCAACCCACGAACCTCACCCGATAGGCCGTCACGCGTTTCATTACCAGTTCGTGATTGAACCATCCTCGCGCCTCAGTCGGGGTGGCCACCATTGTAGGGGATCGAGTGCGCCTCTCTCGGCGGCATCCATATCAATGTCCACGCCTAGTCCCGGACTATCAGGACACCATGCGAACCCGTCTTCCCACTCAATCTGCTGTGGGAACAGATCCGTTGAGACAGAGCCAGGTCTGACCGGCATTTCCTGGACACCGACATTTGCGGATGCCATACAGAGCGCAACACAAACGGCGGCACTCACCGGGCCCAGGGGATTGTGCGGAACGATGTTGATGTAATGCGTCTCTGCCCAGTGAGTGATCTTTGCCGCTTCGGTAATACCCCCGACGATACAGAGGTCGATACGTGCATAGTCAATCAGCTCCTCTTCGATCACTTCTCTGAACGCCCACTTGGATGCCCACTGCTCACCCGCCGCAATGGGCAGGTTCACCTGTTGTCTCAGGTTCCGATAGCTGCCCGGGTTTTCAGAACGCAGGGGGTCCTCAATGAAATAAGGCCTGAATTCCTCCATGTCTCGACACATCTGGACCACCTGCGGCACTTCAAGCTGTGTGTGGACATCGAAACAGAGATGGATATCGGGCCCTACCGCTTCCCGTACCGCGCCCATCAGTTCAACCGCTACCCGCGCCGACTTGTCCGGCTCGAGTGTTGTAATCCGGTTCGGCTTGAACTCGCCCATCGCGTCAGGCTGCCCCCAGCGCACGAACTTCCAACCCTCGTCCACGGCTTTCTTGCTGCCGTCGATAATCTCCTGCTGACTCGTTCCCTTGATATGTGGATAGCAGACCACTTTCTCGCGCACCGGGCCACCCAGGAGCTTATAAGTCGGCAGGTTTACAGACTTGCCCTTGATGTCCCACAAAGCGATATCGATCGCGCTCATCGCGCAGCAGTACACCAGGTCCGCAGGCCAGTAGCCGGACCGGAACATGTCCTGCCACAGCCGCTCCGTCTCCCAGGGGTCTGCACCGATCACGAGATCACCAAGGTGCTCAACGGCATTGGCGATGGTCTTGCTCCAGTTCATGATGCCGATTTCACCAAGGCCGTAAATGCCAGCGTCAGTATCGACTTTGACTATGTGGTAGATAGCGCCGCCTTCACTTCGCACGGGGAGGTTGGTGATTTTTGTGACCTTCAAGGCGACCTCACTCTGTTTGACAATGAATATTACGCAACAACGACATGCACGCCTTATTCTGCACTATGCGTTCTAGAAAGACGCGTGCTCAATCTCGGTCGTATTGAAGAACGCATGCGTGAAGCTGACTGCCTTTTCACTGTCGAACTGTTTGCAGGTGAACAGCACCACTGAAAAGAACCGCGAGGCACTCCAGACCTATAAAGAAATGCCCGAATCGATCAGCGGTATGAATGCATCAAAACCGTCGTTCTCGTCTTTGCCAATGCCGTTGGATGCATGAACGATCGCATCACCATACGTTCTCAAATCCAGATGTGACGCCACATCATAAGGGTAGGTTCGCATCGACAGACCTGTCGTACCGTCCCTCAATAAGAAGTCGCTGACGTAAGATTTCAGGAGCAAGATCCTTCATCGATCAGATCTTTGCCAGCCTTCGCTAACGCTCTATTCGGAGCAGCCCGAGAAAGGCATCTTTTTGCTCATCGGTCATCTCGGAAACGATCGGTACCAGCTTCTCGGTGACCGGGAACCCTTCATATTCCGGCGATGGCATCTGCATGCTCGCAGCCACATTGTGAAACCCTTGACCCACTGTCACGGCGGCGACAATCTCAGGCGGCCAATTCATCGATTTGGCGGCACCACCCTTACCCTTAGCCCACAGATCTTTCCTTCCAACGTACGCCATGATGTCCTGGTACATCACACCTTCGTCGGCGCCACGCTCTTTTTGGCCGACACTGTCATAGATGGCGCGTGACTGGTTACAGATCGAGCCCCACACCGCCGAGACATGAAAGCCGTCCAGCGCCAGACATTCTTCCGGTGCGCCATCGCCACCTGAACATTGGCCGTCTTTGACCATAAAGTGAAAGGCAGAGATTTCACGTCCGCCTTCCAACATTCGTTCCGGTGGATAGAGATAGGTCTCGCTGAATCCCCAGGCCGTTTCTATCGGCAGCTTAGCATCCTCCAGCATTTTCGCACCGGCCTTACCGCAGGCCTCGCACCACTCTGCAGACCCAAACTCTCCTACGGGTTCAAGATCAGACATGTTGCTCTCCAAGGGTTCGAATGAGAGAGACAGTGTACCTCTTGCCGATCAGGTCTGTAGTGATAACTCGCGCGTAGTAACAGGATCCACATCGAACACAGAAAACGGTGTTCACGGCACAGAGGTTTAGTTCGTGCTAGGACGAACCACGGTTCCGGCGCGAATACCGGTCAGTTCACCATCAAGCACATGTGGCTGACCGTTGACCAGCGTTGCCCTGTAGCCGATGCTGCCCTGGGTCATGCGTTCTGCCCCGGCAGGAAAGTCGCTAACACGGAACGGCATCGTTTCAGCGACGGTGTCCGCGTCGAAAATGTTGATGTCTGCTCGCAGACCTGGCGTCAGCGATCCCCGATCAGAGATGCCCAGTATGCGTGCCGAGGCACTGGTCATAAGGCGTACGGCCTCACCCATGCTAAAGAGCCCGTCTTCGCGGACCCAATGTGACAGCACGAAAGTGGCCCAACCCGCATCCATGACCATACCAACGTGTGCGCCGGCATCGCCGACACCCGGGAAGACACCACCTTCAAACAGGTCACGCAACGCGTTCATGTTCTGGTTCTCGCCGACGAGATTGAAAAGGGCCTTGCCGTCAGTCTCATCAGAGAGCCGCAGCAAGGTTTCCGACCAGTGTTCTCCGGCGGCATTGGCCATATCAGAGAGCCGGTTATGATCACCCTGGCGATGATCCGGTGATGCACCCTTGCCAAGAAAGTACATCCAGCTGGTTTTTGGCCATTCGCCCTCGAAAGCGCGCGCCTCAGAGATCAGTTGTTCCCGAAACGACGCGTCTCGAATCGCAGCCAGCTTTGCCGGAACATCAAGTTCGCGAAGCTTCCTCCAGGCTTCCCCGAAGTGACCGGGTACCAAGCCCTGCAGACCAATCAATGCGCCGCTACCGCGTACCTGTGCAACCCCGCTCAGGTCTCGCCCCTTGCCAATCTTCGCGATCGCGCCCAGTCGATTCTTGCCGGCGTTTTCGTCAAACCCCTGCAGGGTCGAGTTGAACAGCATCCTCGCGCCGGTTTCTCCCTGGACGTGGTGAATGTGGTCGAACTGCATGCCAACGCTTTGGTACAGCGCGTTGCGCTTTGCCACTTCGTTGCCAATCAGCACCAGTTCGTCGAGATCGGCGAGCGTACCCGGCACTGCACGACCGTCAGGAATCCTGTGCTGCTTGTAGCGGTTGGATGAGAACCCGATCGCACCCTGATCAATGGCTTCTCCCACGAGACGCGCCATTTCCTGCTTTTCTGCGTCGGTCGCGTCTTCTTCGACGCCGCGTTCGCCCATCACGAAATAGCGCAGCGCGCCATGTCCGATCATACCGGCAACGTTGATACCGGGAACCATACGATCCAGGGATTCCAGGTATTCGCCATAGGTCACCCAATCCCAGGGAAGCCCCTGCATGATCGATTCGCGTGGGATGTCCTCCACCGTTTCCATCATGCCGGCCAGTAGTTCCCGGTCTTCGGGTTTACAGGGTGCAAACGTCACCCCACAGTTGCCGATCAGCGCCGTGGTCACGCCATGTTGAGAAACCGGAGACACATCCGGCTCCCAGCATAGTTGCGCATCAAGGTGGGTGTGCAGGTCGATGAACCCGGGGCTGACCGTCATACCTTCGGCGTCGATCTCTTGTCTACCCTTGCTATCTACCTTGCCGACCGCCGTAATCATGCCATCGTCGATCGCGATATCTCCTGGTGCAGGTTCGCCGCCGAGACCGTCAACGATATGGCCACCACGGATAACGATTTCATGTGACATTCTGGTTTCCTCTGCTTTTTACTGTTGTCTTTGAAATACGACCTTCTCACGTTCAGACCAATAGCCTGCCTGAAAATGACTCGATTCGCAGCACTCAACGAACGATTGAAAATGTGGGCCAATCAAGGTGCGCAACGCCGCCCCTCTCAATCTGTATAATCGCGCCTTTTGCAGAAAGGCGAACATTATGAATGGCGCAGAAAGTATGCTGGATACGCTGACCAATAACGGCGTGGATGTGTGTTTCACCAATCCGGGCACGTCCGAGATGCATATGGTCGCGGCCATGGGCAAGTCCGATGCCATGCGCGCCATCCTCTGCCTGTTCGAAGGTGTCTGTTCGGGCGCTGCCGATGGCTACGGGCGTATAGCCAACAAACCGGCATGTACGCTGTTTCATCTCGGCCCGGGTCTTTCGAACGCCTCTGCCAATATCCACAACGCAAGAAAGGCGAGTTCGCCGATGCTGAACCTAGTGGGCGATCACGCGACCTACCATAAGAAGTACGATGCCCCTTTGAATTCCGATGTCATAGGATTGGCGACACCCGTATCACACTGGGTACGGACCTCGAAGGACGCCGCCAGCCTACCGGCTGATGCCGCTGAAGCAGTGCAGGCTGCCAACGTCATGCCCGGCCAGATATCGACACTGATCGTACCCGCAGACTGCGCCTGGGATGAATCGGTTGCGCCGCTGGGTGCGCAGGAGATGCCCAAGACACCCACCGTCGAAGACGCGGCCGTCAAACGGGCCGCTGAGATGCTCAGCAATGGCAAGCCAACAGCGATCCTGATGTCGAAGATGGCACTCTATGAGGAATGTCTGGAACTCGCAGACCAGATCTCGCAGGCAACCGGTGCACGCGTCTATTGCGATACGCTCAACCGGATCATTCAGCGTGGCGAGGGACGTTGTCGCGTCGAGCGCCTCGGCTATTTTGCGGAACAGGCGACGGAACAGATCAAGGATCTGGAACAATTGATCGTCGTCGGCACCAAAGCACCGGTCGGTTTCTTTGCCTATCCAGGAAAGGTCAGTGAGTTCTACCCGGAGAATTGTGATCTACACACGCTGGCGCATTTCTCTGAAGATGCCGAGGACGCATTGTCAAAACTTGCTGCCGAGCTGGATGCCGTCAGCCGCACACCAAGGCGTATTTCCCTCGATCGCCCCGGCCTGGGGAGCGGCGAACTCAGCCCGCGCACCATAGGACAGGCGTTTGCGGAAATGTTGCCAACCGATGCCATCGTCGTCGACGAGGGCGGAACCTGTGGTGGCGGCTGCTTCACGTTTAGTGAAACCGCTGAGCCTCACGATTGGCTGGGCATTACCGGGGGTTCCATCGGTTACGGACTGCCTGCGGCCATCGGTGCGGCCGTGGCAGGCAACGGACGCAAGACCATCTGCCTGCACGGTGATGGCGGCGCGATGTATACGATCCAGTCGTTGTGGACAATGGCCCGGGAGAACCTGGACATCTGCGTCGTCATCTTCGCCAACCGCAAGTACCAGATACTGCAGGTGGAGCTGTCACGCGTGGGCGCCCAGTCGATGACGCCGCGTACGCTCGATGTGCTGGACCTGACGCGGCCTGACCTGGACTTCGTACAGATGGCGCAGGGTATGGGGGTTCCCGCCACCCGCGCAACAACAACGGAGGAATTCAACGCCCAGTTTGCGGCCGCGATGACCGAGAAAGGACCCCGGCTGATCGAGGCCATGCTGGACCGTTGATCACGACATAGACGCCTCCGAAAGGGGGTTTCGCACCTTCAGGAAGCAGTTAGACGCGAGCTCGGGCTATACAGGCTTGTCACCGCAGATCGTGATGCGTTCCACAGTTCTTTTCTGTGGATAGAAGTCCGCGAGCGCATAGTGCTGGGTACATCGATTGTCCCAGAACGCGACCGAGTTCTTTCGCCATCGGAACCGGCACTGGTACTCAGGAACGGTCGCCTGGATGTAGAGGAACGTCAGCAACTCATCACTTTCGCTCTTCTCCATACCGATGATCTGCCGGGTGAATGCCGCGTTCACAAACAGACTCCTGCGTCCCGTCTGCGGATGAGTGCGAACCACCGGGTGTTCCGGGTTCGGGAAGCGGTGGTCGAACTCCTTACGATCCATGTTCTGCCATTTCATAACGATATCAACCCAGCCCGGGGGCCAGACATGTAACGCAGTGGCGTTGTCTATCTTCACTTTGATCTCATCATCAAGACCCTCATACGCCGCATACATGTCAGCGAACATCGTGTCTCCACCCACCGGGGGCATTTCCAGCGCACGCAGGATGGAACCCATCGGCGGGGATGCCTTGAACGTGACATCTGAATGCCAGATATCGTTGTGCGCCCGTAACTTCTCGTCTTCCGCGATACGGATCAGTTCAGCGTGCTCTGCACCCGGCGCGGACGTAGGATGAATATCAAGTTCGCCAAACCATCGGGCCACACGTTTCTGATCTTCGACGTCGATCGTCTGATCCCGGAAAAACAGGACTTTCCAGTCGAGCAGTGCCTGCTCGAGTTCTTTCATCACGGAATCGGTCAACTGCTCCGAAAGGTCAAGATTCGGTATCTCGGCTCCGATGCCCGGTGTCAGTGGTTCAATAGTCAATGATGTCAACGTAATCGCTCCTGTGAGAACGCGCCTCGGCAATGAGACCGGCTACAATTCCTGCCGTCGGCTCGCCTTAATTCATAGTGACAACTTCAGGGCGCTGATTCCAGAGAGAGAATAGACCAAGTCGTCAGCGGAATGTACCGAACGTGGCCCCCGATCAGCCAAGGCGGCTCGCGGCCCGCGTTCGTCAAACAGGAGGACGACCAGAAGTGCAGTGGAGCGATACGTGTTCGATGACGAATGATGTCAATGTAGTCGCCCCCACTGCTGCGGGTCAGATGAGACCCTGAGGAAGGTTTGATATTTTTCTGATGCCAGAAAAATCAAAGGTTTACGGACACACCCAAATCACCGCCAGGGTGTGTTTTACGATGCCATTGCACTCTGTAGCTCGCGATACCCGATCAAATGAATGCCTGCATCGGAGATGTAGTCCTTAAGCACAGTCCCCTGCCAGGCAAGGTAGTCCGCATTCCGGGACGCGTGGGTTCCTGTGATGGCGGACAGTTCCTCACCGTCGACCGCTGGATGGAACAGCAGGTGTGTAAGACCGGGTTCGATCGCATCAATCAGGTCTCGATAGAACTGGGACTTGTCTGATAGTTGCACCAGGGTATCGATCAGAATTTCATCGAGCGTTGGGACCTCGGAGCGATCGACTTCCTCGATGGCAGCCAGCATGGCATCCGTATCGTCGACCTGGCGCATCCGGTCGAGACGTTCACGAGTGATACGCGGCAGGAACGCTGGCACGCCATATTCCCGCGCCAGTGCAAGGTAAGATCTGATGTAACGGGGATGGACCACGGTGCCCATATGCGTATCGATATGAGTAATCGTCAACCCCGACGAGAGTGCGGTTTCGATCTGGGTGCGCATTTCCCCTTCCGCGGCTGCTTCTGAGATGTGCTTGACCGCCTCCCTGCTCGAATGCCAGAGATATCCTTCCTGATCTACAAGGCCCCTCGTTGGATCGCGCGAACTGAGCGCGGCCCAGCGATAAGTCGCATACTCAGACGTCAGTGTCAGGTGTACACCCACATCCAGTCCGTCATTCTCAGCGCACATCGCCACCGCTTCCATGAACCACGGTGCGTTTACTATGATCGAGGCGCAACTGGCCGAGCCTTGCAGACATGCGAGGCTCGCGACATTGGCCGCATGACAGAACCCCATATCATCGATGTGCGTAATCAGGACTCGGTCGTCTGGGCCGTAACCCATTTTTTCAAGGAAGGGATTCATCGTAGATACTCCAGTCGCCCGCGTTACTCAGCATCGTTACACAGGCCAGCCCGTCCTTCACCTACTCGATGACATTCTGGGTGAGGGAGGTCAACAACAGATCGGTTGGAGTGCTAGAGTGCGTGTCGGTGCGCCTCGGTACTGACCTTCATTTCCGTTGAACAACCTATCGCCTATACCTTGTTGCAAAGGCAGACCCCCATGAAGCTGACCAAAGAACAAACGGATGAGATCGCGCGACAAAAAGCGAGCATCCCGAAGATTCCGATACCGCCGCTGGAAGGATCACTCGACCACCACAAGGACTTCCCCTCAGACCTGATACGTCCTCGTCCAGTCGATGTCTGGTTGCCTGAAGGGTACGACGAAGGGGCGAGCGAACAGTATCCGGTGATCTATATGCACGATGGGCAGATGCTGATTCATCACGCGGATTCTTCCCTGGCGGGCATGGACGTGTTCTGGGATGTCGACAAAGTGATGACACGGCTCATCCGTAACGAAGAGATCAGACGCGCGATTGTAGTCTCCGTGTGGATGGCGGAATGGGCTGAGGGCGCTCGCGGCGAAGAATACATGCCGCAGAAGGCGGTGTCCGAGGAAGTCTGGCAAAGAATGCAGGTGGACAGTCCAAAGTGGTCCGCAGGGACAAGTGACGAGGTTTTGTCATCCGATAGCTACCTGAAGTTCCTGGTCACTGAACTCAAGCATTTTATTGATGACAGCTACCGGACACTGACCGATTCCGCGAACACCTTCGTAATGGGCTCCAGCATGGGTGGGTTGATTTCTGCCTATGCCATCGCGGAATACCCGGGCGTTTTTGGTGGCGCAGCCTGCATGTCGACGGACTGGACCATCGGAGAAGGAACAGTCGCACGCTGGTTGAGTGACCATTGGCCCGCGCCTGGCAGGAACCGCATCTATTTCGACTATGGAACCGAGACCATGGATGCTCACTACGAGCCCTATCAGAAGCAGATGGATGAGTGCATGCGGGACCAAGGGTATACCGAATCCCAGGACTGGATGACGCGACGCTTCGAGGGCGCGGATCATTCGCCAAAATCGTGGAATGCACGACTGCATGTGCCGCTGAAATTTCTTCTCGGAAATACCAGAACAACGCTGCCATGATTAACATGTCTTCACTGCCGGAACCGGTACGCACCCGTACGTAATCGTTGGGAGACGTCGGCTCCGACTGGCTTGCGTCTCTACCGGATCGGGTCGCGTCTCTGCAGGAGCAATGGCGGTGCCGCGTCGACCCGAAGGCACTCTCGGGCGGCACCGAGGCATTGTTGTTGCTCTGTATTCGCAACAACGGCGATCTGGCAGTGATCAAGCTTGGAATGCCTGGATCCAGTGATATCAAAAGCGAGAGCAAAGTACTGCAACTGGCAGCGGGTCATGGTTACGCGCAAGTCTAGGAGAGCAAAGAAACCGCCAACGCGATGATGACGGAGCGTCTGGGTGCACCACTGGCCAGCTTCAATTTCTCAGGTACTGTTGAGATGGACATCATCTGTACCACGCTGAGCGACGCCGCCTTTTCTTTGACAAGCAATCCGGGCTTAACAACCGGCAAGGAAAAGGCCCAATGGCTGGCATGAGTACAAGGTTGACTTGGTTCCGTCAGGCCACGACCATACGTATGTACGTACGGGAGCGGTGGACGCGGCAGATCTCAAGAACGTTCCCACCGGTTATCAGCAAGCTTACGACCCCAATATAGGAACAGTCTACGTCGTGTCTGTCAGCGGTCCGAAGATGTATCCCGTGACCAAGGGTGCTTATGCAAAATGAATTGCTGAGAATACACAGCTCTATCAGATCATCGATGTTGACGACAAACAGCTCCGTTACCTAGGCTATACTGCCACCGGTCAACTGTATGACCTGTTTAGACTGGAAAAACGGAAAGACCAGCCCAAACTGCCGATAGAGGCACTGCCGACGGAGATTCGGAGGGATGGACTCGTTCGTAACCGGCGACGACACACCGATTCGACGAAGGGACACATCCGATGGACTACAACACGGTTGTCGATGAGACCAGGCTTCTGCACTTCTTCAAAGAAGCTGGTGGATTGAACTGGCACTACGTGGAGATCGGTCAGGGTGAGCCGCTCATACTCCTGCACGGTATCCCAGAGAGCTGGTATTGCTGGCGCTATCAGTTTGAGCCACTCGCTGCGCACTTCCGTGTCATCGCCCCGGATCTGAAAGGCTACGGACAAAGCGATAAACGTGAGGGTGATTACTCACAACAGAATGCAGCCGATGAGTTGGCTGCGCTTTTTGAGGCGATTGGGTTGGATCAGTACTACCTGGTCGGTCATGACTGGGGTGCCGGCATCGGTAAGGAGATCGCAGCCCTTTACCCTGACCGTGTGCTCAAGTACTGCCACATGTCGACCCCGACCGTGCGCTACGACACCAAGATGGCGCCCCATCACCTTGAATACGCCAACGATCCGGTAAGTGCGGTTCAGACATTCAGCGATGCGGAGAACTACATCCGTTGGTGGTGGGAAACAGGTGGCAGTGTGAACGGCGTCAGCGCACTCAGTTCGAAAGAATACTCGCGCATGGTCGAAGAATTCTCCCGCCCCGGCGTTGCGGAAGCGGTGGCACGATACTTCCGTGATGCTTTCGATCGTACTCAAAGAAAACCGAGTGCTTTTCAATCAGGGGCACTCACCATGCCAGTGCGATTTATCTATCCGGACAGCGATCCCCGGCAACCAATCGACTATATACAGAATGGATTGCAAGACGCGGTGCCAGGATTCGAGCGCTTAGTTGTCGTTCCAAATGCTGGACACTTCTCGATGCAGGAGCAACCGGAGATCGTCACCAAGTCACTTCTCGAGTTTTTCACCAACCGCACGGCATAAAACACTCCGCCACTACACCGACACCACCTGTTCAGCCTCAAGGGTGGTGAATCTGCCACCCGCGCGTTTTATCCGCTATTTCCATGTGCTGGGTTAGCTCTGGGGTTTACTATGGATAACCACATGGGTTGTTCGGAGAGCTTCGCTATCGATGGTTCCATCCAAACGTTTAGTCCCGTGACAGGATTTGTTTCCAGAATCGCGACTATAGGGTTACCTGTACATGATAAAGGATGTGAAACCATGTTTTGGGTGGGCTTAGTCAGCCACAAGCTGCCTTCCGGCTGACGGCCCACGTACACTGGGTTGTCATAGCGACCACCGGAATATTCCTCAATGACATCCACCAGAACAATGATCATGCTGTTCGTCCTGGTGTCTGGTTGCAGCAACAAGGAGACTCCCTGAATGCCCGTCGGTGACGACCATGTATTTCCGCACGACGGTGTTGAGCGAACTTACAAGATGTATAAGCCGGACAACCTGGCACCTGGTGCGCCGATGGTCTTTGTCTTGCATGGCATGACCTCCAACAGCACTTGGTCCTACCTGGCAGGCTTTAACGATCTCGCTGAAGAACACGGTTTCCTTGCAGTGTATCCGCAGTCCCACCTCAAGTTGATCACGTTCGGTAAAGCGGGTGGCAAGCAAGGTGACTCTGGTAAGAAAGACAATTCAGGTAAGAAAGGCGACTCAGGCAAGGATGACTTTACCGACTTTCTGGGTGACAAGGCGAAAAACTGCAAGGAAGGCGAGACTTTCACCGCGATGGGGATGGAGATCCTCTGCCAGAATGGACTCCTGACGACGCAACAGCTTCGCTGGAACAACGAAAACGCTGACGACCTGTTTGACGGCCAAAGCGATGTTTCATTTCTGACAGCGCTCGCCAAATCGCTACAGGATGAGTTCGACCTGAGCCGAAAAAAAACCTTCGTGGCGGGATTCTCCAACGGCGGCTACATGAGCTATACGCTGATGTGTCAGGCGAGCGATGTCTTCGCGGCCGCTGGTGTCGTGGCTGGATTGATCGATGTCGAGGTCCTGAAGAATTGTTCGTTCGACCAGCCCAAACCGATTATTCATATTCACGGCGCTGAAGACGGCATGGTCCCCATCTCGGGTGAGACCGACAAGTCCACGGGGATTGCCATGGTGAGTGCCCAGGACATCGTGCAGTACTTCGCGAACCTCAATGAATCGGTAACCACAACTGAAACGCAGGTGACGGACAACACCACGTTGACGACCTATATTCCGGACGGTAACGGTGCCGAAGTGCATTACTACCGGATCGAGAACCACGATCATTTCTGGCCCGGCAGTGACCCGAGCAAGAAAGGGTACAATGACGAATCAGGGATTAATGCCTCTGAACTGATCTGGTCGTTCTTCTCACGACTGTGAAATGTGTTTCACGAACAACGTTACCCCTATCATCAGGAGTGAAATAGATGGCTGTTTTCGGAAAAGACGAAGTCACACAAGCCAAGTTTGCGGCGAGTATGGCGCTACCTGAGTTTGAGTCGCCCAGCTTCACCCAGCCAAAATCTTTAGGCGATGCGAAGGTCGCGATCGTCACAACCGCTGCGCTGCATCGGGAAGGCGCAGATGGCTTTGAGCTCGGTGACGACGACTATCACTACGAGACCTTACCCAGAGACGCACGGGACCTGGCAATCGGACACCACAGCGTGAACTTTGACCGGGGTGGTTTTGCCGCTGATATCAACGTGGTGTATCCCATCGATCGTCTTGAAGAGATGGCAGCAAACGGCACCATCGGTGCTGTCGCAGAGAACCACTACACTTTCGCTGGCAACCAGTCCGATACAGTTTCAGAAATCCGTCTGGATTCCGGCCCGCTGTGTGCAAAAACGATGCTCGATGAAGGCGTTGACATTGTTTTACTCACCGGCACCTGACCGCTTTGTCCGCGTACCGTGTGTACGCTCGCTCATGTCTTCGAAGATGCCGGTCTGGCCACTGTTGTTCTGACCCCGATGTGGGAAGTGGCGGAACGTATGAACGTGCCAAGGGCGCTGCATACTCGTTTTCCCGTCGGTCTGTCGCTCGGTAAACCGAGAGACAAGGCGTTTCAGGATGAGGTCCTGCAAGCCGCGTTTGATCTATTGTCAGAACCCGAAGGTCCGGTGCTCAAAGAATTCCCTGTCAGTATCAGTTCGACGGGCGGAGAACCGCTGGCGTGCCCGCTCCCACCAAGAATGAACGCAGACCTGCATCCCGCTGTCGATGAAGCCCAGGCCCTCAAGGCTGCTTATGACCGTGCTTATGAAAAGAACAAGAGAACCTCAATC